>CAYJII010000005.1:44773-70867 GCA_964370225.1 uncultured Oscillospiraceae bacterium | reverse complement strand
CTTTTATCCCGAAAAGACCAACAAAGCTGCTTGTAATCTAATTACAAATAATAATTAAGTATAATTAAAAAGCTAACATTCTATATATAGAATGTTAGCTTTTTGCATTTCTTATTTATGTTTATATCCAGTAATAATGCACATTATCATTGCGATAACAGCGATATACGCCCAAACTTTATGTTGTTTCATCTTCTTCGACCTCCGATAATTTTATTACATCGTATTTATTAAGCATAGGTTTTGCGGAAGTTAATGTTAGTGCCATTGTTGAGGCATTGTGTAGCCAAGCAGATGTACCTGCGTTAATTGTTCCTACAATGCCGAGTACTATCAAGGCAGTGTTAAACGAAACTATAATGCTGTACTGCTTATAAATCTTGTTCATAAGCTTTTTAGCAAGCCTTCTTATTTCTACTATTTTTGTGAGCTCATGCGAGAGTACAGATATATCAGCAACTTCACGTGCGATATCAGACGAACCGTTTAGCGTAAGCGAAACATCAGACACACTAAGTGCAGGAGTGTCATTAATTCCGTCGCCAACCATTAAGATAGTTCGGCCCTCAGATTTGAGTCGCTCGATAATGGCTGCTTTTTGGTCGGGTAAAACTGAAGCATAATACTTATCAATTCCCAAAAGTTCACTTGTGAATTTAGCGTTACTTTCACTATCGCCTGTAATCATGAAAATGTCGCTAATACCTTCGTTTTTGAGAGTTTGGATAGTTAGCTTAGCGTCTAACCTTGGTGGATCATTTACACAAATTATACCAATAAGCTCATTATCTACAGCGAGATATACCGCACTATCATATTGAATTTGCTCCGCTATCCACTGCTCTTTTTCAGTAGGGAATGGGACTTTCTCATCTTCAAATACAAAATGCTTGCTTCCTATAACAGAATGTTTACCATTATACATACTAGCTATTCCATGTGCGACGATATACTCAACCTTGCCATGTTCCTCAGGATGGTGTATACCTCTATTTTTTGCTTCGCTAACGATAGAAGCTGCCACACTATGTGGAAAATGTTCTTCTAAACAAGCAGCAATTTTTAGCACTTCGTCTTCGCTATAATTATCGTTAACGGAGATTATCTTCGATACCTTTGGAACTGCATTAGTTAATGTACCTGTTTTATCAAAGACAACTGTATCTACTTTTGATAAAATCTCAAGATATTTACCACCTTTTACAAGTACACCATGATTTACGCTTTCTTTTAGTGCAGAGATAATCGTTATAGGCGTAGTAAGCTTTATAGCGCATGAAAAATCAACCATGAGCACAGATAATGCTCTGGAAATATTTCCAGTAAATAAAAGTGTTGCTAAAAATAAACCAAAGCTTACAGGTACGATATCATCAGCTAGTCGTTCTGCACGACCTTGAACTAAAGCCTTTTCTTTTTCACCTGTGTCAATCAGGTTAATTATTTTTGCAATCCTTGACTCATTGTGTAAGCTTAAAACTTCAACATCAATTTCGCCGTCTTCTAGGACTGTCCCCGCAAAAACTGTGCTATCAAGAGTTTTATGTACAGGAATGGGCTCACCCGTCATTGTGGACTCGTTTATAAGAGCATCTCCGCTTATTACAGTACCATCAACAGGAATTAAGCTCCCTTTTCTTATGCGTATAACGTCGCCGACCACAATGTCACTGTGATGAACAGAAACTTCTATACCATCTTTTATTAGCCACACATTTGTAGCATTGATTGTAAGGCTTTGCGCTAAAGCATTTTTAGCCCTGAGATTTGAGTATTCAAGCAGTAAGTCTGAAAGACCGAGTAAGAACATTGTTGACGATGCAGTTTTGTAGTTTTTTGATAAAAGTGATGCAGAGAGGGCAGTGCCATCTAAAACATCTACATTTATTTTTTTGCGCGCCAATGCCTTTAAGCCATTCACCACGTAGGGAATAGCACGAGTAATCGTATACACTCTATTTATATATGTAGGCATAAAAACTTGTCTTAAAGCATAGCTAACACAGTATTTTACAATCTTCTTTTTAATGTTACTCTCTAATATATGTGCACGTTGTTCCTCTGTAGGGGCACCATCCTTTACATCAGAAAGTATTAATGAGGATAGTTTGTTTAAAACTAAATCTCTCGATTTAAAATCGTCATATTCGATAAGCACTGAGCCATTTATCTCATTCGCAATAACATTTGTAACACCAGTTAAAGAAAGGAGCAGCTCGGATAGACCGTAACACTGCTCCTTAGTTATGATGTATTTTCCAAAACGAACTCTGAGTCGGGAGGGCTTATCACAGACTATGTGATATTTCATAGGCATCTCCTTTAATCTTAAGTTAGTTTTAGCAATCGCACTCGTCACCACAGTCACAGTCGCAGCCACACTCGCAGCCATTTTGCGCAACCATTCTTGCCTCAGCACAGATATCATCTGCTTCTTCTTTGATATTTGCAGCTGTTTCTAATACTTTATCTTTAAGCATTATACTACCAGCTACACCTTTTACAGCAAGGTCGCGAGCTTTTCTAGTTTTTAGTAAACCAAGCACAGCAAGACCAGTAGCAGCGCCAGCAGCAAATATTAGTTTATGTTGTTTTGTAATGAATTTTAACACGTAAAATTCCCCCAATCTAAATTAATTATTACATTATAGCACAAACTACTTGTCTTTTTCTGCTCCTAAACCGCAATTTTTGCGGTAATTCGACGGAGTTATCCCATACAATAATTTAAAAGAATGAGAAAATTTACTTGTGTTTACATATCCAATTGAATAAGCAATTTCGCTAATAGTTTTATTTGTAATCCTTAACAAAGTTTGAGCTTTTTTCATTTTAACTTTTTTAATATATTTTTTAGGAGGCATCCCAAAGTTTTTGTTATACAAATCTCTTAAGCCTGTCTCAGAAATATATAAAATTTTTGCAATTTGCTTTTCAGTTAGTGTGGTATCAAGTAAAAGATGTCTTGATACGTTAAGTATAGATTTATTATGTTTAAGCATGACTCCCCCAATAAGTAAAAAGCCTAAGAGCTTTTCTTAGGCTTTAAAATTCAATAAAATTACGCTAATTCTTCGCCACAAGCTTTGCAAGCAGCTTCTGCTTCTGAATCAGGTGATTCATTGCACATATATGATTTTAGCGTTTTAGCAGTAGTTTCTTCTTCCCAGTTTCTCATCCATTCGCCATCGCCCCATCCGTATGAACCGAATAGTAGAATGTTTTTATCTGCCAAAGAATCTTTAACATCGTCCCACATAGGTTGGAACTCAGTTTCTTCTAATACTTCTGCTCCCATTGAAGGACAACCAAAAGCGATAGTTTCATAATTTGCAAGCATAGCCTTAGTAAAATCTGCTGATGTCATTACATCAACTTCTGCTCCTTTAGATTTTGCTCCGTCAGCTATAAACCCAGCCATAGCTTCAGTGTTTCCTGTACCACTCCAATAAACTATTGCAATTTTGCTCATAATTAATATTCTCCTTTAAATTTGTTGTATCAACGCCATAAATCTGGCGCTATTTTATATATTTAAGAAGCTAACTGTTTTTTTACAGTAAGTCTTAAAATATCGCGTCCGTCTTGCCAAAGCTTTTTGTATATTGCTTTGCATTTATCATATTGTGCAAATTTCTCTAATGCTCCGCTTGTGTCACCATATACTTTCCAGTACCTACACAGACTACAATTTTTACCACCATTGCATATGAAACCTTCAACATCTTTTGGAGGGTAGCCTAAAAACAGGCCGATTTCATGTGGAAACTCCTCAAAAGTATAAAGCCTTTGCGATAGGCGGTGTATCGCCTCAGATACAGATAAATTATTATATCCGTATTGTGATAAAATTTCTTTTGCATATGTACTTTCTATATCGTTTATAAGCATATTCTCTCTATACAGATAAACAAGAGCTGAGTTGTTCTTTGCTTTTAGTAGTATGATTTTAATCCCACTATCTTTAAATTTATTTGCCCACAATTTAATGTCATTTTTTACATCAGATAAACTATCAAATTTCACTGTAAATAAACTTGCCGTCTTCAGTGAAGATAGTGTTAGTGAGCAGTGCTCTATAAGTAATTTTTCGCTTATCATACATACCTCTGTTTAAGTTATAATTTTGCTTGTTTTTCTAAAATATTCTATTAAAAGAAAGCTTACATAGCTTCTAGAATATTTTTCAAAGCGGATAGTGAACTTGAATGAGAACGTTCTATTCTCGCTTTGCATCTCTTAGCTTCACAGTTTGCGCATGCTACTAATTTATGTGAAACAGTGTTTGTAAACATTATTATCATATCAGGTGAACCAAATTTACCTCTAACGTCACCTTTCATTTTAGTAAAAACTTTTGCTTTACATCCATATTCTTTACAAGTGTCAATATATCGTCTTTCCATACACTCGTTTCCGCCAACTATTACAACGCTCATATTTGCACCTCTCTCTACACATAAAAGTTAGAAATAACTAACTCTATTAATAAGTTAGCACAAACTAACTGAAAAGTCAAGTCTTTTGTATTAATTTATCTTAAAAATTAAAATTATATTCAAAAAAAGCAGATTTTTCTTGACAATCTAACTTTTCTGAAGTAATATATACCTATACCCCCTTAGGGTATAATAAGGAGGATTAATTATGAAACAATGCATGGATGTTGATGCAATTAACAGGCGTTTAAAGAAAATAGAAGGACAGGTGCGTGGTGTGCAAAAAATGGTTGACCAAGACAAACCATGTGAAGACATACTTATACAAATAGGTGCGATAAAGTCAGCACTGCACAAAACAGGGCAGATTATTTTGGAGGGACATATGCACCACTGTGTCCTTGATGGCATTAGTAGTGGGCAAGAGGAAGAAACGATAGATAAGCTCGTTTCAGCAGTTAATCAGTTTTCAAAAATTATTTAGGAGGTAAGCGATGAAAAAGTATATATTTTTACTTAATTCTATACCAATGCTTTGGATTTCGGGAATATTCTTATTAGCGAGTTTTATAACAGAATATATATTGCCATTAATGGATATGTCTTATGAATTCTTAATTAATCCTGCGTGGGTATCACTGATAATATCTGGAATACCACTAGCTTATTTAGCTATTGTAAACACGGTAGATAAGCGCATAACTTCACCGCTACTTATTACGATTGCGATGATAGCGGCAGTATATATCGGAGATGTTTTCGCTGCTGGTGAGGTAGCGTTCATCATGGCGATAGGCGAGTGGCTTGAGGATAAAACTGTAGAAAAAGCACAAAAAGGTATCGAGAAGCTTTTAAACCTTGTACCTACACAAGGGAGAGTAATAACTCAAGGAAGCGAGAAAATGGTAGAAGCTAAAGATATTTTAAAAGACGATGTTATTAGGGTTTTGCCGGGGGAAAGTTTTCCGGCAGACGGTGTTATCGTAGTTGGGAACACAACAGTTGATCAAAGCGTTATGACTGGGGAAAGCTTACCAGTAGACAAGGCGGTTTTTGACGAAGTTTATACGGGTACTATCAATAGATTTGGTTCTGTTGATGTTAAGGTAACGAAATCTTTTGCGAACTCTTCGCTACAAAAAATGATTCAGCTAGTAAAAGAAGCGGATAATAATAAAGCTCCTACACAGAAAATCGTAGATAAATGGGCGGGATATCTTGTGCCATTAGCGCTACTGATTGCGCTGATTACATACTTGATTTTTGCATTTTTATTAAAGCAGCCAGACGACGCGCTTATACGTGCAGTTACAGTATTAGTTGTATTCTGTCCATGTGCGTTAGCACTCGCGACGCCGACTTCAATAATGGCGGCAATAGGGCAAGCTACCAAAAATGGTGTGCTTATTAAATCAGGTGAAGCGCTTGAGCAAATGGGTAAAGTGAGTACGGTTTGTTTTGATAAAACAGGTACAATTACGCATGGAAAACTTGCAGTGAGTGATGTGAACACATTTGCTATTGATGAAAATGAATTCCTTACAATCATTGCAGCTATAGAAAGTCGCTCAGAACATCCAATTGGGAAAGCGGTATTAAGTCACGTAAAGGAAAAAGGGATTTCATATAGTGATGTTGAAGACTTTTCAATGACGGTAGGAAAAGGAGTGAGCGCATTATTTTCTGGGGAAATATACTGTTGCGGTAATGAGAGACTAATGGAGGATAAGGCGAAACTAACTATATCTGGTAAAGTGACAGAGTTAATAAGCGCACTGAGAGAGCAGGGAAAAGCTGTTATCATAGTAGCGGATAGTAAAGAAATAATAGGAGTAGTTGGACTGTCTGATGAAGTAAAGAGCAATTCAAAAGAAGCAATTGCATCGCTAAAGTCTGCTGGTATTAATGAGAGTGTATTACTAACAGGAGACAACGAAAAAAGTGCGAATTTCATTGCTGGCAAAGTGGGAATTAATAAGGTATACTCATCACTTTTACCAGAGGACAAAGTTACTGCGGTTAAATCAATATTAGAAAGCGATAGGGCAGTTTGTATGGTAGGAGATGGTGTTAATGACGCGCCTGCATTAAAAACTGCGACAGTAGGAATAGCGATGGGGACCATGGGCAGTGATATCGCAATTGATGCAGCAGATATTGCTATTATGGGTGATGATATAACTAAAATTTCTTACATAAAGAAGTTATCAAAAGCTACCATTTTCTCTATTAAATTTAATATATCCATGTCTATGATAATAAATATTGCTGCCATAATTTTATCGGTCGTGGGATTACTAAACCCTGCAACAGGTGCACTTGTGCACAATGCAGGCTCGGTGTTAGTAGTGCTCAACGCAGCTAGACTATATGATAAAAAGATAATATAATTGGCGTATAAAAAATGACTATGTGAATTCACATAGTCATTTTTTGGGGGTATTTTAGATTATAAAAATCAAGATAAAATGCTTACTTAAGGTTTTTTACTACGAAACTGAAGTATACAATGTGAAAAACCCACACAAAAAACAGGATAATCTGTCCGATAGGGACTGCGTTCATCATGATAAAACCGATTGTCATAAGCATCGTCACTAAGAACATTATCTTAATTTTTGTCTTTTTCGTCATGCCTTCGCCTTTAACATAAGTTTCCAAGTTGTTTTTATATAGCTTTGTACCTTTAAACCAGTTATCTAGCTTTTCGCTGCTTCTGCCAAAACAAAACGCGGATAATAGCAAAAACGGGAAAGCTGGTAGCAATGGTACAACAGCTCCTACTGCGCCTAAAGCTAAACCGACACAGCCGATGCAAATATATATTATTCTCTTTATTTTCATGTGGACTTTTTTCCCTTTCTTTTCGTAGAAATAACATGCTTAATAGCAATAATTGGATGATATAATATCATTCTTGGACCAGAAAATCTCATTACATTACGTATTTTTTCCTTCATCTCAGGTTTATAACAGTGTACCGTACAGTTGGAGCAAAACGTTTTATTCTCCTTAAAAGGACATCTATCCGCCCTTAAAAAAGCATAATCCAGTAAAGCTTTGCACTCGCTACATATCGCATTACCACTGTGATTTTTTTTGCAGTAAACTTCAATCATGAGCTTGACAACTTTCTTTTCATTATCAACTCTATTCATTAGCTCATCCTCGTTGTTTCCATGCTTAAAACTTCGTCTGCAATCTTCATGGTGGATTTTCTATGTGATACCAAAACGACTGTTTTATCGGTCTGTTCTTTCAGTGATTTTAATATTACTGCTTCGTTGAGACTATCTAAATTGCTGGTAGGTTCATCTAATAAAATTAGAGGTGCATTATGTAAAAAAGCTCTTGCTATACCAATGCGCTGTTTTTCTCCGCCTGAAATTGTGTCACCTAATTCGCCAACCTGAGTATCATATCCATTCGGGAGAGTTTGGATAAATTCGTGAAGAGAAGCTTTTTTTGCAGCGGCGATTACATCTTCACGATTAGCGCTGACATTTGCGATTTTTATGTTGTTTTCGATTGAATCTTGGAAAATATGAGTTTCCTGTGTTACAAAACTTTGATTATCTCTCAAGCCCTTAGTGTTAACTGCTTTTATATCAGTATCAGATATGGTAACATTTCCTTTTTGTACATCCCAAAAGCGCATTAGAAGTTTTAGTGTAGTTGATTTTCCACAACCAGATTTTCCACTGATTCCTAGGATTTTATTACTATTAATCTTTAGCGTGAAGTCTTTTATTATATCTTCGTTACCATAGGAAAAGCTTGTATTGTTAAATTGCGCACCACTAAATTTTATATTTGTTCCGTCATTTACTTCTTCTACAACGGGTATGTCATCTAAAATATCCAAAACTCGGTTTGAGCTAGCGATAGTTTGAGTGAGTCCAGCACCTAGATTTGCTGTGGAAGTAACTGCTCCAAATGACGAAAATAGTGCGATAGTTGGTACGATTACTCCTGTAATATTGACTAAATCATTACTATAAAGAATGCTTGCTGTGAATAATAGTATAACAGAAAAAGTTAAGATTACTAAGCTTGTTGCTGAGTAAGTAGCGCCGATATAGCCCTTAATTTTTTTGTTAGAACTCTCCATTTTAAGTGACAGATTGTCAATCGCAGCTTTTCTTTCTTCTTTGTGTCGGTACTGTAAAATTTCTTTTAAACCTCTTAAGCTATCAAGAAAATATGTGTTAAGATTACCGACTCTTTCCCTATGATTAGTGCCGCTAGACTTACTATTTTTTGAAATGACAATGGGTATAATAACTCCGATTGTAACATGTGCAATTAATGCGATTATTCCCAACGCTATATTAAAGCTACCGATGAAGAGCACTATAATAGTTGATGTGATAAATGCGATACAAATAGGGGAAACTGTGTGTGCATAAAACACCTCTAATAGCTCGATGTCAGACGTTATAATAGAAACAAGATTACCCTTGTCTTTTCCATCAAGCTTAGCTGGTGCAAGTTTTCGCAATGACAAAAAAACCTTATCACGAATGAGCGCTAGCAATTTAAACGCTATAAAGTGATTACAGTACTGCTCAATATAATGTAGCACTCCTCGCATGACCGCAATGACCGCAATAATTGCAATAAAAACTGCCAGCATTTCACCACTATTATTTATCACATCAACAACAGCATATCCAGCTAAAATGGTGATAAACGTAGCGCAGATATATCCAATACAGCCCATAGTTATAGCAACAATCATGACTAGTGACAATGGTTTTACAAGCCCTATCAGTCGCATCATTACATTAAGTGTTGAGCGTTTCATTATGCTGTCACCTCCATATTTTCAAGATTTTGTTGAGTGTTCCAAAGCTTGGAATAATAACTATTACTATTCAACAAATCCGCATGTTTGCCGCTTTCAAGTAGTTCTCCGTTTTTTAATACGTAAATTGTATCAGAATTTACGACATTCGCTAGTCGGTGAGATATAAGTATTACAGTTTTTGTTAATGCTAAATCTTTTATTGTGCTCATAATGTCATTTTCACTTTCGACATCAATATTGCTGGTAGCTTCATCAAAAATATAGATTGCACTATCATGAAGTAGTGCACGTGCTAGTGCAAGACGTTGACATTGCCCCCCAGAAAAGTTACTACCTTTTTCGAGCAAAGCGGTTTCAAGCCCATCTTCATTTTTAATGAACTCGTCTAAGTTTACTTTTTCTAATACTAACCACATATCATCGTCAGTAGCATTTGCTTTAGCCATCATTAAATTTTCTCGAACACTTCCTTTAAAGATATAGCTATTTGCAGAAATAAGTGTGATGTTTTCGCTTAAGTTTTCCTTGTTTATCTCAGAAAGCTCGGTTTGTCCAATCTTTACATTACCAATATAATTTTCATTTACTGAAGTTAATATTCCAGCAATGGTAGATTTACCACAGCCACTTTTCCCAACAATTGAAACAAAGCTGTTTTGGGGGATATCTAAGCTAATATCGTGGATTATATGCTTTTCATCGTAATAATAGTCGAGGTGATTGATGCTGATGGAAGTATCAGTAATTCTCGCAGTTTTTTCTTCATCTTCGTGGATATCAAGCAAGGTGAAGATTTTTTTGCTAGCTGCTATCCCGTTCATAGCAATGTGAAAAAAACTGCCAAGAATTCTTAATGGTAAGAAAAAATCTGCACTAAGCATGATAATCGCAATCATACCTGCTACTGTGATGCTTCCGGCTGAAAACTCGAGCAAAGCAAAGATTATACCGAGAGCTGCGCCCCCATAAGCGATTATGTCCATGACAATAATGGAGTTTAGCTGCATGGAAAGCACCTTCATTGTCACGATTCTAAAGCGCTCTGCTTGCTCATTCATTTTTGTATGTTTATATTCATCTGAGCTATAAATTTTTAATGTGTTAAGCCCCTGTAAATTTTCGAGGAAATTGTCGCCAAGCCCCAGATATTCATTCCAATATTTAGCTAATAGCTTTTTGGCAAATTTTTGCACTAAAACGATCGAAATCGGAATAAGAGGTACGCAGATAAAGAGAATTACAGCAATTTTAAAATTGATAAAAGAAACAACAGCAAATAAGATTAGCGGAGAAATCATCGAATAAAAAAATTGCGGCAAAAAATTGCCAAAATAAGTTTCGAGCTGTTCAACTCCCTCTACAGACATTTGCAAAAGCTCAGCCGATGACACTTTTTGTGTGTATTTGCTACCAAGTTTTATAACTTTATCGTAAATTTTACTGCGCAAAATACTTTTTACAGATTTTGATGCAAGATAGCTTTGTATGCTTGCTAGATAAATCGATCCTACTTTAAGGGCGATGCAAATTACTACAATTAAAATAGTAGGCACTGCTATACTAGCTGTTAGGCTATCGTTTATTAAGTTACCTAAAAATATGCTAACACATATCATCAAAATGATGTTACAGATTAATCCTGCAATTTGTAGCATGACATTTTTTGCTATATGCGAGTTGGCGTCAGGTACTATTTTTATTAGTCTTTTATTAATCATTTTTATCCCTCTATCAAATCAAATTGTAAAAAAATCAAAATAAATGTTAGCCAAAACTAACCAAAGCATTATAACATATAAATAATATTTTTTCAAGTGAAAAATATTATTTATCCGAAGTAATATGAAGTTGCCATATTTAAGTTTTACTCGATTTTTTTCTAAAAATCGTGGTATCCAAAGGCGAAGCCTTGGATGCTTGTTCGCAGATAAGCGGAATATCTTAACGGTGCGAAAAAGGCAAAGGGGTGAATTTAACAGTTAGCTGGATTGTTAAAGAGGGGAAATACAAGACAATTTCCCCTAATTTTATTGCCGTGGGGCAAGAATGCTCCACATGTCAGATTAATATTTCACTTTGTTAAATATTAATAATAGCGGATAAAGTGAAACAGTGTCACTCCATCCGCCTACTTTAACATAAGTTTAATAAGTAATATAACTTATCCTCTAAAATTATCTAGTCTAAATGTTTCCTCTGCTTTAGTAGCTATAGGCTCTTTTTCAGCTTCTTCATCTATCTTTTTAAGCACAGTTTCAAGCTCAGCAATATGCTCTTGTGCCGTAATAATTCGCTTATGCAAATTATCTTTTTGAAATAAATCTATAAAGGACAAAACAAATTTATTCGAGGAATTATACAAAGCAATTATTATTTTACGCAAGGCAAAAACAATCATGAGAACCGCAAGAAGTCTTGCTATTGAGTAAGAAAACGCAATGTACACAGCGATTCCTACAAAGAGGAGTATGTAGCCTTCGCCACGGCTTTTGTTGAGCTCTTTTACTTTAAGATTATACATGCGTAATAAAGTTTTTTCGCTTTCGAGCATTTGTTTTACCTGTGTATGTGGCAGGATTTTTGTATTTACTAAAAGCGCATTTAGTATCTTCTCATCGGAGGTAACAACTGCACTAATGGTATTAGGCTCGTGATGAACTAAGTTAGAAAAGCCACCATTTAAAATGAAAAAAGCAACACTGATAGCTATTAAGACTAATCCGATAATTAAATAATAATCATTGCCAGAAAAGTCCCAAGCTAATAAAGCTATATCTTGACGAACAAGCTCACTAACTGCTTCCTCATCGCTTAATGTTAACGCAGACATATACCAGTCAGAATCTATCTGAGCCAGAGCTTTAGTAACTTTCCCTTCAAAATATACGTTATGTGATTCCTCAGTGCCAAGTATATCGAGCTCGTATATGGTATGGGGATCTGAAATATATGTGGGAATATAGCTACTGCCATTGTCTGGCAAGCTAAAAACATTATAAATCGTTCTGCCCTCAGAAGTAATAGTTCCTTGTACGCCAGTTTCACTTTCGACATCATATAAATATGTGTCTATGTACCCAAAAATATAATCTCCAGCATTTAAATCTGCTACATTAAAATTTTCGATATTATGCCCTGTACTCATCTTGTACTGAGTTACCATCGAGCTAATTATGAAATAAAACCCAGCAATGAATATCAATAATAAAAAAATAAACCCCAGCGATAAATCGACTACTTTTTTCATGCTACACCTCTATAAAAAGATAGTTGTAATAATATTTCCTACTTTCTATTATATCATAATAAAAAAGCAATAACAATGTAGAAAAAACTATTGACTTAGCGAAAAAATATGTGTATAATGATTAAACACAATAAAATAGCGATAAAAACTCACAGCCATATAACCAAAATATGGCTGCATTCGTCATGCAATTTTAACAGTTATTAAGGAAAGGGGCAAAAAATGATTGAGGTAAAAAATATTAGAAAAACTTTCAAGGTTGGAAAGCGTAACGCAGGTTTTTCTCAAGCGGTAAAAGCTCTCTTTAATAAGGAGTATAGTTATATTCATGCGCTTGATGATATTTCTTTTACGGTAAATGATGGAGAAATGGTAGGATATATTGGCCCTAACGGTGCTGGGAAAAGTAGCACGATAAAAGTGATGAGTGGTGTGCTTACTCCCGATAGTGGCTCATGTGTGATTAATGGGAAAATCCCACATAAGGATAGGGTAGCACATGTTAGCGAGATTGGAGTAGTTTTCGGGCAGCGGTCACAACTATGGTGGGATGTACCTGTTATCGATAGCTTTGAGCTTTTGCGTGATATTTATAAGGTTGAACAAAGCGCATATATTAAAATGCGGGACGAGCTTACCGAGTTGCTTGATTTAAGCGAAATATTGAAAACGCCAGCACGTCAACTTTCGCTAGGCCAACGTATGAGATGTGAAATAGCTGCCTCTCTTTTACATAATCCGAAAATTTTGTTTTTGGATGAGCCTACTATTGGGCTCGATGCAATATCAAAAATTGCAGTGAGAGATTTTGTGAAAAAAATCAATAAGGAGCATAAGACCACTGTTATACTAACAACCCATGATATGCAGGATATAGAAGCTTTAACTGAGCGAATATTGCTGATTGGGAAAGGCAAAATTTTGCTTGACGGTTCATTAAGTGAACTTAAAAAAAGAAACTCTTCCTTTAAAACGTTGGTAGTAGATTACGATGCGACAGGTGAACATGATATCTTTAATGATATTGGTGGATTTGAAGTTATAAAAGATTTAGATGGACATATTGAGATTACAGTGGATACTAATATAATAGGAGTGTCACAGGCGATTACGCTTTTGTCATCAAAATTATCCGTAACAGATATAGCGGTGAGCTCTACTACTGCAGAGGAAATGGTAGTGTCGCTGTACAAAGAATTTGAAATATAGGAGGATATGGAATGAAAAAATATTACTCTTTTTTACGAATTCGCTTTGTCACAGGCTTGCAGTATCGAGCGGCTGCATGGGGAGGTCTTGCAACTCAGTTTGCGTGGGGAGGAATGACGATACTACTATACCATGCTTTTTATCAAAGCGACGCTTCAGCATTCCCGATGGAGTTTTCACAATTAACAAGCTACATATGGCTACAGCAAGCATTACTCACGCTTTTTAATGCGTGGTTTTTCGATAACGATATTTTTGAGAGTATTACCTCAGGCAGTATTGCTTACGAAATGTGCAGGCCTATTGATATATACTCAATGTGGTTTACAAAAAACGTAGCAACAAGATTATCACGGGTGGTGTTAAGATCTGCTCCAATTTTAATTTTTGCAATGCTATTACCATATCCTTATAATCTAACATTACCAGCTGACATAATGACATTTCTATTATTCTTAATCTCTTCAATATTCGGATTATTTGTCGTGACTTCAATAGGGATGTTAATATACACAACTGCATTTTATACGATATCAGCTAACGGGATAAAAGCGATAGCAGTTAGCGCGATGGAGCTACTTACAGGTGCGCTCATACCTATTCCATTTTTTCCAGATTGGCTACAACCGATAATTTACTTGCTACCGTTTGCGTCAATTCAGAGCACACCATTCTTAGTCTATATTGGACAAATCACTGGAGTTCAAACGCTGAGTGCAATGGCGCTGCAACTATTTTGGATAGTAGTACTTGTAGGAATTGGTAAACTGCTGATGCGAAACGCACTCAAAAAAGTAGTTGCACAAGGAGGTTAAATATGGGCATATATTTTAAATTTTTAAAGATGATTTTAGCTAGTCAAATGCAATATAAAACATCATTCCTCTTATCAGCTATTGGGAATTTTATAGTATCTTTTACAAGCTTTTTGAGCATGTACTTTGTTTTTGATAGATTTAAACTAGTTAATGGATACACTTTTTCAGAAATATTATTGTGTTTTTCTGTGATGCTTACTGCTTTTACCAGTTCAGAGATTTTCTTTAGAGGTTTTGACCTTTTCCCTGGATTAATAAGGAGGGGGGAGCTAGATAGGATATTAATTCGCCCAAGGAGCGTTGTATTTCAAGTTTTAACTTCAACAATGGAATTTGCAAGACTCGGTAGATTTTTGCAAGCAGTGCTTATGCTTGCTTATGCACTGCCTGCAAGCGGAGTAATCTGGAATGCGGACAAAGTTTTTACTCTCATTTTTATGATAGTGGGTGGAATAATCACGTTCTCATCAATATTTATCTTATACGCTGGTGTTAGCTTTTTTACAATCGAGGGGATAGAATTTATGAATATTTTTATATATGGAAGTAACGAGTTTGGAAAATATCCTCTCGAAATATTTGGAGATACTGTGCTGAAAATATTTACGTTTGTTATCCCGATTGCGTTATTTCAGTACTATCCGTTTTTATACTTAACTGGAAATAGTGATAATACATACTATATGTTTTTGCCGTTCATTTCAATGCTTTTTGCTATACCATGTTACGCGTTTTTTAGATTTGGCCTTTCAAAATACAAATCGACAGGCTCATAAATTTATGTGGAGAGCAGTTTTCGTTTACGAAAACTGCTTTTAGTATTTAGCAAAATAAAAACATATCAACTTTTTTTAATTTAAGTATTGACAAAAAATATTTCACAGCGTATACTGTATATATCAAAATAATTTGATGTAATAATTATTATTACTGCATATAATTTATCGAGGAGGTTTTTTGATGAATGAACATGAAGTAAATGCTAAAATATTTAAGGCTCTATGCGATGAGAAACGTCTTGCAATTTTAGAATTACTCAGGGATGGAGAAAAATGTGCATGTGTATTGTCTGATTGCACAGATATAAAACAATCTGCACTGTCGTATCATATGAAGATTTTGTGTGAGTCTGGCATAGTTTGCGGGGTGCAAAATGGCAAATGGATGCTTTATCGTATTAATTCTGATGTAAAAGAACGCATGATTAAAATTGTTGATGAGATAATTACTCCTTCACAAAAACAAACTCCAAACGAAACTTATTTATTAAACTTAGCTTAGCCATCCAATTGGGATGGTAAAATTTTAGAGATACACATCAATTTTAATTGATATGAAAGAGGTATTTGAGATGCAAGTGATACAAACAGTGTGGAATTTTTTCACGCAACAAATTTTAGGTATGCAGTGGTTAAACGACTTAGTTTACAGTATACTAGAGGGATTTGGCATGGATATGAGCACGCCGATTGCAGGAAGCTTACAGTTTTTTATTTATGATATGATAAAAATTGTTGTGCTATTATGCGCGCTAATTTTCATGATTTCATATATTCAAAGCTATTTCCCACCAGAGAGAAGCAAAAAAATATTAGGGAGATTTAAAGGGGTTTGGGCAAATATTATAGCAGCGTTACTAGGTACAGTTACTCCATTTTGCTCGTGTTCATCAATACCGCTTTTTATAGGTTTTACTAGCGCAAAATTACCACTAGGCGTTACATTTTCATTTTTGATATCATCTCCTATGGTAGATCTAGCAAGCTTAATGCTTTTAATGGGGATTTTCGGTGCAGAGGTTGCAATAATTTATGTAGTACTCGGATTGACAGTAGCAGTTATAGGCGGTACACTAATAGAAAAGCTTAAAATGGAAAAATATGTAGAAGAGTTTATTTTAACAGCTGGAAATGTAGACTTAGAGTCGCCTGAACTTACAAAAAAAGATAGACTGTTGTATGCAAAAGACCAAACGCTTGAGACATTCAAAAAAGTGTTCATCTATATATTAATTGGTGTAGGCATTGGGGCAATAATTCACAACTGGATACCTCAAGAGTTTATAGAAACAATACTAGGTAGCAATAATCCTTTTGGAGTTCTTATGTCCACGTTAATCGGTATTCCAATATATGCAGACATTTTTGGTACAATTCCGATTGCAGAGGCGCTGCTTGGAAAAGGCGCACAGCTGGGTACAATACTAAGCTTTATGATGGCGGTTACTACGTTATCTATTCCATCAATGATTATGTTAAAAAGAGCAATCAAGCCAAGACTTTTGGGCGTATTTATTGCGATATGTGCAGTAGGTATAATATTAGTAGGATATCTATTTAACTTTTTACAACCATATTTAGTTTAAAGGAGAAGATTATGAAAATAATAGCAATCGGAGCAGTTGCAGCAGGGACATCTGCGGTAGCTAAAGCGAGAAGAAATGATGATCATGCAGTAATTACTGTATACGAAAAAGGCCAATTCATATCATATTCAGGCTGTGGAATGCCATATTTTATCGGGGGAGAAATCGAGACAATTGATCAACTAGCACCGCGTGATGTAGCATTTTTTAAGAAGAAATATAATGTAGATATTATGACTTCACATGAAGTGCTAAGCATCAATACTGAGAAAAAGTCAGTGAGTGTGAAAAATTTACAAACTGGTGAAGTCTTCACAGATGAGTATGATAAACTTATCATTTCAACAGGGGCATCAGCGTCGATTCCACAGATAAAAGGCGTGGAAAACGATAATGTGTTCGTCTTAAGAAATATGGACGATGCGATAAAAATTAGTGATTTTATCAAAAAAAAATCACCTAAAACTGCTGTAATTGCTGGGACAGGATTTATTGGATTTGAAGTGTTAGAAAATCTTGTGGCACAAGGAATAGACACCAGAGTAATTGAGATTGCAGATAAAATTACGCCAAATCTTGATTCGGATATGGCACAGCTACTTGAAAACAAACTAAAAGCATTTGGTGTAAATATTACAAAATCTACGTATATCAATGAGATAAATGATAGAACTGTATTGCTTTCAAATGGGGAAGAAGTTGCAGCTGAGCTAGTTATTTTAGCGACTGGTGTAAAACCAAATGTTGCATTAGCAAAAGCTAGTGGAGTAGAAATCGGTGAAACGGGTGCAATTAAAGTTGATAGGCATATGCAGACTAATATTACTGATGTATACGCATGTGGTGACTGCATCGAAACTTATAGTGCAATCACAGGAAAAGCAGTATATAGACCGCTTGGAAGTACAGCAAATAAAACTGGAAGAATAGCAGGGGACTGTGCTACTGGTTCAAAAATCGAGTACAAAGGAAATCTATCCACGGGAATTTATAAGGTGTTTGATTTAACTGTAGCAAGCAGTGGATTAAGTGAAATTGAAGCAATAAACGAAGGCTATGAAATCGAAATTTGCCATAATGTTAAACCGAATAAGCCTGAGTATCTTGGTGGCAAAGAAATGGTGATAAAAGCGATTGCGGATAGAGAAACAAGCAGATTACTTGGTGTGCAAATCATCGGGACTGAGGGTGTTGATAAGCGTATCGACGTTTTTGCGACACTCATCACCTATAAAGCGACAGTAGATGAGCTATTCCACATAGATTTAGCTTATGCGCCACCATTTTCTACAACAAAAGACCCAGTGCACTATACCGGCATGATTTTGGATAATGCGATAAACAGAGGTAGAAAACTTGTGACTTCAAAAGTTATGGAAAACATTGGCGATGATGTGCAAATTATCGATGTAAGAAGCCCATCTGATTATGAGAAAAAAGGACATTTAGAAGGTGCTGTAAATATTCCTCACGCAAAGCTACGTGAAGAGATGAAAAATTTGGATAAAGACAAAATCACAGTGACATACTGTAATAAAGGTGTCACAGGTAATGCGGCACAAAATATTTTATTGGGTAATGGCTTTGATAAAACATATAATTTGTCAGGCGGACAAAAATTTAATAAAGAAAGCAAATAGCTCAGTATAAATATTAGGAGGGTTATTATTTTGGAGAAAACAAGCAGAGCAAAACTTATAGTAAAAATTCTAGCACCTGTTGTAATAATTATAGTAGTGGCTGCTATTTGGGTGTTTCGCAATAATGAAGATTCAAGAATTGCCACATCAGACAACCAAGATTTAGCACTTGTGAGTGATAGCATTGACCTTGAAAAGTTAAAAAGTTACAATATGCCTATAATGTTGGATTTCGGTGCAGATGAATGCATACCTTGTAAAGAAATGAAACCTGTGCTTGAAGAAGCAAATGCAGAATATCAAGATATAGCTATTGTAAAATTTTATGATGTGTGGAAATACCCACAAACAGCGCAAGGTTTTCCTATGACAGTAATACCGACGCAGTTTTTCTTTGATGCAAACGGCGCACCATATGTACCCTCTGACCCTGAGGCTATGGGAATGATAATGTATCAAGACCAAGACACGGGTGAGCATTTATTTACTGCTCACGAAGGTGCATTAACAAAAGAACAAGTGGACTTTATACTCGCAGAGTTGGGGGCTACAAAATGATTGATGCATGGTTAGCCGATTTATCAGTGCTGATTGAAAACAGCACATGGTTAGCGCCTATTATAGCACTATTAGCTGGCGTTTTAACTTCTGTGACGCCATGTGCTCTATCAAGTGTGCCCTTAGTAATTGGATATGTTGGTGGAACATCAAATAACGATACCAAAAGAGCTTTTAAGCTTTCGCTTACATTTTCGGTAGGGATGGCAGTGACTTTTACTGCACTCGGGACCATAGCTTCGCTATTAGGTCAACTTATGGGTAGCGGTAGTAGCTGGTGGTATTTAGTGTTAGGTGTTTTAATGGTGTTAATGGCGCTACAGACAATGGAAATATTTAACTTTATTCCATCGACCTACCTTATGTCAAAGAGTACAAAAAAGGGATATATCGGAGCATTTATCGCAGGCATTCTCGGAGGAATATTTTCCTCACCATGCGCAACACCAGTGCTAGTAGTTCTACTTGGATTAGTAGCAAGAGGTGGAAATATTGTCTGGGGAATACTGATGCTTTTGATTTATTCAGTCGGACATAGCTTTTTAGTGTTAATTGCAGGAACTTCAATGGGTTTTGTAAAAAAAATAACTGGAAGCAAAAAATATGGCAAGTTTAGTATACTGTTAAAATATGCGATGGGTATAGCGATTTTACTAATTGGGTTTTACATGTTTTATTTAGGTTTTTAATATAATATATTTGGAGGAATAATTATGAGCGAGAAAAAAAGTGTATTTTCATCATTGTTTGGTGGAAGCAAAAAATCATCATGTAGTTGTGGGGGTAATTGCAAAGAAAGCGAGCAAATAGGCGAGCACATTGAAGGGGCAATGGATATCAAGGTTTTAGGTCCTGGTTGTAAAAACTGCGAGATTCTTACAAACAATACTAAAGAAGCGCTTAGCACATTAGGTATGCAAGCGAATTTAGAAAAAGTAACTGACTTAGCAAAAATTGCACAGTATGGTGTAATGTCTACACCGGGGCTTATGATAAACGACAAAGTTGTATCATATGGCAAGGTGTTAAAAGCTAATGACATTGCAAAATTAATTGAAGCGAATAAATAAAACAAAAGCGATTTCACATTTGTGAAATCGCTTTTGTTTATAAAAATTAACTATTTTTGTTCGTAGTTTTTGCAAAAATGCGGAGTCGCAATTGCATCAGCAGAAGTTTTTTCGTTAGTAATATGGATTTTGGCTAACTGACATTTATCATCCTGCTTATAATGGCAACATTGCGAAACGTTACAACAGACACCTGAATTTTCCATTAATCTACACCTCCTTTGAACAAATATATTATTACCGAATTAATATATTTTATTCAAAAGAAAAGAGTTATATTTTTTTAAATTCAGCTCTAAATCCAACGCCTAATGCTAATTTCATGATATCAGTGTAATTTGAAGTACTATCAGTTAAGATAAGCTCTCCATATGCATCGTAAACTTTGCATTCGTAAGCATCACCTAAGTCAGTGATGTCCACAAAAATATCTTTGTTATATGATGCATTAACAAGATAAAATTCATCTTTTGCAATAGCTTTGACAAATTTATCTTCGTATACTGCGATACAAGCTTTATTTGCTATTTCTGTTTTAGCTGTAGTGTATGCAGTTTGAGCAACATATCCGTTAAAATCTCCATCGATTAACAAGTCGATATTAGCAACGGAGAAATCGGTAAAGTTTTTAAGAACTTTTTTATGTGAATCAGAAAGAGTAGTTAAATCTACACTAATTTGCGCAACTGAGAATATAGTAGACCATAAGTGGTACGCAACGCTCTCATCTGTATCAAGGTCGTTCCAACGAATCATATCAGCATGAACAACAGTGTTTCCAGAAGTTAAACGTAAATCCAATATTCTTTTTCTATTAATGAATGGGTCGGATGGGCAGTCAGTAGCTCTGAAAATATTACCATATGCACGCATTGTAGGTCCTGCATATCTTTGTCTAAATTCAATCATGATATTAGGATTTAAATCTTTTAGTTTTTGTGATAGCTCTAACATTAAGCAGTATGTAGCTTCTGATACACTAACAAAATCCATGCCTTCTAGTTGGGATTTTTCAGTATCTTCATACATGATAAATTGGTCGATAAAGTCAAGTTTTAGTCCGTCTAAGTTCCAGTTAGTAACAGCATCAATATAAGTTTTGATGATATAATCACGCACAACTTTATATCTAGGGTCTAGTACACCGCAACCTTGATTATTGTAATCATCAGTTAAAAGCATACCTTTTAGTTCTTCCCATTTTCTTGATTTGTATCCAATTAGTGGAACACAGTACCAAATAAGTACAGCTGTGTCGATTTTGTGCATTTCTTCAACCAATTTAGCCATATCAGGTATTTTTGACTCACAAACTTCCCAGTCACCACAATAAGCATAGCCTCTAGAGCCGTCTTCTGTTTGCCATCCATCATCGATGATGATAGCCTTACAGCCATATTCAGATGCTATTCTTGATTGCTCAAGCATTGTATCAGTAGTAACTTGTTGGTGCATGCTATACCAAGTAGAATACATCGGATATTTTGATTTCTCAACTGTATCCATAGGTTTTAGTAGAGGGAAAGTTTCCCACCAAGAAGCAACGTTTTTAACAGCTTCTCCCATAGGAATATCACGCATATCAAAACGCAAAACGTGGTTATAATCTTTTATTTTATCGCTAATTCCATCGAATAGGATAATTTCACCTTCCCACGAACAAGTTTCTTCTTTAACTTTGCCTTTGAAGCGTACAAAGTTAATCGCATCAGAATAGCTAATGCACAGGCGGTTGTTTCCGTCAGCACGAACTAATGCTTGTACTGGTGCTAGAACGCTAATACCTGAGATAAAAGGTAACCAGTTAGTTGTAAGACCGTGGTTATATAAAACCTCAGGAGTCCAAACATTATGGATTCCAACTAGCGGAATACTGAATTTTAGTGAAGTCTTTTGCGGAACGATTGGTTCGTTAGCAGAAAACCCAACAGAAAACTCCCAAATATCATCATTATTTCCTAGAAACTTAACATCAACTTGTGAATTTTCTTCTGTAATAAATTTTAGTGAAGAGCAAATAAATTCTTTCATAGAGTACCTTCCTTTCATTTTAAAACAGTATAACACTTTATTCTATAACAGTAAATAGATTTTTGAAAAAAATTTAAAGAAATTTAAGTATTTTTCATTGCAAATATATATTGCTTTTTGATATAATAAAAATATGGAAAAGTATACAAAATTTTACGAGTTATTATCATAAAAAGGAGAGCAATTATGGCTATTATTAATATTGATTTTTTTTCAAAATGTTTTAATCGAAATGTTCCACTTATGGTGTGTTTACCTGCGGATAATTATGAAAATGAAAACCATGCAAAAACGCCTTACAAAACTTTGTACTTGCTTCATGGCCTTACCAATAATCAAAATGATTGGATTAATAAAAGTAATATTTCTAGTCTTTCACAAGAGTATAATATTGCAGTTGTAATGCCAATTGGGGAAAACAGCTTTTATTTAGATGATGCTGTACGTGGAGCATTTTATGGAATGCACATCGGGCAGGAAATAGTTAATTTTACAAGAACTATTTTTGACTTATCAGATAAAAGGGAGGACACCATCATTGGAGGTCTTTCCATGGGAGGATATGGCGCTGCAAGAAATGGATTGAAATATGCTGACACTTTTGGTGCAATCTTTGCATTTTCATCTGCTTTTATTATCGACAAAGTCGCCACGATAAAACCTGGTGATGTTAATGATGTCTTGACTTATGACTTTTGTGCGCATGTATTTGGTGAACCATCAAAAGTTTTGGGCAGTGATGTTGATCCAAAATTTTTAGCAAAGGATTTAATTGAAAAAAATGCTAACTTGCCACGCTTTTATCTAGCATGTGGAAGTGAGGACTACTTAATCGAATTTAACAGAGATTATGTAAATTACCTCAAAGATATAGGATTCCCTCATGTATATAAAGAAAGCCCTGGTGTCCATGATTGGGTATTTTGGAATGAGTATATCAAAAAAGCACTTGACTGGTATTTTAGTGAATAGTAAAATTTAAAGTAAAAAGGCTACGAAAAGTAATAACTTTTCGTAGCCTTTTAAAATTTTGTGACGATAATTAATCTACCTCAGCGAGTGCATCCGCTTTGGCTAATTTTTTATTAGTGAAATGCACCATGTAGTATATTGCCATAATTACTATTTGGATAAAAGTAGCGAGCGGAGTAGCAAGTCCAATGATAAAAAGTGATGGAGGTGTTACTAGGCTGAATACGTAAACAAAAACTAGGCGTATTCCAATTGCGCCGATAATGCTTTGAGTCATGGTGAACATAGTTCGTCCATAGCCAGTTAAGTAGCCGGAAAGACAGAATAATATCGGTACTAGCAAAGTTTCAATTGCAAATGCTCTGAGATAATCATATGAAGCAGATAAGATTTCAGGATCATCTTCAAATATCTTAATTAGCACTTCACCGTGGAACCATGCAATATATGCCATTAGTACGCTTACAGAAAAAGAAATTATAATACTTACTTTTAATCCTTTTTTTGCTCTTGCATGTTGTTTTGCGCCATAGTTTTGTGAGGCAAAAACAGAAACAGATTGACCAAAAGAAGAAGAAACAAGCATTATGAAGCCTACAATTCTGCCGACTACACCTACTGCTGCAGAAAATACTATCCCGAACTGATTAACTATTACGACAATAGCTAAAAAAGAAATGCTAGCGAGTACCCCTTGGAATGCAATGGGGATGCCAAGCTTTAGTATTTTTTTGGAATAATCTAATTTGATGCTAAAACTTGATTTATTTATTGTGAGCATTGGCATTTTAAGCATAATAAATAAAGAAATCACAACACTGATAGTCTGCGAAATTACGGTTGCAATAGCTGCACCACCAGCGCCCATATTTAGATAAGCAACAAAAAATATATCTAAAAATATATTAGCAATGCACGAGATTGCAATGGTAAGAAGTGCGATTTTTGAATTGCCTACACCTCTAAAAATTGAGCTGATGATATTGTAGATGAATATCATAGGAATTCCGATTGCGCTGTAAAAAACATAATCCGATGTGCTGTCTATTGCTTCTGTGGGCGTATTGAGTATTAAAATAAGTGGATCTAAAAAAATGATTGTGATAAGGGAAATAGCGATAGAAAAAACGCTGAACATAACAAGCGAATTTCCGATAACTGTTCCTACTTTTTCTTTTGCTCCTTGACCTATGTATTGCCCGATTAATATAGTAGCACCACTTGCAAGTCCTGCGCAAAGCGAGATAATGATATTCATAAGCTGGGCACCAGTTGAAACTGCTGAAACGTCTGCAATAGTGCCGTAATTACTTACTACAAACATATCCACAGTTGCGTACATTACTTGTAGTACAAGTGCGAAAAACACAGGAATTGTGAATGCTACAAGTGACTTTGTAACACTTCCTGTTAAAATTGAGTTTTTTTTATGCATTAATTAGCCTCCATTATAGTAAAATTAACATAAGATGATATAAGAATTTATATGTTTTTGCATAGATATTAGAAAAACATATACTAATTATAACATATATGTCAATAGTTTGAAATATTTTTGTGATATTTGATTTTAGCAATGTAATGTGCTATAATTATATGACAAATAGTAAAATGGAGGATAGAACATGCACATGCAATTTACAGATGCTCTAAGTCATGATGACTTTATCAGCAGTATTTATGATCTAGCGCCTAACAATTTAGTTTTCTTTGATGAAAATGGTGACGTTTGCATGTGTAATGAAGCAACATGCAAATTATTTAAATGTGAAAATGAAAAAGAATTAATCAGTAATTTTTCAAATTTATATCCTTTAAAACAACCAAGTGGAGAGAATTCTGCTTCCTGTCTAAAAAAGTATGTGAAAAAAGCGTTAACCGGCAAAGAAGTAACATTTGACTGGGGATTTATCGACACAGTAGGAAAACCACTGCAAATTAATGTTAAGCTTACAAAATATAGTGGCAATGACTTTATAAAAAATACGGTTGTCATGGGCATTTTACAAGATGTAAGTGCATATGAACTGAAGTATTTAACACAGAAAAATTTATATGAACATTTGATTTCAGTCTTTGATAATAGTCCTTTGTCGCTGTCTATTTGGAATGAAGATAATCAAATGGAAATGTGCAATCAAACATTTGCTGATTTATTCGAAGTTGAGAATAAGCAGTTTATTATCGATAACTTTCATAAGCTATCTCCAGAGCTTCAACCTGATGGATCAAATAGCGAAGATTTAGCAATTAATAAATTAAGAGAAGGGTTTGACAATGAAAGCTCAAAATTTATGTGGCTTCATTGTAAACTGAATGGTGAAGAGATTCCAGCTGAAATAATCCTAAAAAAGCTACCTGTAAAGGACTTATCTGGCAGAAGCCTTGTTGCTGCATATTTAAAAGCTTTATCACCACAGACTGAGCAATCAAATGAAAGTGACTTAGTTGACGAGTATTATTTTAATCAAATTTCTGATAAGAAACTCTTTGAAATGCTAGCACAATTATCCGACGAACTTTTTTTCTCGCTTGAGATAAAAACATCCATGATTCAGTTTTATGGAAAAGGTAGCAAAATTTTTGGGCTATCCGAGGAAAAAGAAATTTTTCCTGAGAAAATTTTGGAAGATGGCAAAATTTTTGAAGATGATGTGGTAAGTTTTATAGAGCTATCAAACGATATGAAAAAGGGAGTGAACAAACCTTTTGAGATACGTTTCATGCAGGCTGACGGTCAATCTCGATACTATAAATTTAACTATAAAACTATATGTAATAAACGAGGTGATCCCATACTATGTATCGGGAAAGCTACGGATATAGATGAGCAAAAAACGCTTGAAATTTTATCTAAAACTGACTTGCTTACAAACTGTTTTAATAAGATTAGCTCAGAAAATCTCATTACTGATGCGTTGCTTGATTACAGAGA
>CAYJII010000005.1:0-44763 GCA_964370225.1 uncultured Oscillospiraceae bacterium | reverse complement strand
ACATCATAGATATCGATAATTTTAAAGCGATAAATGATAATCTAGGGCATCATTTTGGCGATATGGTATTAAGTGAAGTAGCTGCTAATTTGCGTAACTGTTTTAGAAATGCTGATATTATAGGTAGAATTGGTGGGGATGAATTTATTGTCCTACTTAAGAATGTTCAAAATGAAAATGTAGTGGAGCAAAAAGCTAAAATTATAGCAAAAGCTTTTCAAAACACTTACTCAGGTGAATATAATGACTACAAAATTTCTGGAAGCATCGGAATTTCATGCTACCCCAAAGACGGTAAAACGTATGAGGAATTGTACAAAGCAGCAGATAAAGCATTATATCAGTCAAAGCTTCGTGGGAAAGACTGTTATACATTTTATACTGATGAGCTTTACGATGGTACTATGAAAAATAGGACTACGCTTGAAAACGCTAGTAGAATTGCAAACTCGTATTTTGATACAGAACTTGTATCCACTGTGTTTGATTTAATGTATGAAACAAGGGAAATACACTCCTCGCTTAATGCTGTAATGAAATTTATATGTAAACGAGCAAATGCAGATAGATGCTATATATTCGAGACACATGATAATGGAAAAACTTATGACAATACTTATGAGTGGTGTGCTAATGGAATTGTCCCAGAGATTGAAAATTTGCAGGGGCTTACTGCAGATATACTGTTTGATTTTTTTGCAAATTCTGATGATAAGGGCATTTTTTACAGCAATGACTTGAGACTCTTAAAGGCTGATGGTGCATATGATCTCATGAATGATCAAGGCATAAAATCATTTTTACATGTTCAGATACGAGAAAAGGATTATGTGAAACTATTTTTAGGCTTAGACGATTGCACTAGAACTCGTGTATGGAATGAGAAGGAAATTAATAGCATCCTGTATGCTGTTAAAATGATTTCTATTTTCTTGTTAAGCGATCAAAAAAGCATGCATAAAAACGGAAATTAAAAAAAACCAGGAATGGCAATATCGCCATTCCTGGTTTTTTTATATGCTTATAGTATTACGTCAAATCCCATGTCTTCGATTGCTTCGATTACATCGTCTTGACTCATATCACTAACCACAGTTACAGTTTTATCTTCAAGTGAGCATAAAACAGAGTCTACTGAATTGAGTGAGTTTAGTGTGTTTGTTATTCTAGTAGTGCAATTTGTGCAGTGCATACCCTCTACATTTAATGTGATAGAATTCATGATTACCTCCTATTATTTTGGATTATATTTAGTTAGTCGCAATGAATTTGTTACGACACAAACCGACGAAAGTGCCATTGCAGCTCCTGCAAAAGCGGGGGACATAAGTACTTCAGAAAAAGGATACAATAATCCTGACGCAATCGGGATACCTACACAGTTATAGATAAAAGCCCAAAATAGATTTTGCTTAATAATTTGCATAGTTTTTTTGCTTAATAGTAACGCATCAGCAACTCCGTTAATATCATCTCGCATTAATATAATACCCGCTGATTCTGCAGCAGCATCAGTGGAGTTTTGGACAGCGATACCTACATCAGCAGCTGCTAATGCTGGTGCGTCATTTATTCCATCTCCCACCATTGCAACGCTAATGCCACTATTTTTAGCTTTTTCTACTTCTTCAGATTTATTTTGAGGTAATACTTCAGCACGGATTGTTTTTATCCCAGCTTCATCTGCTATTTTATGTGCGACAGATTTATTATCACCAGTAATCATTGCAGTTTCAATCTTCAGGCTGTTTAGGCGTGTGATAGCATGTTTTGCATCATCGCGTATCGTATCGCTTAATGCGATAAATCCATGGTATTCATCATTTAGCGCTACATACATTACGGTGCAACCAGTTGGGATTTTTTGCGTAATATTAGCTGGAAGTGAAATATTTTTCTCTTCCATCAGCTTTAATGTACCTGCGAGTACATGAGCATCCTCAACCTCTGCTAGCACTCCACGTCCAGCAAATGAAGTCAGCGATTTTGGTGTACTTAGTTTATACTCATTTTCAAGCGCATAGTTTACTACTGCAACAGCTATTGGGTGCTCAGATCCTTTTTCTGCGCTAGCTACAAGCTTGATAAATTCGCTTTCATTCATTGATTTAACCGAAATTTTAGTTATCTTAAGCTTACCATGTGTGATTGTTCCGGTTTTATCAAAAAATACACTGCGCACTTTAGAGGTAGCCTCGATTACATCCCCACCT
Source organism: uncultured Oscillospiraceae bacterium (assembly GCA_964370225.1). GTDB lineage: Bacteria > Bacillota > Clostridia > Oscillospirales > Ruminococcaceae > CAYJII01. The sequence goes on along the minus strand of CAYJII010000005.1, from coordinate 42,550 downwards.
CGGAATAATATCCCAAGATTAGCCCCTCGCCCAGACCCAGCCATTACTGCAATTGGCGTTGCAAGCCCTAATGCGCATGGGCAAGCTACTACTAAAACGGAAACAAATATGTTCATCACAAAGTTGATGTCCTTGCCTACAATAAACCATATTAGAGATGAAAGTACTGCAATCGCAACAACAGTTGGTACAAAAATACCAGAGATTTGGTCTGCAAGTCTAGCTGCTGGTGCTTTTCTCTCTTGTGCCTGCGTCACAAGCTTTAGCACTTGCGAGATTGCAGTATTATTGCCAACACCAGTAGCTTTAATTTTTATGTAACCATCAGTACAAATTGTCCCACCAGAAACTTTGCATCCTAATTCTTTGTATACAGGCAAACTTTCGCCGGTTAGCATGGATTCATCTACTGCTGACTCTCCCTCAATAATTTCTCCATCTACAGGTATTCGCAAGCCAGGTTTAATTATGACAATATCGCCCTTGCGCACTTGCTTGGATGGAATTTCTTTTTCGATACCATCGCGTTCAACGGTAGCGACACCAGGTACGAGTGAAGCAAGTGAAGTGATTGCACGTTTTGCAGCACTCTTGCTTCGTTCTTCTAAAAATTTACCTAGTAGCACTAAAGCTACAACTACTGCTGCTGACTCGTAATAAAGATTATGTGCAGCGTGGTGATTGCCCAAAAACACTAAAACTGTGTTATATATACTATATAGCAAAGCGGAGCTTGTACCAATAGCTACAAGGCTATCCATATTTGGATGGAGTAATACAAGGTTTTTAAAACCACTCGTGAAAAACTTATAACCAGCAGAGAGAACTATTAAAGTTAAAATAAGCTGGATTAATGAAAATATTGCTGCATTAGTTTCCATGGACATGAAAGAGGGGAGTGGCAGTGGTATTGGTAGCATATGGCTCATGCCAATGTACAGCTCCAGCCCGCCGAATATGAGAGCAATCGCAAGCTGAATATTACTAATTCTAAAGCTATCATTTTCTATTAAGTCGCTTGCTATTTTAGCGGAAAAGCCCGCTTTCTCCACTGCTAAAATTAGTTCTGGAGCAGTGATGCTTCCGTCTGTATAAATTGTTGCTGTGTTCGTTGCAAGGTTGACTACTGCAGTCTCCACGCCATTTTTTCTGCCTAACGCTTTTTCTACAGAAGCACTACATGCAGCGCAAGTCATGCCTTTTATCGCTAATCTAATTGTATCTGTTTGCAAAACTACACCTCCTTAGTCTTATATGAAATTATACATCTTTAATGATGATAAGTCAAACTTTTTTAACAGCAAAATTTAAATACAGCGAGTGAAATTATACCAAAACAACAAACTCATAATATAAGTAAAAAAACAGTGCTTGTGAACCGCAACAAACACTGTTTTTTATCATTCGCTTACAACGAATATTTCATTTATATCATAATGATTAAATAGTTTAATATGCTCGCTTTGAATAATCTCGCCACTCACTGCTATGGGAATGGCAGGGGGGCATGATACAGCAAGTGAGGCACAAATCTTACCAATAGCAGCATTATCCGCCTTGATTTTTTGCTGTGGTGAGAATATAGCTTCGCGTATACTCATAGCTTGTATCGCTGTTGGTATAGCGATACTTTCCAATGGGGTAGACGCAATATTTTCTCGCTTACTGAAAATATTAAGTAGTAACGATGCAAAATCAGCTAATTCCTCATCAGAAATTTGTGCTGTGAACATACACACTAAAAAATCATTGTCAGCAAATTCAATTTCAATCTTATTTTTCCTTAGAATATGCGCAATCTTTTGAGGGGAAACGGACATTTCAGAGCATAATAGCGTTAATTTTAAAGGCTCTCCATCTAAATATTTGATATCATTATCGTAAAGTGTAGCCTTAAGAGCATTTATGGATTTGACATGCCTATTAAGGTTTTTCGGAAAATCTTCACTTAATATTTTATTACACAAGTCCAGTGAAGTTAAAGTTAAATACGATGGGGAAGTTGAGCCAAACAAAGATAGTGCAACCTTAGCGCTATCTTTGTAAGAGGCTGGTGAGTTTTTATTTATATGCAGATAAGCTCCTCCCGTGAGCACGGGTAGAGTCTTATGCGCTGAGTCACATGACATACTTGCTCCGAGTGTAATAGGGTGGATATCATTCTGTAAAAACTTAAGATATGCACCATGTGCATTGTCTATAAGAAGAGGAACATCGTATCTGCCACAAACTTCACTTAAGCCTTTGATGTCAGCGATATTGCCTAAATAATCGGGGGAAGTAATAAAAACTGCAATAGGCATATTACTCATATTTGCTAGTTTAGTTTCAAGGTCAGTTTTTGTTATCACACAGCTACAAATACCACTAGTTGCATCGTCGCTTGGATACATCCACATAGGGTTGATATCCAGTAGAGCACAAGCAGACACGAATGTCTTATGTGCATTTCGTGCTACAAGGACAACGTCCTCAGATGGTTTTTTTTTGGCAGCAATTTTAGCTAGATAAAGCATAGCAAAAATACACTGACTAGACCCGCCTGTCGAATAAAAAGTCGCTTTTGTTTCATATAGTTTGGAAGCGTTAGCCTCGCTTTTCTTAATGATACCATCGTCTTCAGGTGAATATAAATTATCCGCACCATCAATTTCGGTGATATCAAAATTTTCGCACCCAAAAATATTTTCACCTTTATGCCCCGGCATATGGAGCCTAGTGAAATTTTCAGCTGAATATCTGCGTATAAAATCGTAAATAGGCGTATCCATAATTAATCCTCTTGATTTGCTACCTGCATCATAATAGCGCACTCGATGCGCTTTTTAAAAAGCTCACAACCGTATTCGTATATACCGTTTATGTCGCCTGTCGCATGAAAAGCGTTTGCAGGACATCCGCCCGAGCAATATAAATTTGCCCAGCAAGTAACACATTCCTCTTTTGTGTAGATATTACATGATCTGAATTCATCCTGTGCGTCTAGATTGCTCACGCCATCAAAAATATTTCCAAGACTATATTTTTCATCACCAACAAACTGATGACATGGAAATAGCTCGCCCCAAGGGGTAACTGCCATGTACTCAGTCCCAGAACCGCAACCTGTAATCCTTTTATAAACGCAAGGACCGTTTGTTAAATCTATGTTATAATGGTAAAAAGAAAATGGTTTTCCTTCTTTTTTCCGTTTCATCATCTCTTTTGCTAATAATTCGTATTGTTCGAACAATATCGGTAAATCTTCTTTTGTTAAAGCATACGCATCGCCTTCGCTAGCTACTACAGGTTCCATACTAAGCTCAGTAAATCCAAGGTCAAGCATGTGCAAGATATCATTTGTAAAATCTGGATTATTATGTGTAAATGTGCCTCTCATATAATAGCCCTTACCATTTCTTTTTTCAACAAATTCTTGAAACTTAGGCACGATGACATCATAGCTACCGCGATTTTTATAGTCTTTTCTTAAGTGGTCATGGACTTCTTTTCTGCCGTCTAAAGATAATACTACATTGTGCATTTCCTTGTTAGAAAATTCGATTACATCATCATCGATAGAAATTCCATTTGTAGTTAGCGTAAAGCGGAAATTTTTGTTATGTGCTTTTTCGACGCTCCTTGCATATGCGACAATGTCTTTTACAGTTTGCCAGTTCATCAAAGGTTCGCCACCGAAAAAGTCGACTTCAAGATTTCTTCTACTACCTGAATTTTCTATTAAAAAATCGATTGCTCTTTTTCCTACTTCAAAACTCATTAAAGCTCTATCGCCTTTATAATTTCCTTGTGAAGCAAAACAGTACTCGCAGTTTAAGTTGCAAGTATGCGCAATATGGAAGCAGAGAGCTTTTATAACATTAGAGTTATTTTTGTAGTTCTTTGCTAGTGTTTCGTACGTATCAGGAGTAAAAAGCTGTTTTTCTTCAACTAAATACTCTATATCAGAAAAGCATGCCTCAAGCTCATCGCTAGTGACATCAGATCTATCATTATATTTTGATAATAGCTCGCCAATAAGAGTAGCTTTATCTTTATTTTTGTAATCTTTTATCATATCGTAAGCAACATCATCGACTGAATGAATTGCTCCACTTACTGAATCTAATACTAGATTATATCCGTTTAATTTATATTGGTGTACCAAAATTATCTCCTCATATTCATTTATATTATAGCTGTAAAAAATGCCGCCTTAATAGTTAAGGCGGCATTTTGTGTCAATCTTACTGTAATATTAATTATTTACTTTCGCTTTCGTTTTCGCAAGGTTGATTTGCTACACCGCAAGATGTTTTGCATGCTGATTGGCAAGATGTTTGGCATTCGCCACAACCGCCTGTTTTAGCACTTGTTTGTAGATCACGAGTTTTAATTGTTTTAATTCTTTCCATTATTTCATCTCCATTAACATTAAAGTTTTGTTACTATGTTATCGGTATTATTATATACCAAATATGCATTATTGTCAACTATACAAAGAGATTTATCGGAACATTCTCGTTATTATGCAGTAGTAGTATCGCTAGTTTCAGCTTGTTCAACTATTGGGTTTGCAATTGCGCTAACTTTATCTTTGCCTAAAAATTCAGGCAACTCCATGCCAGCCATATCAAAAACTTCGTTTAGTGGAGGAAGTGATTTCATCATGCCTGATAAGAAATTTGCTGTTTGTGTTTTCCCATCAGCATTAGCACCGCTATCCCAAACTGTAACTTTGTCAATTTTGATATTTTTGATTGCTTCTACTTGCGTAGCAACTAGAGTTTCAAGCTTATCTGTAATCATCAGTTTCATTGCATTTTCAGCGTTACCGCCAGTAGCTGCAATAATTTGTGATAAACCTTGAGCTTGTTTAGTAAGCATTTCGGATACACCGCGAGCTTCCGCTTCCATTTTTAAGTAAATTGCGTCCGCTTCACCTTTAGCTTTACGTCTAATTTGTTCAGCTACAGCCTCAGCTTCAAGCTCAAGACGACGTTTGTCAATTTCAGTTTTTACGATGACGTCAGCTTCAAGTGATGCTTCATCTCTTGCATATCTTGCTTGTTCAGCTTGTTGCTCTGCAGAGTATGATTCTTCAAGTGCTTTCGCAGCTTGAGTTTTTTGTGCGATAGTAGTTCTTTTTAGTGCCTCAGCTTGTTTTTCGCTCAATGTAGCGTTAGATTCAGCGATTTGCGCTCTAGCTTCATTTTCGCCTCGGATAGCTGCTGAGTCTGCATGTGATACAGAAATTCTTTGCTCTCTTTGAGCGTTCGCTTCACCGATAGCACCTGAGCGATCAGCTTCTGCAACAGAAATTTTCGCGTCGTTGATAGCTTTTGCAGCTGCTTCTTTACCTAAAGCGATGATATAGCCAGATTCATCAGAAATGTCAGTTACGTTAACGTTGATTAGCCTTAAACCGATTTTTTTAAGCTCAGTTTCCACATTGCTTGAAACCGCTGATAAAAACTTATCCCTGTCAGTATTAATTTCTTCGATATCCATTGTTGCGATTACTAGACGTAATTGACCAAATATGATATCTTTTGCTAACTCTTGAATTTCAGGTAATTTTAAACCTAGTAAGCGCTCAGCAGCGTTTTGCATAACGCCTTGTTCAACTGAAACACCAACTGTAAATCTTGATGGAACGTCGATTCTGATATTTTGTTTAGAAAGTGCATTTCTAAGGTCAACGGAAATTGACATAGGAGTCAAATCCAAATATTCATACGATTGTATAACCGGTACGATGAACGCCGCACCACCATGTATACATCTTGCACTTCTTTGTGAGCCGTCTTTGTTTGAGCCTACTTTACCGTAAACTACCAAAATTTTATCTGATGGGCATCGTCTGTACCTTGTAAGTATAACGATAAGTGTTGAGAATAATAGTACAACAACTACTGTAACTAAAATTAATATTAACATATTTTCCATTATGACATCGCTCCTTCTTCGTCTTGATTAGTTTCATCGTCTTTAATAAATGTGTTTGCTGATGTTACTAAAACTGTTTGATTGTCTAGTGCTGATAAAACTCGTATTTGCTGGCCTGTTTTTATAATTTGCTCATCTTCGGTCACTGCCTCTAGTTCTACCACTGTGTCGTGCAAAAGCAAATTTACTTTGCCATGCCCTGTTTTTTGCGCTGGTATTGGAATATACACTTCGCCTGTTCTTCCTACAGCATAGTTTATATCCATGGTTGCGTCCGCTTGTAGCTTCATCGCAAATTTGAAAATATACGCCACTGCAATTAATGCTAAGTAGCCTGCTACTATAGAAATAAGAATAGCTACAATCCCGTGTAAATTTAAGTTAACAAGTATAAGTCCTGTCCAACCACCTACTGAGAAGAATGCTACTAAGCCTCTAACAGTAAATAAAGATACACCTTCCATGTCTGCCTCAAAGTCAACTTCTGCTTCAGAAAATCCCATTCCAAACAACAACATTACCGTTTGAATAACTAATATAAGTGTTGCGCAAAAAGCTATGGTGAAAAAAATGTTTCCCAAGGCGCTCAAGCCTTGCCACCACTCAATCATTTGCTGTCCTCCTTCGTTACTAAATTCTTTGTGATTTCAATTGAAATTATGTATGCTGGATTTGTTAACTTCCATGTTTTTATTATAGCACACCACTTTTGTTTTTACAATGTCAAAATTTGTTTGATTTGGACAAAAAACGAGGAATTAAAGGTGATTTTACTCTTTAATTCCTCGTTCTCATTGACTATCTTATTCGCACGATTGCGCTATCACTTAGGTGTAATTTGTAAGAAGTTTAGTTGTGAATATTAGGTTAAACTGTGATAAACGGCATAGTATAAGCTTTTGTATCAATTAATGTTTATGCGCTATTTTTATGTATTATTATTAAAAAAATAATTTTTCACATTAAGATTTATTTGTATTTATCTACGATTGCTTTCACGATATCTCTGTCTACCTCGTTTTTAAGCGAATTTGCGCCTAAAGTATTAATTAGCTCAGTGATTGCAAGCAGATTATTCATTGGAGTTCCAAAAGGAGTAGCATCCCCTGTGCTTAGTATAAAACCACGTTTGCTTTCTACTTTTTCGATGATGTCAACAACAGTGTTAAGTGTTTGCTCAACGGACATCCAAACTAGGGAAGGAGGTTCAATACCGCCTATTACTACTTTACCTTCGCCCCAAGCTTTTCTTGCATCCCATGGATATAAATCGCCTGTTGTAGGTGGGCAAACTGAATCAATACCATCTTGTCTGCCAGTAGCAATAATTTCTTTAAATCCATCAAGTTTGCCACACATATGTGTGATGAAAATTTTGCCAGCTGCATGGCAAATATCAGCGTATTCATTATAGTAAGGAGCAGAGTCATTTTCAAGCATGTTAATATTCATAACTGTAGTTGAGGTATCCTCGTAATCAAACACTGCAGCCCCAGGATAATCCATTAAAGCAGCATAGCTACGTTTGTTTTTCTCGTGCATTGCTTGGAAAAGCTCTTGCATCTCATCTTCATAATCCATTTGTAAATATACTGTATTTTCTACACCACAAATAAATTGCAATAGATCTTGTACAGGGCTAGTAGGACCAGTCATTGTAGCGATACCATCATCACCAATTCTTTTGTCTATTTCGATAAATTCTTTTGCGCGTGATTCGAATGTTGTATTTTCACAGATATATTGGAAAACTTTCATGTCTTCGATGGACTCAACCATATGCTTTGAAATGTAGTGCGTTTCACCGCTATCTTTATTTTCTTGATAGAGGCTTCCAACAGGAGTATCATAATAAATACGAGTAGTGTTTCCGTTTTTCTCTTCTCTTTTTTCTACATTTTTAACAATAGGCTTAGGATTGCAAACATGTCTTAAAATGATGTCGTTTCCGATATATTTCATTGAATCAATTACATCAAAATTAAAGCCTTGCAGTGGTAGTGAATTTGCAAAATATGGGTCAATTAGAGGGGACCAGACCATTTGATCAGTATCCTTGTTATTAAGTGCTGCTAGAACTCTTTCTCTTTTAGTCATTTGCGCTGTACTCATAAAAACATCTCCTTAAAATCTGATAATTAATCTTATATTTTGATTATAATCATAAAAAAATCTATTGCAAGTGATTTTTATGTTTTGATTAATATTCTATAATTTTTGAATTATTTATTGTAGTAAATATTAACATTATTATACATTTGTTAATATATAAACCCTTTGTAAATCTTTGTGTTTACTATTGATTTTTATAATGCTGTGATGTATACTTAGTAAAAAGAAGGAAATATGATATAGATTAATATCTATCTATTATATAAACGAGGTGTTATAAAATGTATGATGAAAGCGGAGATTTTGGGCTTGTCAATTTAGTCACACATAAATGTGAAACAGAGATTGCATTAGCTTTGTCCACTTTTACTGTGGCAGGGTGGCATGAGTGCAACGATTTATACAATGTTAACCGTATCAGTAACAATTTCGCTTTTGAAAATGAGTATATATTGCTTGTTACGATATCTGGGACAGGTGTGCTTCAAATGAATGGGCAAACATATACTCTTACTAAAAACAGTAGCGCTTTGATTAAAGCGGTGAACCCCAATATATACTACACTCAGCGTAACTGCACATGGGAATTTTATTTTTTGCATTTCACTGTACCGAATATGGACGTAATTTATGATTATTTACTTGAAAATGAAAAATTGGTACAGCATATACATGGAGCATATGAGATTGCTGACCAAATACAAAATATCATCGATATAAAAAATAATTTTTATACGGATATTGACTTTAAATGCTCCTCAATAATATCAAAAGTAGTGCATCTACTGCTTGAGAGAAGTAAGGATACATTTATCCCAAACCCTATGATAGTCGATATTACAAGATACATGCGCGATCATTACGCAGAGAAATTTACATTACAGGATTTAGTGGATAAGTTTTATGTAAGCAAGAATTATCTATGCTCTCTGTTCAAAAAACAATACTATATTTCGCCATATGCATATATGACGAAAATTAGAATTGAGGAATCCAAGAAAAAACTGCTGATGAGTAATATGTCTATCGCTCAAATAGCAAAACAATGCGGTTTTTCAAGTCCTAATAATTTTATTTCAACCTTTAAAAAAATCGAGGGAATTACTCCTAATCGATTTAAAAAAGAAATGATAATTTAATTTTCAATTAAAGGAGTGCATATATGCGAGAAAATATTATAAGAATAATCGACAAAAATGAGCTTAAACAAATCAAGAATGAGTGTCCGACCAAGTATAAATTTAACATTGACAAATATGTTTGGGGAGGGGAATATCGTCCGAAGACATATGCGGAAATTTATTTTGTCAGGGATGTTGGCTTTTGGGTAAGAATGACTTGTTTTGAGAAAAATCCAATTGCTCGCTTTTATGAAATTAATGACCCAGTGCATGAAGATAGTTGTTTAGAGTTTTTTGCAGATTTTGCCCCATTGCTGAGTAGTGGTTACATAAATATTGAGGTGAATGCCAATGGCGCCACTCATTGCGAATTTGGACAGGGGAGAGGGGATAGATTTCAGTTTGATGCAAATATTTCACCAAAGCCAGTAGTAACTATTGGCGAGGAATGCTGGCAAGTAGAGTATATAGTGAAACTTGAGGTAATAAGTAAGATTTATGGAAAAGAGATTGCTTACGAAGTAGGAGATATTATCTGCGGAAATTTCTATAAATGTGGAGATAAGACAGAGATAGAACATTATGGTTCATTTGCGCCGATTGGTACGGAATTCCCAGACTTCCACCGACCTGAGTTTTTCGATGAGTTTATACTTAAATAGAAAAAGCGAAAAGTTAGAGAATATTCTCTAACTTTTCGCTTTTATTTTATCGATATAAATTATTCAGCTTCTTTTTTAGCAGCTAAATCAGCAATCGCATCTTTTCTTGAAAGGTCAATTCTGCCTTGTTCGTCTATTTTGATTACTTTAACAACTAACTCGTCACCAACATTTACGATATCTTCAACTTTTGCAACACGTTGTTCGTCAAGTTTAGAGATGTGCACTAGACCCTCTTTACCTGGAGCAATTTCAACAAATGCACCGAAGTTAAGAATTCTTGTAACAACACCTTTGTAAAGTGCGCCAACTTCTGGATCGTTTGCTATAGTTTCGATAACATCAAGAGCACGTTTTGTGTTTTCTAGGCTAACTCCCATAACTACTACGCTACCAGTATCGTCAATGTCAATTTTAACGTCGCATTCAGCACAGATTTTTTGGATAACTTTTCCGCCTGCACCAATAACCTCACGGATTTTGTCAACGTGAATTTTAGTTTGTAACACTTTTGGTGCATACTCAGCAACGTTTTCTCTTGAAGTAGGAATAGCTTTTAACATGATATCGTCTAGGATATAAAGTCTAGCTTTTCTAGTTTTCTCAAATGCTTCTCTGATAACTTCCATTGTCAGACCGTCAACTTTAATATCAACTTGGATAGCTGTTATACCTTTATGAGTACCGCCAACTTTGAAGTCCATGTCGCCATAGAAATCTTCTAAGCCTTGGATGTCAACCATTGTAGCATAGCTTCCATCTTCTTTTGTGATAAGACCACAAGAAATACCAGCAACAGGAGCTTTTAGTGGAACACCAGCATCCATAAGAGCAAGAGTAGAACCACAGATTGCACCTTGTGAAGTAGAACCGTTTGAAGATAAAACTTCTGATACCACGCGGATTGCATATGGGAATTCTTCTAGTGAAGGAAGTACAGGAACTAATGCTTTTTCAGCAAGCGCACCATGTCCGATTTCGCGACGTCCAGGGCCTCTGCTTGGTCTAGTTTCGCCAACAGAATATGAAGGGAAGTTATAATGATGCATATATCTTTTTGTTAGGTTTTCGTCAATTCCATCTAGGTTTTGAATATCTCTAACAGGACCTAAAGTTGCAATAGAAAGCACTTGAGTTTGACCTCTAGTGAATAGACCGCTACCGTGTACGCGAGGCAGCATAGCTACTTTTGAAGCAAGTGGTCTGATTTCATCCATGCCACGACCATCAACACGTTTGCCTTCGTAAAGCCAATCGCGCACGATGTATTTTTGTAGTTTGTACATGCACTCGCCAAGTTTTAGTTGGCTATCAGGATATTTTTCTTCTAATTGTGTATATACTTTATCGTAGATAGGAAGTAGTCTTTCATCACGAACAAGTTTATTGTCTGTATCTAAAGCAAGCTTAGTATCTTCATAAGCAATTGCTTTTACATCAGCAAACATATCAGCATCAAGTTCTTGTGACTCGAAAGTGAATTTTTCTTTACCGATTTCTTTTTGAATTTCGCTGATGAAATCAACCATTTTTTTGATTTCGTCATGAGCTAATTCGATAGCTTTTAGCATTGTTTCATCTTCAACTTCGTTAGCGCCAGCTTCGATCATAACTACTTTTTCTTTTGAAGCAGCAACAGTTAGTTGAAGATCGGATTTTTCACGTTGAGCAGTAATAGGGTTGATAATAAGTTCGCCATCAACTAAACCTACGTTAACGCCTGCGATTGGGCCATTAAAAGGAATATCAGAGATAGCAACTGCTATTGAAGCTGCAACCATTGAAGCAATTTCTGGTGAGTTGTCAACATCTGATGATAAAACTGTCATAACGATTGAAACATCATTGCGCATATCTTTTGGGAATAAAGGGCGCATTGGTCTGTCAACCATTCTTGAAGTTAGGATAGCGTTTTCGCTAGGTCTTGATTCTCTTTTTAAATAAGAGCCAGGGATTTTGCCTACTGCATATAATTTTTCTTCGTAATCAACTGAAAGAGGGAAGAAGTCAACCCCGTCACGAGGTTTAGCTGATGCAGTTACGTTTGCCATAACAACAGTTTCGCCATATCTTACCCAACAGCTTCCGTTTGATAATTCACAAGTTTCGCCTGTTTCAACGATAAATTTACGTCCACCAAATGTGGTTTCAAATGTTCTTTTTTCTGTTAACATAATTTTCTCCTTAAAGCAGTCTGCCTTAAATCTATTTGCAGATATCGACTGCATAAATTTTCTGCAAATATCCGATGGCAGGTTTAGCAATAAATCCTATTTTCAAACAAAATTTTAGCTTGAATATACGATTTAATGCTAATCTCCTACCATTTTAACATGATTTTTTGCTTTTTTAAAAAACACTGTAAGGCAGATGAAAAACATCTGCCTTACAAACAAAATTACTTACGCAAGCCTAATTTAGCTAGAGTTGCACGGTAGCGCTCAATATCAGTATTTTTTAGATATTTAAGCAAGTTTCTACGATGTCCAACCATTTTTAAAAGACCTCTTCTTGAGTGATGATCTTTGTGATGTTTTTTGAAATGCTCTTGCAAATCATTGATTCTTTTAGTCAACACTGCGATTTGTACTTCAGGAGAGCCAGTATCAGTCTCATGAACACGATTTTGTTCGATAATTGCGTTTTTTTCTTCTTTTCTTAACATTGTTTTCACCTCATTATTTTTTCGTTAATGTCACAGTAAATGGCTAGGCGAATTCCGAAATACATCGGCGTATCCCATAAACCGTGGCATAACAGATATATTCTAACATAAAATTTAATTTTTGTCAAAACATTTTTTAAATAAATAGACTAAACGCCGCAAAATAAATTGCAGCGTTTAATACTAAATTGAAATATTAATTATTCTTGGATTGCTCCAACTGGACATGTGCCTGCACATGCTCCACAATCGATACATGTATCTGCATCAATCACATATGCGCTATCTCCTTGTGCAATCGCGTTTACTGGACATTCGCCTTCACAAGCTCCACAGCTGATACATTCGTCAGTTATTTTATATGCCATGATTTAATACACCTCCTCTTAATTTTAGATTAATAACCAAAATATTAATCTAAACCTTTTGTAAGGTAAAGATTAAACTAGATTATTAATTAAGTACAAGTATATCACATAAATATTTATTTATCAAGCATAAATTATTTATCTTCTATTTCTTTTAATGAGGCAAGTTCTTGTTTGTTTAGTCTTATTTGCCCATCTTTTATCACTTTGATGTCTTTTTTATTAAATGTGCGAGGCGCAGCGTCTTGTTTATCAGAAAGCTTAATTTTAAGCTCGCCTGTTAATAAATTCACATCGATAACATTTCCCTTACCATCTGGAGTATTAACATAAGCCCCATTTTTAGGTGTAATTTTTAGCAATTCCTCATAGCCCTCTTGCTCATACTTCAAACAACACATAAGCCTGCCACATGTGCCTGAAATTTTAGTAGGGTTGAGCGAAAGACCTTGCTCTTTGGCCATTTTTATTGAAACTGGCTGGAATTCACCTAGGAAGGTGTGACAGCAAAATGGTCTGCCACAAACACCAAGACCGCCAAGCATTTTTGATTCATCGCGCACACCAATTTGTCTAAGCTCAATTCTTGTTTTAAACATGGAAGCCAAGTCTTTTACAAGCTCTCTAAAATCGATGCGTCCGTCAGCGGTGAAGTAAAATAAAATTTTGTTGGAATCAAAAGTGTATTCCACATCTACTAGTTTCATATCAAGTTTATGTTCTATTATTTTTTCCGCACAAACTTTAAATGCGTGATCTTCTTTGCCTTCGTTACGCTTTATAGTCTGTAAGTCATCTTTGCTAGCAAGCCTGATAACTGGCTTTAAAGGAGAAGAAATTTTATCTTCGCCGACTTCTTTATTTTCCATAACAACTTCACCGCATTCAACTCCTCTTGAAGTCTCAACGATGACTTTGTCGCCTAAACTGTAAGATTTTTTATTGGGAGCAAAATAATAAACTTTGCCCACACTTTTAAATCTAACTCCTATTATTTCCGGCATAATTATCTCCATTCTTACGATACAAAAGTATATATAATCAATCCACTATCATATGCATCTTAGCACATATATGCGCAACAGTCAAATTATAATTAGCATTCGTGTTAAAAATATTCATTGCCTCTTGCACAAAATCAAGTAAATTTGTAGTTTGCATTTTTGTAATAGTATTTGCAAGTTTTATATTAACATCATCTTGCGTCAATATTTTTTCTTTATATAGAAGTATGTTTCTCAGCTCATAACTAATTATCTTAAGACATATAACAAATTTCTTTTTATCATTGTCAAATTCGTTTAATAGCCGTAAAACTTCATACTCATTTTTACTAGCTAAGGCGGTCAAAATGTCAAGCGCCTTATTTGCGCTATTAGCATAACTTTCATCAGTGACAAATGCTATAGCTTTACCTAAAACACCGTCAGAAAAACCGACTGCTAAGTTTATTTCATCTAAACTTTTATCGGGATAGTTTTCTATAAGATAAGTTTTAATCTCATCATTTGAAATAGGGAAGAGCTCTAAACATGTTAAACGCGAAATTACAGTTTGAGCCAAAGCATACTTTGAAGAAGCTGTTAAAATAAAAACAGCATGTTTCGGTGGTTCTTCTAAAATTTTTAAGAAAGCATTCATTGCTTCAATAGTCATACAATGAGCATTTGTTATTAAATAAATGCTCACTTGTGACTCATTAGGCTTTATATAACAAAGTTTTCGTATATTCCTGATTTGGTCTATACGAATAGAATTTTGCACGGCTTTGCCGTGCAAAATAAATACATCTGGATGACTACCGCTTAAGAATTTCTTACACGATGCGCAGTTAAAGCATGGGTCCTTAGAATCAGTATCTTCGCACAACAAGCTTAAAATGAGCATATCAGCAAAAGTTTTTTTTCCGATACCATCTTCGCCATGAATTAAATATGCATGAGAAAAATTAGCGGTGTTTTTTAAATTATTAAGCAAAAGTTTTGCTGTCTTGTTTCCAATTAGATTTTGTTTCATAAACTAAATTTTTTCAAATCTTTCTACATTTGAAACGAAAATTGTAGCGCCGCCGACAGTTACTTCAACAGGGAATGGTGTATATGACCCCAGACCATATGTTGCTGAAGATGGAACCATTTGTTTTCTTTTCTTGGAGTTGTTTTTAATGACTTCGATAACTTCATCAACTTTATCGTCTTCAACGCAGACCATAAAAGTTGTGTTTCCGGACATTAAAAATCCACCAGTACTCGCAAGTTTTGTTGCAAAAAAGCCATTCTTTGTTAATTGTTTTGATACTACCATACTGTCATCATCGCTAACTATTGCATAAATCAGTTTCATAAAAAGCTCCTATCTGCCGCTTTACGTCGACTTAAATTTATTTTCCCATTATATGTTTGATAATGGGGCTTCTACCGCTATTTACAATAACGATAGGTTCAATTACATTATAACACAACTTAATGAAAAATGCTATATTTTTTTCGAAATTTTTCGAAAATTTATTGAAAATAGATATAATGGATTAATCTTAATTTACAAAATCATAGCCCAGTTTTAATGCGCGTTTATTTGGCTCTAACAAATGTTTTTTAGAAGCAGGAACACATTGCTCAATTGCATCGCACACAACTTCAAAATCAGTGAAATTAGTTGCTTTAAGAGTTGCGCCTAAAATGATAATATTTGCAAGCCCATCAAGCTCGTTTTCAACTGCCATTGAGGAAGCAGGAATTGCAACTGAAGTTATATCTTCACGCTCTTTGTCGATGTCGATAAGTGAGCTATCATATACTACGACACCACCAGTATTTACATCGCCAATAAATTTATCATAAGAAGGACGGTTCATCGCAACTAAAGTATCTGGTTCAAGCACGATAGGGCAACCAATTTCTGCTGTATCGATACAAACGGAGCAGTTAGCAGTGCCGCCACGCATTTCAGGCCCATAAGAAGGGAGCCACGAAACATTTTTCTTTTCAATAAGTCCAGTGTAAGCGATAATTTTTCCGCTAAAAAGTACGCCTTGTCCACCGAAACCGGCAATAAGCATATTAACTAACATTAAAATACACCCTCCTCTGATTTATCTTTATACACGCCAAGCGGATAATATGGCAACATATTTTCATGTAGCCAGTCAATCGCTTCAACAGGGGATAGTCCCCAGTTTGTTGGGCAAGTCGAAAGAACTTCTATAATAGAAAATCCTTTTTTCTCGCTTTGTACTTGGAATGCTTTTTTTATAGCAGCTTTAGCTTCTCTTACGTATTTTGGAGTTGTTACACTAACTCTTTGTGCAAAGGCAACGCCGTCTAATGTAGATAGCATTTCGCTCATTTTGATAGGGAAACCTGCTCTTGTAACATCACGTCCGTATGGAGTAGTTTGAGTTACTTGGTTTGCTAAAGTAGTAGGAGCCATTTGTCCACCTGTCATACCATAAATAGCGTTATTTACAAAGATTACAGTAAGATTTTCTCCACGAGTAGCAGCGTGAACTGTTTCAGCAGTACCAATAGCAGCTAAATCGCCATCACCTTGGTATGTGAAAACGATATTGTCAGTCAAAGCACGTTTTACACCAGTAGCAACTGCAGGAGCTCTACCGTGAGGAGCTTGGATACAGTCACAGTTAAAGTAATCGTATGCCATAACAGAGCAGCCAACAGGAACAACTGCAACAGATTTACCTAATAGGTCAAGCTCAACTAAGCTTTCTGCTACAAGTCTATGTATAATCCCATGAGTACATCCGGGACAGTAATGTGTAGGTTTTTCGGTCAAGCCGATAGTTTTTTCAAATACAACTGCCATATCATTATTCTCCTTTCATTGCATCGTTTAATGCTGTGATTTGTTCTAATATTTCTCTTGGTGAAGGCACAACTCCGCCTGTTCTTCCGTAAAATTCAACAGGACATCTTCCATCTACCGCTATTTTAACATCATCAACCATTTGCCCCATGCTCATCTCAACTACCATCATTTTTTTGCAGTTTGAAGCAGCACGAACTACAGCGTCAGTTGGGAATGGCCAAACTGTGATAGGTCTAATCATACCAGCTTTAATACCAGCTTCTCTAGCAGCATTAACAGCACTACGCACTACTCGAGCAGTAGCACCATATGAAACTAATACAATATCAGCATCGCTAACGTTATATTCTTCAACTAAAGTTTCGTTTTCTTTAATTTTTTCGTAACGAGCAAATCTGTCTTGTACGCTTTTTTCCAGACCATGTGGGTTTAGGATAAGCGAGTTTGTAATATTTGGTTTTCTTTTGCCCTCAGTACCATTTGTAGCCCAAGGTTTATCAACTTTCTTTGCATTATCTTCATCTGGGAAAGTAACAGGTTCCATCATTTGTCCCAATATACCGTCAGCTAAAATTAGGGAAGGAACACGATATTCATCAGATGCATCAAAAGCTTTGCTGATTAAATCAACGATTTCTTGCACACTTGATGGAGCGTAAGTAATTACGTGGAAATCGCCGTGACCTAAAGCTTTTGTAGCTTGCCAGTAATCAGCTTGTGAAGGCTGAATTCCGCCAAGACCAGGGCCACCTCTCATAACATTAACTATAACGCAAGGCAAGTCTGAGCCTGCAATATAGGAAATCCCCTCAGTTTTAAGACTAATCCCAGGTGAGGAGGAAGATGTCATAGTTCTAACACCAGCAGATGCAGCACCTAAAACCATGTTTATAGCAGCAACTTCTGACTCAGCTTGTAAAAACACACCATCAAGTTTAGGCATACGTTTTGACATATAAGCTGAAATTTCGGTTTGTGGAGTTATTGGATAGCCAAAGAAATGCTTGCAACCCGCTCTGATTGCTGCTTCTGCTAAGGCTTCGTTACCTTTCATTAAATATGTTTTACCCATATATATTCAAGTCCTTTCTTAGATACATTATTTCTCTACTGTGATTACGCAATCAGGGCACATCAGCGCGCACATTGCACAACCGATGCATTTTTCAGGCTCCAACACTTGTGAAGGGTGGTAACCTTTAGCATTTAGTTTGTCTTTGCTACATTCAAGGATTTTTTTTGGACATGCGTTTACACATAACTGGCAACCCTTGCATAATTCTGAATTAATTGTTACTTTTGGCATAGCTTTACCTCCTTAGTTAATACTTATAATTAATCCCATGATGATTTAACAAAAATCTTTACAGGATAATACTCGTTTTGTAAATTTAAGAAATCGGCTGAGGTAGTAAATGCAACAGGCAAATTTGATAAAGTTGCAAGCTCATCAACTAGTAAAGTTGAACTTTTGATATTCTCCAATGTAGTTTTTGCACCTAAGTTAGAGTTGTTGACTATTTTAGTAAATTGCAACCTAGATGAAAAATTAATATTGTTCATAAGCTCAAGATTATCACTTACTTCGCCAGTTAAAAATCTATATGCATTTACAACATAGTACATGTCATAGTCATACTTTTGTATTTCTTTTGCAAATCCACCTAATGCTACTGCTCCTGCATCATCACCACCAACATCGATGATGAGATACTCATCTTCGTTATTTATTGCAGAGACTATGCCCTGAGGGAGCACAGGTAAATCTAAATTAGTATTAGCAAACTGTGGAGCGAGCAGTTTGATATTGTTTTCCAAAAACAACTCAGTAAAATCCGCTACTCTAAAGTATGGGTTTACTATATCTAAATCTATTATAGTTACTGACTTATTGCTCTTTGCTAAATCTAATGCAAGATTTACAGCAAAATTTGTCTTTCCACAGCCATAATGTCCACAAATAATACTTATTCTTTTTATATCTTTCATAAATCACCATACACTTTTTAATTTAATACTAATAAGGGGTATTATAACACAGTTTTTATTGTTTTGCAAACTGAGAATTATATAATTCGCAGTAAAAACCTTTTTTAGCTATCAAATCTTCATGGTTACCTTGCTCTATTATATCGCCATCATTCATAACAAGGATAATATCTGCTTCCTTGATAGTAGATAGCCTATGCGCAACTATGAAACTAGTTCTACCTTCCATCATCTTTGTAAATGCTTTTTGAATTTGCATTTCTGTTCTAGTATCTATATTGCTAGTAGCTTCATCTAATATTAGCATAGGTGGGTCAAGCAACATAGTTCTTGCTATACATAAAAGCTGTTTTTGTCCTTGTGAAATATTATCCGAATTTTCGCTAATTAATGTATCATACCCATCTGGTAATCGCATTATGAAATTGTGGATATGCGCGTTTTTAGCTGCTGCGATGACGCTGTCCATATCTGCGTCTGGTTTACCGTAAGCGATATTGTCTTTAATGCTCATGGTAAATAAGTCGCTCTCCTGTAAAACTGTTCCAAACTGTGTGCGCAGACTAGCTCGTGTGGTGTATCTTGTGTCCTGTCCATCGATATCGATTTGTCCCGAATTTAAGTCATAAAAGCGCATTAATAGATTAATCAGAGTAGTTTTTCCACAGCCGGTAGGACCTACAATCGCGACTCTTTGTCCTGATTTTACAATTAGGTTTAGTTTTTTAATCAGCGGTCTTTTAGGATCATATGCGAAAGCAGCTTGTTTAAATATAATATTACCCTTTTCAAATTTAAGAGGGCGCAGTTGTTTATCGCTCTCTATTTTATCTTCTTCTAAAAGCTCAAATACTCTTTGCGCGCCTGCAAACGCATTTTGGAGTTCAGCCAATACTCCTGTAATTTCATTAAAAGGTTTAGTGTACTGATTTGCATATGCTAAAAAAGCAGAAAGCTGTCCAACTGAAAATGGCGAGTAGATACACATGATAGCACCGCAAATTCCAACTGCAGCATATACAATAGCGTTCACAAAACGGGTGCATGGGTTTGTGATTGAAGAATAAAACTGAGATTTAACGCCACTAGTGTACAGTCTATCATTAATCTCTTGATACTTTTCTTTTGATGCCTCTTCGCAGTTATACGCCTTAACGAGTCTTAAGTTTGTAAAAATTTCTTGTGAATATCCAGTAATCTCTCCACGAATTTGTGATTGCAACTTGAATGTATTAAATGTCCTTTTAGCTATAAAGGAAGCTACAAACAAAGAAAGTGGAGTTAGAATAACTACAACTAATGCTATTGGTATGTTGACAGTTAACATAAAAATTAATGTTACTACAATTGTAACGATACCGTTAAAGAGGTTCGAAAAACCTTGTAATATCCCAGTGGAGATTTGGTCGATGTCTACTGTAACCCTTGCTATCAAATCGCCATGTGATTTTTTATCTATATAGCCAATGCTTAAACTATTAATCTTTTCAAAGCATCGAGTGCGTAGAAGTTTAACTGTTTTTTCTGCCACAATATTCATTGAAAAAGTAAATAACCAAGAAAAAACTGCTCCTACTAAAATTAATATAGCTAAGACTTTTATATAATGCAAAATCATCTCGAAATCAACATTATTGATATCAACGATATGGTCAACTGCTTGACCAATAACTACAGGAATGAATAGGGAAAAGCCCGCACTTATTAATGAACATATGAGCGCTATAAATAAAAATTGTCTGTGAGGCTTAATAAATTTTAAAAGCTTAATTGCAGTGGTCTTATTCATTGTTTGCACCTGCCTTACTTAAAATGCTATCCAGTTCATCTGCACTTAATTGTGATGTGCAAATTTCGTTATAAACATCACATCTATTAAATAGCTGTGCATGTTTACCCATATCGATAAGCTCGCCTTCTTCTAAAACTAAAATTTTGTCAGCATCCTTTATCGCATTAACTCTTTGAGATACTACAATACTAACGCAGTCAAGCTCTTCTTTAAGTGCACGCCTTAGTTTTAAGTCGGTTGCGTAGTCAAGTGCACTTGAGGAGTCATCTAAGATTACAATTTCAGGATTAGTTACGATAGCACGTGCTATTGTAAGCCTTTGCATTTGGCCACCCGATAAATTTTTACCACCTTGTTCGACTCTATGACTTAGTCCATCGTCAAATTTTTGAACATATTCTTTTGCTTGCGAAATTTCTAAAGCTTTTAGTATATCAGCATCACTGATATTTTGGCGACTCATTACGATATTATCTTTTATTGTGCCTGAAAGTGCGGATTTATGCTGAGCTACTACTCCGACAATTTTGCTAAGTTGGGAGGCGGAAATGTTTTTTACATTTATCCCTTTTATAAGCACATCGCCTTTTGTTGCGTTATAAAAAGCAGGAATTAAACTTATTAAGGTAGTTTTACCGCAACCTGTTGCACCGATAATCCCGATTGTTTCCCCTTTTTTGATTGCGAAGTTTATGTTTTTAAGTGCATTTTTATCTGAAGTGTCGTAAGAAAAACTTACATTCTTAAACTCGACAATATTATCATAATCATTGCTAAAAGTAGCATCAGTATCAGAAGTAGTTTTTTCTGGTACTATTTCTAAAATTTCGTTTACTCTACTAGCGCTAGTAGCAGCTCTTGTGAATATTACTACAAGATTAGCTACTACGATAAGTGCAAGTAAAATTTGTGTCATATAATTAATGAGCGCAACAATTTCCCCTTGGGTCAGATTGCCTGAGTTTACCTCGATACCACCAAAGTAGATGATTGCAATAATTGCGACGTTTAAAACTAATGTAGTGAGCGGGTTTAATAAGGATGATATCCTTCCGATAAAAGTAGTGGAGCGGTATATATTATCATTTGCTTCCTCAAAACGTTTTGTCTCACGTTCTTGCGCATTAAGTGCGCGGATAAGTCTCACAGAAGTTAAGTTCTCTCTAGTAATTAATGTGAGTCTGTCAATTAGTTTTTGTATCCCCTTATAAAAAGGAATGCTTTTTGACATGATTACATATAAAAGCAAGGCGATAATTGGCATGGAGATTAGGAAAATGATGGATAGCTTTGCGTCTATAGCAAAAGCCATTATCATTGAACCTATCGCGATAAATGGAGCTCGCACCACTAAGCGTATTAGCATAGCAACAGCTAGTTGCAGCTGGTTTGCATCGCCAGTAATCCTAGTTACGAGCGAGGAAGTAGATAGCTTATCCAGTTGAGCGTATGAAAATTTGCCTACATGCTCAAAGATAGTATTCCGCAAAACTGTACCAAATCCTTGTGAAGCTTTTGCTGCACAATACTGACAAATTAAAGCGAATCCTAAGCCTGTTAGCCCAAGCAATATCATGAGACCACCCATTAAAATTATGTAGGTTGAGTCTCCATTTTTTATTCCAACATCGATAATGAGCGCCATAACTATGGGTATGCTCAACTCAAAAATAGCTTCCAACAGCTTAAAAATGGGTCCTATAATTGTTTCTTTCTTAAATTTTTTTAGATATATCGCTAGCTTTAACAATTGATATCAACTCTTTCTTATATTAGTAGGTATTGCAAAATATAATTTTACTATGTATAATAATATCATATGCTTAATAAAAATAAAAGCATTTTTTAAAATTCAATGTTATTATAACGAGGAGATTGACTATGTATTTAAAAGAGTATGGTGACCTAGGAATCAAAGTTTCTGCTATCGGAATGGGTTGTATGAGATACGATGCAGACGACATTAAAGCAGGCAATTTAGAAAAATGTGCTGAAGTAGCGCTTTATGCTCATGAAAAAGGTATAAACTATTTTGACACAGCTCCATTTTATTGCGATGACCAAAGCGAGATTATAACAGGGATTGCTTTATCTCAGCTAAAAAGAGATAGCTACTATGTATCTTCCAAAATGAATTTAGGAACAGTGGACAACGATTCATCCGGTGATGCTTTTAGAAGAAGATTAGAGCAAACACTTACAAGACTAAAGGTTGATTACCTTGATTTTTATCATTTATGGTGTATGTTAAGTCTCGATTCTTATGAAAAACAATGTGGGTTATTATATAAACATTTTGAGCAAGCTAAATCAGAAGGCTTGATAAAAAATATTGTATTTTCTTCACATATGCAAGGTGATGGGATTGAAGATATTGTAAACTCTAATAAGTTTAAAGGTATGCTTATAGGATACAATGCGCTTAACTATAAATTTAGACAAAGTGGAATAAAAGCAGCATACGATAATGGTATGGGTGTTGTTGTAATGAATCCTCTTGGTGGTGGGCTTATTCCGAAAAATCCAGATCATTTTGCATACTTAACAGAAGGCGAAGACTTAAATGTTGCTCAAGCAGCGTTAAGATTTGTAGCTTCTCATAAAGAGATTACAATTACTCTTGCTGGATTTACTACAAAAGAGCATGTTGATGATGCGGTAAAAGCGGTAGAAAACCTAACTGAGAAAACAGCTGCAGAAATTACTACTGAATATGAAAACAAAGGGATTGCGCTAAACGATCTATGTACGGGCTGTGGATATTGTGATATGTGTCCTAAAGGAATAGAAATACCAAAATACATGGACGCATACAACGAAAAAATCTTGGGCAACGATATGCTAAGCAGACTAAAATTTCACTGGGGTATTCCTGCTGAAAAAGCGAGTGAGTGCATAAGCTGTAAAAAATGTGAAAAGCTATGTACACAACATTTGCCAATCATTGATAGATTAAAAGAAATCGCTGAGTTAGTATAGCTTTTATTTTAATAATAGCTTGACAAATGCAAAACGGATATGGTATACTATATACTGTAAATATTTGTACGAAAGGAAAGACTGGGTTTTAAGCCCGGTCTTTCGTTTAGTTTAAGGAGGAGTTTTTAAAACTGTGAAAAAGCAAAAGAAAAATACAGCGGCTTTAGTTTATGACTTAGCAAAACCTATTGCAGATGATTTAGGTTTATATTTATGGGACGTTCGCTTTGAAAAAGAGGGAGCTGACTGGGTGGTGCTAGTAATCATCGATGCAGATGACGGTATCACTTTTGATGATTGCGAAGCATTAAGTAGGCCACTGAGTTCAAAACTTGATGAACACGACTTTATCGAACAAAGCTATAGTTTGGAAGTTGCTTCTCCGGGCTTGAGGCGTGAGCTGAAAAAGCCAAACCATTTTGAAGTATGCATTGGCGACGATATCGCAATAAAACTGATAAGACCAGTTGATGGAGAACGTGAGTTTTTTGGCGTGTTAGTATCTTTTATAGATAATGTTATTACCATAGAGTCAGAGAGTGGCGAGCAAAGTTTTAATTTTACAGATTGCTCAAATGTCAGACTTAATGATGATGTCGATACCATGTAGCAGTTGTTTTTAGTAGTTTGAAAGGAAGAATAATAAGATGAACAATGATTTTTTTGATGCCTTGCACTTATTAGAGGTTGAAAAAGGAATAACAGTTGAGAGTATACTTGATCACATTAAAAATGCAATTACTGTTGCTGTGAAAAAGTATTATAATGTAGGCGATGACAATGTAATAATTGAAATTGACCAAGATGATAAGAAATTTAAGGTTGCGATTGTTAGAGATGTTGTTGAAGAAGTAGAAGACGAAACTTCACAAATCAGCTTAGAAGATGCACTGCTTAAAAACAAGCGCGTTAAAGTTGGCTCCAAATTAACCACAAAACTTGATACTAAGCAAATCGGAAGAATAGCAGCACAATCTGGCAAAAACTTGATTCACCAAGCAATCAATGAAGCTGTAAAAGCTCAAATGTTAGAGCAATACAAATCAAAACTATTTGAAGTAGTACCAGCTGTGGTGCAAAAAATTGAACCAAAAACAGGAAATGCTACTATTGAAATCGATAAAAACGAAGTTATCCTATTTAAAAATGAGCAGATCCCTGGTGAAACTTTAGTAGAAGGCCAAAGAATAAGAGTTTACGTAAACGATGTTGTAAGCACTGAGCGCAGATGCTCAATAAAAGTATCTCGCACACATAAAGACATGGTTAAAAGATTGTTTGAAAACGAAGTGCCTGAAATATATGATGGCAATGTAGAAGTAAAATCAATCTCAAGAGAAGCAGGTTCGAGAACAAAAATAGCAGTTTTCTCTAAAGATGAGAATATCGATCCAGTTGGTTCGTGTATCGGCCCTAAAGGTATGAGGGTTGCTAATATTGTAAATGAATTACATGGCGAAAAAATTGATGTTGTAAAATTCAGCGAAAGTCCAGAAGAGTTTATTGCACAAGCACTTTCTCCTTCTGATGTTGTGAGCGTAGAAATCCTTGACCCAGAAGCTAGAGTGTGCAAAGTAACTGTTCCTGACAATCAGCTTTCACTAGCTATTGGTAATAAAGGGCAAAACGCAAAACTTGCAGCGAGACTTACAGGATTTAAAATTGATATTAAACCTGAAAGCGGATTTTACGGAGAAGAATAATTTTTTAGTTTGGAGGGAATTACATGCAAAATAAAAAAAGAAAAATTCCTCTTAGAAAATGTACTGGTTGCAATCAGATGTTTCCTAAAAAAGAGTTAGTTCGTGTAGTGAAAAGCCCTGAGGATGAAGTTTCACTGGACTTATCGGGTAAAAAATCCGGTAGGGGCGCATATGTTTGCAAAAGTAGTGAATGTTTAAAAAAAGCAATTAAAAGTAGAGGTTTTGAGCGTGGGTTATCATGCAAGATACCTCAAGAAGTATATGATAACATGGAAAAGGAAATGAGCGAGAATGAATAATGACTTATCGAGCATCACATTTTGTAGGCGAATAAATAAGCTTGTGATGGGGTTTGACCTAGTAAAGCTTGCTATGCAAGAGAAAAAGGTTTTTGTTATCATTTTAGCGAATGATTTATCCGAAAAAACAGTCAAAGAAATGCTGTTTTTATGTGACAAATATGAGATACCACATAAGAAAACTGATATCGCAATGTCAGAGTTTGAACATG
Organism: uncultured Oscillospiraceae bacterium; assembly: GCA_964370225.1. Classification (GTDB taxonomy): domain Bacteria; phylum Bacillota; class Clostridia; order Oscillospirales; family Ruminococcaceae; genus CAYJII01. Next base: position 16,895 of record CAYJII010000005.1, on the reverse strand, counting down.
CGCTAGGTAAGCGTGTGGGTGTGCTGGCTATCTCGGACGAAAATTTTGCAAAAAAATTTTTATGATACAGATGACAATAGTTTAACTCAAGTCGGATTATAATAACGGAGGTTAGTGAATGAATATAAAATATCGTTTGCACGAAGTAGCAAAAGATTTAAATGTTGATAATAAAGAGATTATTTCTCTACTAGAGCAATATTTTAAAGAAACTAAAAAGCATATGACTGCTTTAACTGATGAGGAGCTTAATGTAGTATTTGAGCACTTCACACAAAAAAATCAAGTAAGTGATTTAAATGAATACTTTAATCAGAAAAAACAAGCAATTGCAAAAGCTCCTGCAGTAGCTGCAAAACCTAAGGCTGAAGTTCCAGCTAAAAGTGAAAAACCTGCTCCAGCTGCACCTAATGCAAATGCAAACGCAAATAAAGACAAACCATTCAAAAAGGATGCTAATAGAGCACCACAACAAAACCAAAACCAAAACCAAAACCAAAACCAAAATAGAAATCAAAATCAAAGAGTGGATAACAGAAGACCAAATAATGCTCCAAATAATAATGCCGCACCAAAATCTAATGTTAAGCATGTTATTGACAAATCAAGATTTGAAGCTGCAAAAAATGCGTCTGTTAACCCAGTGCAAAAACCAAAACATCCAGTAAAACCACAACCTAAAGCTAACAACCAACCAATTATGCATTCAAAAATGGAAGAGAATACACGTCAGTACGAAGAAAACGTACGCCATGTTGATACTAAAACGGTTGAAATAAACTTGGATAAATACAATGAGAGATACGAGCAAATTGCTCCTGCAAAAAAATACGAAAACAGCACTAGAAAACAAAAGTTAAATCAAAAATCAGTTCAAAGAAATAAAGCTAAGTTTTCTAATAAAAGAGAAACAGAAGCAGAAAAGCTTAATAGACTTGCTTTACAAAAAGCAAGAAAACAACAACTTACGGTTTCTATTCCTCCAGAAATTACTGTTAGCGAACTTGCTATTAGACTTAAAGTTAACGTGAGCGAAGTTATCAAAAAACTAATGCTTTTAGGCGTAATGGCTAGCCAAAATCAAGTTATCGACTATGATACAGGTGCGTTAGTTGCAGAAGAATTAGGAGCAAAAGTTGAAAGAGAAATCGTAGTAACGATTGAAGAGAGACTTTTCGTTGAAGAAGAAGATACAGAGGATATGTTAGAAGATAGAGGTCCTATCGTTGTTGTAATGGGACACGTTGACCATGGTAAAACTTCTATCCTTGATAAAATTAGAGATGCTGATGTTACTTCTGGAGAAGCTGGTGGTATTACTCAACACATCGGTTCTTATATGGTAAATATCAATGGCAAAAACATCACTTTCTTAGATACACCTGGACACGAAGCGTTTACAGCGATGAGAGCACGTGGTGCGCTTGCAACTGATATCGCAATACTAGTTGTAGCTGCTGATGATGGTATAATGCCACAAACAGTTGAAGCAATTAACCATGCTAAAGCTGCTGGAATTGAAATTATCGTTGCGATTAATAAAATGGATAAACCAACTGCAAACCCAGATAGAGTTAAACAAGAGCTTACAGAGCATGAGCTTGTTGCTGAGGAATGGGGCGGAAATATCGTTTGTTGCCCTGTATCTGCTCACACTGGTGAGGGTATGGAGCATTTGCTTGATATGGTGCAATTAACTGCTGATATGCTTGAGTTAAAAGCTAATCCAAATCGTCTTGCTAAAGGTACAGTTATCGAATCAAGACTTGATGTTGGTAAAGGTCCACTTGCAACTATGCTTGTACAAAATGGTACACTTAAAGTTGGGGATGTTATCATTGCGGGCACTACAGTAGGTAGAGTACGTGCGATGCTTAACGATAAAGGCGAAGAAATTCAAGTAGCTGGACCATGTGTACCTGTAGAAATTTCTGGTCTTGCAGAAGTACCAACTGCTGGGGATGATTTTGCAGCTGTTGGAAATGAGCGTCTTGCAAGAGAGCTTGTTGAGCAAAGAAAACATCAAGAAAAAGAAGAAACATTTAACCAATACCAAAAAGTTACTTTAGATAATCTATTTAGCCAAATTGCTCAAGGTGAAGTTAAAGAACTTCCTATAGTTGTAAAAGGAGATGTTAACGGTTCTGTTGAAGCAGTTAAACAATCACTAGAAAAACTTACAACAGAAGAAGTGCGTGTAAGAGTTATCCATGGCGGTGTTGGTGCGATTAACCGTTCTGATGTTATGCTAGCTCAAGCATCTGGCGCTATCATCATCGGCTTTAACGTAAGACCTGATAGCACAGCTAGAGAATTATCTGAGTCAGGCGATGTTGAAATTAGACTATACAGAATTATTTATGATGCAATTGATGATGTTAAACAAGCGATGAAAGGTCTTCTTGATCCTAAGAAAAGAGAAGTTGAGCTTGGTCGCGCACAAGTTCGTCAAGTTTATAGAATTACAAATGTTGGTACTATCGCTGGTTGTTATGTTACTGAAGGTAAAGTTGTGCGTAGTGCGCTTATTCGTGTAGTACGTGACGGTATCGTAATTGCTGAGGATAAAATTGACTCACTAAAAAGATTTAAAGAAGACGCAAAAGAAGTTGCACAAGGATACGAGTGCGGTATTGGTCTTGAGCGATTTAATGATATTAAAGATGGTGATGAGCTAGAATCATTCATCATTGAAGAATACAGAGATTAATTCATGTTAATATAATGAAAGGCGGTCACAATGGCAGGTTATAAAATTGGTAGAGTGACACATGAAATGCAAGTAGAGCTTAGCAATATAATTAGGGAACTAAAAGATCCTAGAATATCAAGCATGCTGAGCATCGTAAAAGTAAATGTTACAAATGATTTATCATTTTGCACCGTTTATGTTAGTACTATAGAAGGATTTGATGCTGCGAAAAAATCTGTTGAGGGCTTAAAAAGTGCTTCTGGTTTTATAAAAAGAGAGATTTCTCGCAATCTAAAGCTAAGAAAATGCCCTGAGCTTATTTTCCAAGCAGATGATTCAATTGAATACGGTGCTAAAATAAATAAAATTTTTGTTGATATGAATAAGGACAAATAGAGGGGGATTATTGTGGATATTAGTTTAAAACAAGTTGCTGAGCTTTTGCTTTCTAATGACAATATACTTATACTATCTCACAAATCTCCTGACGGCGACACTACCGGAAGTGCATTTGCTTTATACCACGCATTAAAATCCTTAGGGAAAAATGCGTGCGTAGGGTGCGCTGATGAATTTCCGAAAAAATACTCGTACATGCAAATGGAAGAAGCTCAACAAATGATTGATTTTGACTTTATTGTAACTGTAGATGTTGCAGATTTAGCTTTAATTGGAAGTAAATTTGAACATCTAAAGGAAAAAATTGATTTACGGATTGATCATCACCTTACTGGAGCTTCTTTTGCAAAACACAACTATGTTGACATAAAATCAGCGTCAAATTGTGAAATTATGTACGATTTACTCAAATTAATGAATGTAAAGCTGAACAGCTTGATAGCAAATTCAGTATATACAGGCGTAATTTCGGACACCGGACTGTTTAAATTTTCAAACACAACCGCACGAACTCATCGCATAGCCGCTGAGCTTTTTGAGCATGGTTGTGAATATGAGATGATAAACAGACTATTGTTTGAAGTTAAGACTAAAAATAGAATTTTGGTAGAGCGCTCTGTACTGGATAATCTAGAATTTTACCATAATAACCAAATTGTGGTACTTCAAATGCCAACTGATTTAATTAGCGAACTTGGTATTGACGAAGGAGAACTCGAGGGAATAGCTGCAATTTCTAGACAAGTTGAAGGAGCAGAAGTTGGAATTACGATAAAAAAACGTGATGAGAGCTCTTATAAAATTTCATTAAGAAGTTCTGATATTATTGATTCTTCTGAGGTGTGCAGAAGCTTTGGTGGCGGTGGGCATAAAAGAGCCGCAGGTTGCATGTTAGAGGGAAAATATGATGAAGTCAAAAACATGATTATCACACAAGTAATTAAAGCAATGGAGAGTAAATAATGAATGGGATTATTTGTGTAAACAAACCCACAGATTGGACATCTTTTGATGTGGTTGCAAAGTCAAGAGGCATACTAAAAACTAGAAAAGTGGGACACGCAGGAACACTCGACCCAATGGCTACAGGGGTATTGCCACTGTTTTTAGGCAATGCTACTAAAGTTTGCGACATTATGCCTAATGACAACAAAGGGTATATTGCGCAATTTAAGCTTGGCTTGACTACTGATACTTTAGATATAACCGGGGAAGTACAAAATGAATGCGAAAGTAATGCTACTTTAAATGAGATAGAAGAAGTAGCGAAAGATTTCCTAGGAAATATCAAGCAACTACCGCCGATGTATTCGGCTGTTCGAGTTAATGGGCAAAGACTTTATGACATAGCTCGCACTGGAGTTGAGGTTGAGAGAAAAACTAGAGATGTGACAGTACATAAACTTGATATACTTGAGTTTGACGAAGAAAATCAGCTATGCACCATAGAGGTGTTGTGCTCAAAAGGAACTTATATCCGTACTATTTGCAATGATATTGGGGAAAAGCTCGGGGTAGGTGCAACACTAACTTCGCTTGTGCGCAATAAAGTTGGGGATTTTACATTAGATGATTGTTACACCATGGAGCAACTACAAAGCTACATGGATAAAGGCACAATCGAAGAAGTTTTACATCCGACACATTCAGTGTTTAGCTCATTGCCACGAATAAAGCTAAATGAAGTACAATCGCATAAGTTTAAAAATGGAGTTAAACTTGATTTAAATCGAGTGATATATGAAGAATACGATTCAAGCTATGCAGTTTATGACAATGAGAATGTTTTTTTAGGACTAGCAAAGCTTAATTTAGAAAAAATGGAATTAGTAATAGAAAAGATATTTAACAGATAATTTTCGAGGTGAGATTTTGGCGGAAGATACTAAGGATTTTAAGGTAATTTCAAATAATTATGATAGCAAAAAAAATAGCATTGTAGCGCTTGGTCTCTTTGACGGTGTACATTTAGGGCACAAGAAAATTATTGACTATGCGATAGATAATAAAGGCGATAACAATGCACTAATTTTTACGTTTACGACAAAAAATGACAGACCACAAAAAAAGATTGCACAAAAAGATATTTTCACCACATCTGTTAAGCTTGATATACTCTCAGAATTTGAGATTGACGGCATTTATATGCCAGATTTTGATGAGATAAAATCAATAGCACCGTATGACTTTATTAAAACTGTGCTACATGAAAAGCTTAAGGCTAAAGTTTTATGTTGCGGTGAAGATTTTAAATTTGGGAATAAAGCACGAGGTAATGTGCAATACTTAAAAGAAGTGTGTAGTGACTTTGGGATAGAAGTCCGAATTACAAAACCTTTGCTTTATGATGATAATAACAAAGTAAGCTCGACTGAAATTAGAAATGCATTATTAAATGGGGACATCGAATTTGCGAATAAATTGCTTGGTTTTGATTATTTCGTATTTGAGGAAGTTGTGAAAGGTAAGCAATTAGGGCGCACAATTGATTGTCCTACAATAAACCAAAGATTTTCGCCTGATGTAGTCGTACCCAAATATGGGGTATATATTTCAGCCGCTATCTTAGACGGAGTTGAATACCCAAGCATTACAAACATTGGGGTAAAACCTACGGTGGATAGTGATGGTGCACCTTTATCTGAGACACATATAATTGGAATTGACAGAAATTTATATGGCAAGAAAATAAAAACAAAACTTAAAAAATTCATCAGAGAAGAACAAAAATTTTCTGATTTAACTGAATTGTCAAACAGCATAAAAATGGCAATAGACATATCAAAAATTTATTTTAAACTCGATTAAGAAGGGATTTTGCATTTTATGAAGAAGATTGTCGCTTTAATGGTAGTGATGACAATTATATTTTCTTTTTCGACAAAAATATTTGCACAACCAACATTTGAACCGGATTTTGAAGTGAAGAGTGATGCGGTACTTTTATACAATCTTGATACGAATAACATTATGTATGAAAAAAATTCCGACAAAGCGCTTCCACCAGCGTCACTAGTTAAGATAATGACTGCTATAATCGCTATCGAAAATACACCGGACTTAGAAGTTTTAGTCACAGCAAATGTGACTGTATTTAACGATATTTATGGCAAGAATGCATCTAATGCCGATATTAGAGTCGGGGAAGAAGTGCGAATGATTGACTTGCTTTACGCACTAATACTGCAGTCTGCGTGTGAATCTGCAGGCATCATCGCAGAGCATGTTGCGGGTGGAAATCAAGCTGATTTCGTCGATATGATGAATGCAAAAGCGAAAGAGATTGGTGCAAATAACACATATTTCACCGATCCGCATGGTCTAGATGACACTAATCAATACACAACTGCATATGACATGTTTTTGATTACACAATATGCTTTAGATTTACCATTTTTTACTGAGATAGCATCAACTCAAATCTATGAGATGCCTGTAACAAACAAGCACTCGCAACCACGCAATGTAGTTCATACCAATTTTATGTTATCGCAAAACTTGGGTGGTAGATATTACGACTCTACTGTAATAGGGCTTAAAACTGGAACTACAGGGATAAACACGAAAAATTTGGTAACTATTGCTTCTGACGACGGATACAACTATTTATTAGTCGTGCTTGCGTCGCCGATATATCAAGATGAAACAGGGCATACTGTGCAAAATTCGTATGTTGATACTTCAAATATTTATGAATGGGCATTTGACACTTTTCAAATGGTGAATATAATTGATAGTTCTTTTTTAGCAAGGGAAATACCAGTAAGCTTAGCTGCAGCAGATGAAAATTATGTCATTATTACACCGCAAGAAACTATGAGTGCGTTTTTGCCGTATGACATTGATTTGGATACTATCGAAAAAGAGATATTCGCAACTGAAACAGTAGAAGCTCCTGTTAAAAAGGGTGATGTGTTAGGTTCACTTGAACTATCGCTTTATGGTGAAGTTATTGCAACAGTACCGTTAGTAGCAAGTGATGATGTGCAGCGAAGTGCGATGTTGTACACTTTGGATAGGTTAGGACAATTTTTCTCAAACGGATATATTCAGTTTAGTTTTATAGCGATAATTGTTATAATTATACTTTACATTTTTTATGCTGTAAATTATAACAAGAAAAAGAAAAAAAATAGCGCGAAAAGATAAGAGAGGGATTTATGAAAGAATTAAATATAGTTTTAGTAGAACCGCAAATTCCTCAAAACACTGGAAATATTGCAAGAACTTGTGCGGCGACAGGGGCAAGACTTCATATAATTAAGCCGATGGGTTTTGAGATTGATGATAGAAAACTAAAAAGAGCAGGGCTTGACTATTGGCATCTGCTCGATATTACATACTATGAGGATATTGCTGAGTTTTTTGAAAAAAACGAAGGTGAGTATTACTTTTTTACAACTAAGGCGCAAAAAATATACACAAAAGTTAATTTTGGCGAACGTGTATATATAATATTCGGTCGTGAGGACGCAGGGCTTCCAGAAGATTTGTTAAAAGAAAATCCTGATGGATGTTTACGAGTTCCGATGATTGAGGGAGCCAGAAGCTTAAACTTATCTAACACGGTTGCACTTAGCACTTATGAAGTGCTAAGACAGTGGGATTATCCGAACTTACTTACTAAAGGCGAGCTCACAAAATTTACATGGAGCGATTAAATTTTAATCTTATACTGATGTTAAGCCAAAATAAAGCTTAAGATGAAAAATTAACGGTAGATTGGAGATTTTATTATTATGAGACAAAAAATAAAAATAATGACTGACTCAGCTTCAGACATACCACTTAAGATACAAGAGGAGCTTGAAATTGAAATTTTCTGTTTTCCGCTGACAGTGGGAGGAAATAGTTATACAGAACGCATTGATTTTACTAATGAGGAATTTTACCAAATACTTATTAATGAGCCATCAATCCCTACAACTGCTCAGATAACCAGTTTTATTTTTATTGAGAAATTTGAGGAAGCATACAAAGCAGGATATACTGACATTATATATGTTGCGATTAACTCAAAAGGTTCTAGTACTTATTCACAAGCTTTAATCGCTGTAAAAGGTTTTTATGAGAAATTTAAAGATGCTCAAGGTAAATTTAATATACATATTGTCGACTCAAAAGCTTATACTATGGCTTATGGATATGCAGTAATTGAGGCTGCATATAAAGCTCAAAAGGGCATAAATGCCGCTGCAATTGTATCGTATCTTGAAGACTGGTTTGATAGTTTAGAGATATATTTTGCGCCGTACACATTGGAGTTTGTAAAAAAATCCGGTCGTGTTAGCGCTGCCGCAGGTTTTGTAGGCGAGTTATTAGGTTTGAGACCGATTATTTCTATTATAGATGGCGAGACTAAAATTGTAAGCAAGGTAAGAGGGAATAAAGCGATTATACCCACTTTGCTTGAAATTGCAAAAGAAAAGCGTATTCCAGACACACCAATTGTGCTTGTAAAAGGAATGCTAGAAGACGAAGCTAGAGAACTAAAGGAAAAAACTCAAAAACAATTTAAATGTCAAATCGACACAGTTTATCCTGTTGGGGCAGCAATTGCTATAAATGCGGGCCCTAAAGTCGTTGGAATAATTGTTAAAGGTGTAAACCGAAAAAGTTAATGGTCATATTTAACAGTTTTTGCTACAATATTAAGAGTAATTTTTTTCTTTTTATGTAGCAAAACGCTTGCAATAATTAACTTTTTGGGGTAAAATATATAAGGATTGTTTTATATTTAACATTCAAAATTAAATTTAGAGAAAAAATATTAAATATCCAACTTTGTTAATTTGAAAGGATTGAAGAAAATGGCTGCTCTTAATAAAAAATCTATTGAGGATATCAATGTTAGCGGTAAAACTGTCTTAGTACGTTGTGACTTCAATGTACCACTAAAAGATGGTGTCATTACAAATGATAAAAGAATTGTAGCTGCACTTCCAACAATCAAATATTTGATTGAAAATAATGCTAAATTGATTTTATGTTCACACTTAGGAAGACCTAAAGGTGAGTTTAAACCTGAATTTTCATTAACACCGGTTGCTGCAAGATTATCTGAACTATTAGGTAAAGATGTTGTTATAGCAAAAGATGTTGTCGGAGAAGATGCAAAAGCAAAAGCTAGCGCATTAAACGATGGCGATGTTATGTTAATAGAAAATGTGAGATATCACAAAGAAGAAACTGCAAATGATAAAGCGTTTGCACAAGAACTTGCAAACTTAGCTGAAATTTATGTTAATGATGCATTTGGTGCTGCACATAGAGCACACGCTTCAACTGCAGGTGTTGCTGAGTTTTTACCAGCAGTTTGTGGTTACTTAATGCAAAAAGAAATCGCGTTCATCGGCGGAGCTTTAGAAGATCCAAAAAGACCTTTTGTTGCTATCCTAGGTGGAGCAAAAGTTTCTGATAAAATCGGCGTTATCACAAATCTACTTGATAAAGTAGACGTGTTAATCGTTGGTGGCGGTATGGCTTACACATTTATGAAAGCACTTGGCCACACAATTGGTAACTCAATTTGCGAAGATGATAAAGTTGAGCTTGCAAAATCTATCATGGCTAAAGCAGAAGAAAAAGGTGTTAAATTCCTAATCCCTGTTGACAATAAAATTGCTGATAAATTTGATGTTGATGCTGAGTGGAAAGAAATTCCTTCTGACACTATTCCAGATGGTTGGATGGGTATGGACATCGGTACACAATCCATTAAATTATTCTGCGATGCAATTAAAGATGCTAAAACTGTAATTTGGAATGGACCTATGGGTGTATTCGAATTCCCTAACTTCGAAAAAGGCACTTTAGAAGTTGCTAACGCTGTTGCTAATAGCGGTGCAGTTTCTATCATTGGCGGCGGAGATTCAGTTGCAGCAGTTGTAAAACTAGGCTATGCTGAGAAAATGAGCCATATTTCTACTGGTGGCGGTGCTTCACTAGAGTATATGGAAGGTAAAGTTCTACCTGGTATTGATTGCTTAAACGAAAAATAAGCCTTATATAAAAATTTCCGTCATCGTGTTTGCGATGGCGGAATTTGTACATAAAGAAAAACATTATATAATTCGCAAATGCGGAAGAATGGAGATTTTATTATGAATAAAACACTAAGAAAAGCTGTAATTGCTGGTAACTGGAAAATGAATAAAAATAGGGAAGAGGCTAAAACTTTAATTAGCGAGCTTATCCCAGTTGTAGAAAACGCTGACTGTGATGTTGTTATCTGTACTCCTTACACTAATCTAGAAACTGCTCTTGATTTAACTCAAGGCACAAATATTAAAGTTGGCGCACAAAACTGCCACTTTGAAAAATCAGGTGCTTTCACTGGCGAAATTGCTGCTGATATGCTAAAAGAAATGGGCGTAAACTACGTAATTATCGGTCACTCAGAAAGAAGACAATACTTTGCTGAAACAGATGAAACTGTAAACAAAAGAACTAAAGCTGCACTAGAAGCAGGTTTAACTGTTATTTTATGTGTTGGCGAAATGCTAAATGATAGAGAACTAGGTATTACAGATGAGCTTGTAGCAATGCAAACTAAAATTGCTCTTAACGGCGTTAGCAAAGACGATCTAAAAAATATCATCATCGCTTACGAACCAGTTTGGGCTATCGGTACTGGTGTTACTGCTACTGACGAGCAAGCTGAAGAAGTATGCGCTATGATTAGATGCGTGATTGAAAAAATGTACGATAAAGCTGCTGCTGATGCAATCACTATCCAATACGGTGGTTCTATGAACGCTAAAAACTGTGCAGGTCTACTATCAAAAGAAAACATTGACGGTGGTTTAATCGGCGGTGCTTCACTAGTTGCAAAAGATTTTGCAGTATTAGTTGATGAGGCTTCAAAATAATTACACGTAATTTCGGTTTTATACCGTTTGAAAGGAAAATATACTGATGAAAAAACCTGTTGCATTAATCATTTTAGATGGTTATGGTTATAATCCAAATGAGTATGGTAATGCTGTTATAGCTGCTAGTACTCCTAATATGGATAAAATATTCAACGAATGCCCTAACACTTTAATAGGCGCTTCTGGAATGGAAGTTGGCTTGCCAGAAGGACAAATGGGTAATAGTGAAGTTGGACATACTAATATCGGTGCTGGTAGAATTGTTTATCAAGAGCTAACAAGAATTACCAAATCAATTAAAGATGGCGACTTTTTTACAAACGAAGCTTTTGCTAAAGCGATTGATAATTGTAAGAAAAACGATACTGCACTACATTTTATGGGATTATTGTCCGATGGCGGCGTACATAGTCACAATGGACATCTTTATGGACTACTTAAACTAGCAAAAGATGCTGGCTTAACAAAAGTTTTCGTACATTGTTTTATGGATGGACGCGATGTGCCTCCATCATCAGGCAAAAGCTTTGTTGAGGAGCTTCAAGCACAAATGGATAGCATTGGTGTTGGGGAAATTGCAACTGTTATCGGAAGATACTATGCAATGGATAGAGATAATCGCTGGGAAAGAGTTGAGGAAGCTTACAACGCAATGGTAAACGGAATAGGCGTGAAAAGCGATGATGCTGTTGCATCCATGCAAGCTTCATATGATGCAAATATTACTGATGAATTCGTTAAACCAATAGTTTGTGCTGATAACTCAAATATTAGCACAGGGGATAGTGTAGTATTCTTTAACTTTAGACCTGACAGAGCTCGCGAAATCACTAGAACTTTCGTTGATGAAAACTTTGATGGTTTTGCTCGTACTAACGCTAACTTAAACCTAACATTTGTTTGTTTGACTCAATATGATGCTACTATGCCAAATGTTACAGTAGCATTCAAACCACAGTCACTAGCTAATACTTTTGGCGAATACATCAGCAACAAAGGTTTAACTCAACTTAGAATTGCAGAAACTGAAAAATATGCACATGTAACATTCTTCTTTAACGGTGGTGTTGAGGAAGTGTTCCCAGGCGAAGAAAGAGCACTTATTCCATCTCCAAAAGTTGCAACTTATGACTTAAAACCAGAAATGAGTGCGTTTGAAGTGTGTGATGAAGTAGTTGAGAGAATCAACTCGGACAAATACGATGTTATCATTCTAAACTACGCTAACTGCGACATGGTAGGACACACAGGCGTATTTGATGCTGCTAAAACAGCAGTTGAAGCTGTGGATACATGCGTTGGTAAAACTGTTGATGCTATCCTTGCAAAAGGTGGCGTTGCGCTGATTACTGCTGATCATGGCAATGCTGACCGTATGTACGAAGATGATGGTTCTGCTTTCACAGCTCATACAACAAATCCTGTACCGTTTATCGTGTGTGGGAAAGATTGTGAACTTGTGGAAGGCGGTAAACTAGCTGACTTAGCGCCAACTATGCTGACTCTACTAGGATTAGAAATTCCAGCTGAAATGGATGGAATTTCTTTAATTAAGTAATAATCGCTAGTTCCCCTAGTGAAGTTTTACTTGATTTTTAAAAAATCGTCGTATCTAAAGACGAAGCCTTAGATATTTGTCTGCAGACGAATGAAACTTCCTAAGTGGTGCAAAGACGGAAAAGTGCTGAATTTAACGCTCTAGTGGATTGTTAAAAAGGGAAATACAAGACTATTTCTCCTGAAAATGTGAACTAAAACTAATATAATAAACCCCCGATGTGTATTTTCACATCGGGGGTTTTATTTCATGCTCCCCAGAAAACCATGGTTTGAAAATGCAAAGCATCGCCATTTCTCCGAAAATAGGCGGTATATATCCAAATTTATGAAGCATTTTAAAAAATGAAGCGTTAATTCCATGCTTTTCTACTTATTATAAAGTGCCATAGCCTTATCTATTTTATCGTCGATGATATATTTGATTATATCGCTACAATTGTCCACAGCTTCATCTATGAAAGGTTTTTCTTTTTTAGTAAATTTAGAGAGAACCCAGTCAGCTAAATCATAGTCAGGATGAGGTTTTTTACCCACGCCAACTTTAATTCTTGGGAAATTGTCAGAACCAGTTTGTTCTATTATGCTTTTAATGCCGTTATGCCCACCATGCGAGCCTTTGCGCCTAATCCTTACTTTGCCAACATCAAGTGATATATCATCAAAAATTACTATAACATTTTCTATTGGGATTTTATAGTAATGCATTACAGCGTAAACAGCCTCACCACTCAAATTCATAAAAGTAGTGGGTTTTATTAGCATGCACTTTTTCCCGTTAATTTCGCCTTTACCTATTTTAGCCTTAAACTTAAAAATATCAGTGTTGATAGACAGTTTCTTTGATATACTATCTATAGCCTCAAAACCGACATTATGCCTCGTATTATCATATTTTGGTGTAGGATTACCCAACCCTACGATTAAAAATTCCACTCCAGATTTCTTTTGAAAAAGCCTATTAAACATTGCTATTTTCCCTTCAATTTATTTCTTAAAACGACACTATAACGGAGGATAATTTCTTATCCTCCGTTATAGAGCGCGGTTTTTAAATTTTGTCTAAAAAGACTAGATAATTTTCTCCATAATAAAATCGTCCATGACATATCCCTTGCCGATATCAACTACTTGATCGTGCGTCTTTTCAAACCCCATCTTTTCATATGCTGCAATAGAGCCTACATTGTTTTTGTTAACTGTTAGCCATATTTTTTCCAGTTCATATTCTTCACAGTAATCAACTAAAAAATCTATAACACTTTTCCCAAGTTTTTGTCCTCTGTATTGTGAATCAATGTAAATCTTACTTAAAAACAACGAGTTGTTTCCAATCTTAAACATCACATAACCAGCATCTATTCCACGAAAATTTATAAAATAACAGCGATAATTTTCGATAATCATCTGTCTGTTTACAGTTTCCGGCGACTGGAATTTATTGAGCATATATTCTACCTGCTCAAAACCGATGATAGGAGAGTAATGTTCATTCCAGATTTTATTTGCCATCTTACACATTTTTCTGATCTGCTCTTCCGAAACTATCGGAACTAATTTTATGCCACTAGTAAAATCCATACACTCAACCCCTTCTTATTTCATTAGAAATTAACTCAAAAAAGATTAGGATTTTTATAAGTTTAAATTTGGACTATGGCAAGACAAAATATTAAACAAAAATTATTATCTATATTTATAGTTTAAACCAATTGAGCAAAATATTCAATAGTTATAATGGATAAAATTTTAATGTGTTTTACCCTTGCTTTTAAGTGCATATATCTGATATAATTAAGTTTAAGTAATTTTAGTGTAATTTTTTGATATATTCACATTTTTTTATCATGGAGGGTATGTAAAATGAAGGAAAAAACTGTAAATCATTCGCTTACAACACAGGTGCAAATGATATTGTCGGCTGACATTAACGGGAGCGGACGTTTATTCGGTGGGAGGCTGATGGAGTGGATAGACATTGTCGCTGCTGTTGCTGCAAGGAGACATTCGGGCAAAAATGTAACGACAATTTGCATAGATAATTTAAATTTTAAATCCGCTGTTTTTATTAACGATATTATCGTGCTTATCGCCAAAATAACATATGTCGGCAAAACTTCTATGGAAGTCAGTGTAGAGACATATATTGAGGATGAAAGCTCAGAAAACAAGCTAGTTAATAAAGCTCATCTTGTTATGGTTGCGATTGATGATAATGACAGACCTTGCACAGTTCCTGCGCTAAAACTTTTGACACAGGAAGAGGAAGATGAGTGGCAAGCAGGCAAAAAACGATATGAATTAAGAAAATTGAGGCAAAAAGAGGAGTTTTAATTAATTTAGGGGGAGCACCATGTCACGAAAAAGAAAAAGCAGTAGTATGATTATAAGCATAGTTATTGCACTGTCCATTATTATAGTAGCATCGCTAGTATTCACTTATATTCAAGTAAAACAATCAAGGATTGACCGCGAAAATTTACTAATACACACATCAATGGTGCAGATTGAAACCGAAACCAAAATTGATATATTAGGCAATGAGGTTGGTGCAGAATATATTGATGGGATACGTGTTTTTCCTATTAGTGGTGATGTTTTAGTTTCTGAACATTATCCTGATAATGTGGGGCAAGTAGAAATTAACAGCTTTTATGAACTAGAAGAAACCTTAAGTAATCTTGAGGGGGTTACTTTTAGAATTGATGATGTTGATGGTGAGTATCAAGATATTAATCAGATTGAAGATTTTGAGCAGTTAGATAAAGTGAATAAAACCACCGAATACAATTTATGCATTAGTAAAACATATGAGTATGACGCTACGTATGATAATGAAGATGAGATTGTTGGCAATATAGCGCTAGATTTGGAGTATAATATAAAACTAACATATATCCCACAAATCACACTAGTGTCGGATAAAACTGAGTACCTTCAAGGCGATATGATAACGTTAACAGCAACAGGTTTTGAGAATGCAGAGGTCCAAACGAATTTAATGCATGATATTATATTTTTTGAGAATGATAATGTGCATACTGCTTTTGTAGCAGTAGATGTTACGCAAGCAGCAGGTGATTACTATATTGATATTGTACGAGGAGATGAAGTGGTAAAAACACAGTTTTCAGTTCTCCCACGTGACTTTGAGGTGCAATATCTTACGGTAGAGCCAAGTGTCGCAGCAGCGAGTGTAGGTAACACCGAGGAAGTAGAAAGATACAGCAATACATACGCTGAAGTAATAAAGATAGCTGACGACACGCTTTATGCCACAGAACCGTTTATAGCGCCTGTAGATGGGTATATAACGACTGAGTTTGGAACACAACGCTACGACCTAGGTAGAACCACACCAAGGTGGCATAGCGCAATTGATATTGGAGGAAATGCAATAGGAACTCCTATTGCTGCAAGCAATTCTGGTAGAGTAGTTATGTCAGATTTCTTTGCGAATACTGGTAATGCTATCATTATAGAACATGGCTTTGGACTTAAGACGATATACATGCATATGGACGAAAGATATGTAGAGGTAGGCGATTATGTCCAGATAGGGGATAGTATAGGAACCATCGGTACAACAGGCTATTCAACAGGTGCGCATTTGCATTTTGGGGTAATAGCAAATGGGGTTTATGTCTCTCCACTTTATGACTATAACTAGAAAAAAAGAGAATGTGAAGATAAGTTTTCACATTCTCTTTTTATTTATTAAATTTGTTTTTCTTTGTACTTATCTAAAGCGGATTTCATAGTTTGGCTTGAAATTTGATTTTCTACCATCTGAGTTGTAGTAAAGTTATCAGTCGATGGAGTAATCTCATCAGCATTATTTTCTGACAACTGTGACATCTTGTCACCAAATACGCGTAGAAGGGCAGTTAGCTTGTTTTCAAGAGTACGTACACGTTCATTTTTGCTTACACTTAAATTAGCGCTATGGGGGATATTTTCAGCGATAATATTATGTTTATCGTAGTTTGCTTTAGGTGGGAGTATAGCCTGAGTTTGCTTCATTCTAACTGAAAATTGAGAGAGATTATTACGCTTTTGCATATCATTATTTACCGAGTACACTGGCTTGTTGTAAAGCGTGCAGCCTTGGTTTTCACTATTATATTCAGTCATATTTCCTCTTGAAAGAGCATCTTGGATTAATGCTTCGATTTCGGTTAATCTATTCATAAAAGCTTGTATTACTACATCACTATCAGAACCGCTTGAAATTGCATATGTTTGCAATGCATTTATTTGTATTAATATTTCTTCCTTCTCTTTATTTAGTTTTTCAATTAAGCTTAAAGTTTCACCCAAAGGGGAGATATCAATTTTATCTGAACTAGCTTTTCTTTTTTTATTATCCTTGT
>CAYJII010000004.1:70019-71086 GCA_964370225.1 uncultured Oscillospiraceae bacterium | reverse complement strand
ATGTTTTCCAATCCGTATACAATTGATTGCGCATAAAGCCTATTTTGAACCCCTTTTGCACCTGCGTATTCTAGATCTAGTGATGAATACCTGAGATTACCGTTTGTTGCGTACCCATTTTCTGCACTAGTAATTCCATAAGGGTAAGGCACAGTGATTTGTAGATTGTTTAGTGGTGCTGTAATAATATTTGAAGCAAAATCATGCTGTAGATAGTACTGCCAGTCACCAAAATTGTCCTCACTAGGCACACCATAAGAAACTTTCGCATCTGATGTCAGATATAATAGATTTTGTGTAGGATCGACCGCATCAGCGTATTCGCCTGCTTTTTCGCTATAAGTTTCGCTAAAAACATATTGAATTTTTGTAAGCTGGGTGCCAGTAATAAAAGGCAACTCGCTATGGTTAGCTCTATTAATGATATGCTCAATAGTAATATCGGAATCAGGGTTTTGGTCATCTGATATAGAAAGACCAATTCTTGCATTAGGATTACCAAGTAACATTGCGCCTATAGCAACTGCGGGGGTACCTGTTTCGTTATAATATTTTGTTTCAGTATGATTACTGTTATATCCTATTGTGAATGTTACCTGAATATTTGTTTCAGGAGTATCATCGTTATCGATATGAAACCTAAGCAGTGTTCCATTTTCTAACAACTCCACCTTTTTCACACCTGGACGTTGTGATGCGTCATAAGCCTCAACAACAAACGGAAAGCTATCGCCTACATCATAAGGGTCAATGTTGACGTCGATAATTCTATCCGTGGGTGCGTCGATGGATTCATCCTTTTTAATTATTACATGATAACCAAATGTACTTGTGTAGTTCAAATAATCCCAGATATTTTCTGGGTTTCCATCATCAGGATTTAAATCCGCTGGAATATCTGAGCTAACAAATGCCAATGTTTCTGTTTCTATTGCTGCTGAAACATTTGTTGGCGTAGCAAATAGTGTAGAAAAAAATTCTTGTGCGCTTGAAAACAAAGACAACTCCTCGCTGGTAGTGTCGTCAGCGGTTGGCTCCTCGCTAGAAGTGTCGTCAGCGGTTGGCTC
>CAYJII010000004.1:1495-69919 GCA_964370225.1 uncultured Oscillospiraceae bacterium | reverse complement strand
AGTGTCGTCTGTTGTCTGGTTCGCTTGCACTGTCGGGTCTGGTCGTGTCACAGCTGAAACAGGCGCTGAGACTATAGTGCTCCAAATCATTACACTGATTATAAGAAGTGAAAACGATTTCCTCATATAATTCTTCATAACTTTTTATGTGATATTAAACACTTTAGTATCACAATCCTCCTTTTTCAGTTCTATAAATGGTTATATTCTTGTACTAATTATAACAAAATACTAGATATATGTATATAAATTTCAAACAATGTAAAAAAAATTAGTATGAATGAACTAAAACGCGTGTTGCAATTTAATTCAAGTAGTAGTAAATTACGAATACACTGAAATGTTTGAAATTTTAGTTAATAAAAGCTATATATTTAGCATATATATAGCGAAAAAAGTTATAATGAGGAGTGTAATATTATTTATTGCACAGATAAAAAGCACTGTAGCAATAGATTGCTACAGTGCTTTTTATGCATATTAAAATTTAAGATATTATCCTTTTACTGCGCCTGCCATCATTCCTTTTACCAAGCGTTCTTGGAAGATGATGAACATTATAATCATAGGCAACACAGTCATAGTTAAAACTGCCATGATAACAGGAATATTCATTGTGTATTCCCCTTGATATTGCCAAATTGCAAGCGGTAAAGTTTGGTTTTCGACATTTTGAGTCAGTGTATTTGCGAAAGTATACTCATTCCAAATGTTAACGCCATTGTAGATTGCCAAAGTCGATAGACCAGGTGTTGACAATGGGAGAATAATTTGGAAAAATGTACGATATTTTCCACAACCATCGATTTCTGCAGCTTCTTCCAATTCTTTTGGAATACCTGACATGAAAGAGGTTAAAATGAAAACTGATATCGGTGTTGCAAACGCAATTGCAGGACCGATTAACGCCCAAATTGTGTCGTATGTACCCATGTTTTGAGTCATTTTAAATACAGGGATTAAAGTGATGTGCATTGGTACAGACATTACAGCAACAATTCCGCCATAGATTGGTTTGCAAAGTTTGAATTTGAAACGGGACAACGGATAAGAAGCACATGATGCAATGAATAGTAGTAAACTTAATGATATTACTAAAACTATAACACTGTTTATGAAGAATGTCCAGAAAGGACCTTCGAACACGGTCATGTAATTGTCAAATGCCAAGCTTTCTGGTAGTGAAAATACACCACTGGTCATAAGTTCAAATTCGCCTTTAAATGACGAAGATACCATGAAGAAGAAAGGTAAGAAGGTTACAAGCAACCAAAGTACTGCTAGGGTTATTGCGATGGTCCAAGCAAGGTAACTTTTTGCTTTTGATTTAGCGTATTGATTCATGCTTTACACCTCATCTTTCTTTTTGTTAAGTATGTACATTGTAACCAGCGCAATGATAGATATTAGGATAAACATACCGGATGCGACTGTAGAGCCGTAGCCCATGTTAAATCTAATAAACGAGTTTTTGTACATATATGTTGCCATAAGCTCTGTGGAGTTACTAGGATTACCGCCCGACATAGCCCAAACTAAATCGAAGTATTTTAGCGAGCCTACAAGTGAAAGAATCGCTGCACTGCGCATAGATGGAACTAATAATGGGAATGCGATACGCCAAAAGTATTGGCCACGAGTAGCACCATCGATAATGGATGCTTCGTATACATCAAAAGAAATACCAGTGTAAGCAGCCATGAAGTATACCATGTAAAATGGGATGAACTGCCAACAAATAACACCGATAACAGTAAATAGTATTCTGTCAGGGTCGCCGAGCAAATCGATTTTTCCACCGCCAAAAAGTTCGGAAAAACCAGAGATTAGACCGCCGTTAACTGCGAGTGCATAGCGGAACAAAAATCCGATTGCTACTGATGACATTAATAGTGGAACAAACCAAGCGATTTTGAAAGGATTGGTTTTTTTGCCACCTATATCCAAAAATGTTGCTAGCGCCAAACCGATAGGCAACTGGATAGCAATAGAAAGCACCATTATCCATAGATTGTTTTTAAAGGCGTTCCAAAAATCAACATCAACAATCAGTTTTTGCCAATTGGATAGGCCAACAAAATCCTTTTCAGGTTCAATTCCATTCCAGTTGTATAAACTGATATGAAAAGTTTCAATGATTGGGTAGATAACAAAGATGGCAATTAAGACAATTACTGGGGTTAAAAATACAGCAGCTGCAATGTTAGTTGAGCGCTGACGTCGCTTAGCGAGTATCGATAGTTGCGGCTTCATAGGAAAAACCTCCAAAAATTAGATTACTATAAATAAAGAAGTACTGAAAACAGTACCTCTTTATTAAAAACTGTATTATACAATTATTGTTGTGAGAGATACTCGTCCATAGCATCTTGATGTTCTTGAGCTACTTCTTCAGGAGTAGCAGTAAAGTCAAACAATTTAAAGGACGCATTTTTGTGAGCTTCTGAAACTAGTGGAGGCAAGTATTGGTCATACCAAAGTTGTACAGCAGTTGATTCGTTTAAAGCATCAGCAATTTTTTGTACCATTGGATCTTCGTACTCAACACCGTCGATTGGAAGAGTATTACCAGCGTCTACCATCATGTCAAAGTATTCTTGATCTGTATAGTAAGTAGCGCATTGGAATGCAGCGTCTAATTTTTCGCCTTCACAGTTGAAAGTGATGAAGTTACCACCAACTGTACCAACAACGATATTAGCAGTGTCAGGATTGCTTTCTAGAGCAGGGAATTCAAACCAGTCAACTTTGCCATAGAATTCTTCACTATCGTTTTTGTAAGTAGAACCATCCCATGAACCGATAAGTTTCATAGCAGCTTCTTCGCTATAGAACATAGTTGTTGATTGTTTGTCATCTTCGCTTAAGCCGTTAACGCCTTCTGGGAAGTAACCAGCTTCTGCCCACTCTTGGATTTTTTCACCAGCGTAGATAAAGCTATCATTTACGAATGAACCAGAACCGTCTACTGCGGAGTTAAATGGCTCTAAACCACCATGTCTTGTAGCTAGGTACATAAAGAACATTGAACCAGTCCATTTTGATGAGTTAGCTAGAGCAAAAGGAACGATGTCGTTTGCGATTAAAGTATCTGCAACAGTTTCAAGTTCAGCAATAGTTGTAGGAACTTCTAGACCTAAGTCTGCGAATATTTCTGTGTTGTAGTAGATACCAGCAACGGATGCTTCACGAACAGGGATTGCATAGATTTCGCCATTATAAGTAGATTGTGCAATAGCAGCTTCCATGTAAAGCTCGTTCATACCAGCTTCGTTAAATTTGTCAGTTATTGGAACACCAAAACCGGAGTCGATGTACTCGATCATAGGTCCACCTGACCATGTGTGATACATGTCTGGTGCTTGGCCAGAGCTCATAGCGATAACCAAATCTTGTTTATAGGTATCGTTTAAGGTAGCAACCATATTGATAGTATAACCACTGTCTTGGTTTTCTTCATTAAATTTGTTTACTGCGTATTCCCATTGGGATTTACTTGGTTCTTGTGTCCCGCCGTTCCAGAACTCGATTACTTCTAAGTCACCGTCAGTTGCTGGAGTGTCGTCAGTGCCGCCATCATCAGTAGCGTTATCTGGCTCAGAAACATCACCGTCTGATGAAGAATCTGATTGACAACCTGCCAATAAGGAGATACTCATTGATGCGATTAGTAATACTGCTAATAATCTTTTTGTGATTTTACTCATTATTATTGCTCCTCCGTGTACAAAATTTTTACGTTGTGCATCATTGTGTGTATCCACAAGTGATGTACTACTGTATGCAATGATAGCGCAATATGCACAAAATGTCAATAATATTGAAAAAGTTTTTGTTTTTTATTTACTTATTGCATGAATAAAACGTTGCTATGTTGTTAATATTGCACATGTAAAAATTTTTACAATTATTTGCACTTTATATATATAAATGCTATATTTTATTTGAATTATTGATGTTTTTAATACATTGTTGTGAAATTTGTGAAAAAATGATATAATAAATCCAAGAAAAAATGAAAATCATATAGTTAAAGGAGAAGTAAAATGAAAATTTGTATTATAACTGGTGGGGCGAGAGGCTTAGGCTTTGATATGGCAAAAAAATTTGCTAAAAAAGGCTTTAAAGTTATTGTGCTTGATATTCTGGAGAGTAAAGAGGAATATGTCGATTACATTAAAACTGATTTATCCTCCCCAAGCTCTATAGAAGAAGCATTTGAGCAAATAAAAGAAAAATATGGCAAAGCACATGTGTTAATTAACAATGGAGCTGTGTCTATGTTTGAAAAAAACATACTAGAAATATCGCTGGAGGAGTATAACAAAGTTTTGGATACAAATTTGCGAGGGGCGTTTTTATGCGCAAAAAAATTCATTGAGCTTAACAATGGTGAAAGCTATGGAAGAATAATAAATATTTCCTCAACGAGATGGCATCAAAATATGGAAGATTGGGAGCTGTACGGTATGAGCAAAGGTGGGATAGTGTCGCTGACAAATTCGCTATGTGTATCGCTTAGGGGGACACCGATAACTGTTAATGCAATAAGTCCGGGTTATATACATGTGGGGGATAGGGAAGAACTTGAGCCTAGAGATCATGATATCCACCCATCAAATAGGGTAGGAAAACCGCGTGATATTTCAAATATGTGCGTGTTTTTGGCGGATGAGGAAAACGACTTTATCAACGGTGCAAATATTGTGATTGACGGTGGAATGACAAAAAGAATGATTTATTAATAAATACAAAAATAAACAAAAACAACTATTGTATAAAATATATTTATATGTTATTATGGTAATAGCAGATTTTCACATATTAATTTTAAGAATTAATGTAAGAATAGGAAAAAAGTATATTTTCATTTATCTTACATTATTTTTTTGCATTGAAAATTTTTTTAACAGGTATGGAGGATGTACACATGACAAAAAAGTATAATAATTGGGAGAAAAATGCTAAGCTGACAGCGAAGTTTAGGCCAGTACAGATTACGATTTCATTAGTAGTATTGATATTGATGCTTTCTTCAATTTCTGCAATCTGGCTAGTAGATTCAAACTATACTAAAATTTTAGAAAGCAACGTTAAAAATGAGCTTGAAGTTTATGCAATAATAGAAAATATGTATCTTTGTCGCGTGCTTGGTCGCGATATCTTATTACAAGAGGACGAAGAAGCGCGTATGGAGCTGTATGATAGATATATCACAGCGTTTGATTCATTAGACGGAAAAATGGAATCTTATCATAGCAGATTAACGGGCGATGACGCTGCGGAATTTGCGACGATAATTGGTTGGAAAGATCAGTATACTGATGCAATGATTTTATCTGCTGACCTAAAAAATGAGGGCGGGCAGGATGATGAAGCATTAGCTGCGCTACGCAGTGTTACTCCTGTAGCAAATGATTTTTTTGGTAGCATGGAAGACCTTTTAGCTGCGGAAAACAGCAAGGTGGCAGAAGCGATTGAAGTGAAGGATGCGCTGGTATCATCTACTTTTATATTCAATATAGCCTTTGCACTGGTAATTGTAGTATTAATTTTCTTTATGATTCGCAGAGTGGTAAAAAACCTTGGAACAAAGCTTTCAATCGTTGCGGACACTGTATCGCATATTGCTGACACAGGTGACATGGAAGTTGAAATTCCAGAAGAATATATCACAAAAGACGAAGTGGGAACAATCTTCGCTTCGACACAAAAACTACAAAGTAGACTCAATGTTTATTCTGGTGTAGTTTCGCAAATGGCAGATAAGGACTACACTGCTTTTATCGCGCCACTGTCTAACACAGACAAACTAGCGTATAGCATTTCCGACGTATTAGAAGCTACTAGCACAGTCGTACAACAAATCAAATATGCATCTGCAGAAGTTCATTCAGGTGCAGTGCACATGCGAGGTTTTTCTAACGACTTAACTGATGGTGCGGAGATGCAAACAAGAGCGCTAAATTCGCTATCTGATGCGGTTGATTCTATCGCAAATCAGGTTAATAATAGCAAGGGTATTGTAACTGATACTAGCCAAGTAATAGCTGAAACTGATGTGATGCTTGGAGATGGACAAAAACAAATTAGTTACCTATTAGAAGAAATGCAAACTACAAAAAGTTTGTCTGACGAAATACAAGCAATCGTAAAAACAATTGATGGCATTGCGTTCCAAACAAATATACTAGCGCTTAACGCTGCGGTAGAGGCTGCTCGTGCAGGCGAATCCGGACGTGGATTTGCGGTAGTTGCAGGTGAAGTAAGAACTCTAGCAGAAAGCAGTGCAAGAGCGGCACAGGATACATCAAAACTAATTGGAACTGTAAATGCTTCTATCGAAAGCAGCTTAGAAAAAGCGGAAATAGTAACAAAAACAGTGACGAAGGTAGGCGAAAATTCTCACAGATTAACTGCGATGATGGAAGAAGTAGTTAACTCGTCCGATGAACAATTTGAAATGATTTCAAAAGTTTTAGAAGAGCTACAAAACATTACAAAAATTGTAGAGGAAAACACTAACGTTTCCGATCAAGGTGAAATATTAAGCAATCAGCTTTCTGCACAAGCTACAGGCTTGCAACAATCACTCGAGCAGTTTAATTTGCCGAACGAAAAGCCTAATACAACACAGTACTTGCTAAATTAAAATAGAAAAGTAGTGGCGATAGGTTTTACACCCATTGCCACTACTTTTAATAATAGATAAAGTGGTTTAACTTATATAAAGGAGGAATAATTGATGTTATTCGTACATTACCCAAAATGCAGCACTTGTGCAAAGGCGAAAAAGTGGCTAGACGATAATAATATAAGCTATACTGAAAGAGACATAAAAGTAGATAACCCGACATATGATGAGCTTAAAGAATGGCATAAATTGAGTGGATTTCCGCTTAAAAAGTTCTTTAACACAAGCGGTTTGGTATACAAATCTATGGGCTTAAAGGACAAGCTTGCGACTATGAGCGAAGATGAGCAGTTAAAATTATTGTCCACGGATGGAATGCTAGTGAAACGTCCACTTATAATCTCAGATGATACTGTTTTAGTTGGATTTAAGGAAGCGGAATGGCAAAAACTGAAATAGTCTGAAGGCTAGAAAAAATAAAACCTAACAAAACATTAATGTTTTGTTAGGTTTTTTATTGCACATATTTGGCGCTTTTGCACCGCTATGGAGTTTCGCTTGTCTGTGGACAAACGTCAAAGTCTTTGTCATAAATAGGGGTTACTGCGAATTATTTCGCTTTATTTTGCATGTATTCATCCATTGCAGCGGCTGCAATTTTGCCAGCGCCCATCGCTAGAATAACAGTAGCAGCGCCTGTAACAGCATCTCCGCCAGCGTAAACACCCTCGCGTGAGGTTTTCATTGTATCGTCATCAGCAACTATACAACCCCATCTATTAGTGTCAAGTCCCTCTGTAGTTGAGCGGATAAGTGGGTTTGGGGAAGTGCCGACGGACATTATAACACTTTGCACATCAATCACGAATTCACTGCCCTCGACAACTTGTGGTCTACGGCGACCAGAATCGTCAGGCTCACCCAATTCCATTTTAACACATTCCATGCCACTAACAACGCCCTTTTCGTCCCCGATGATTTTTGTAGGGTTGGTGAGTAGTAAAAACTCGATACCCTCTTCTTTAGCGTGGTGAACTTCTTCTAAACGAGCAGGCATTTCCGCCTCAGAACGTCTATAAACTATGTAAACATGCTCTGCGCCTAAGCGTTTAGCACTTCTAGCTGCATCCATCGCAACATTTCCGCCACCGACTACCGCAACCGCATTTGATTTGCGGATAGGTGTGTCGTATTCATCAAGATATGCTTTCATAAGGTTAATTCTAGTTAAGAATTCGTTAGCTGAACTTACACCGACTAAACCTTCACCCTCGATACCCAAAAAGCTAGGTAGCCCAGCGCCTGAGCCAATAAATACAGATTTATAACCCATTTCAAAAAGCTCATCAATAGCTAAAACTTTACCAATTACCATATTAGTTTCAATTTTTACGCCTAGTTTTTTCAGTCCCTCGATTTCTTTTTCAACTATCGCTTTTGGTAGTCTAAACTCTGGGATACCATATACTAAAACTCCTCCAGCTTTGTGGAAAGCTTCAAAAATAGTTACCTCGTAGCCAAGCTTTGCCAAATCTCCCGCGCAGGATAAACCGGCAGGGCCAGCGCCTATAACTGCAACTTTCATTCCGTTTGATACAGGAGCGTCAATTTGCACTTCGATATTTTGCATATACCAGTCTGCTACAAAACGCTCTAAGCGTCCGATTGCAACAGGCTCGTGTTTTATGCCACGCACACATTTTCCCTCGCACTGAGTTTCTTGAGGGCATACACGACCGCACACAGCAGGAAGTGAGTTTGTGGAAGTGATGATATCGTAAGCAAGTTTAAAATTACCATTTGCAACCTCAGTCACAAATTCTGGGATTTTAACATTAACAGGACATCCTGCGATACATGGTTTATGCTTACAGTTAAGGCATCGAGTAGCCTCTTCGATAGCCATTTCCTCTGTATAACCTAATGTTACTTCCTCGAAGTTTTTATTGCGCACTAGTGGGTTTTGCTCGGGCATTTTTATCTTTTCAGGGCACATATTTGCCATTGTTATTCTCCATTCTGCCAATTTGGCTGTTGTTTATTATGGTAGCAACTCAGAAGGATATAGCCTACATGACATCCATTCTGCAAGTATGATCTGCTTCGTCGTCTTTATATACGGTGTTTCTTTGTAGCAACTCGTCAAAATTAACTTTATGACCGTCGAAATCAGGACCGTCAACACATGCAAATTTAACTTCTCCATCAATATTAACACGACATCCACCGCACATTCCTGTGCCATCAATCATAATTGGATTTAGGGAAACTACAGTTTTTATACCATGAGGTTTAGTCACATCGCACACAAATTTCATCATAGGAAGAGGGCCTATAGCAACAACAATATCGTACTCATTACCAGCATCAATTAGCTCTTGAAGTGCGTTTGTAACAAACCCTTTTTTACCGTATGAACCATCGTCAGTAGTGATGATTAAATTTGTGCTAATCGCTTTCATCTCTTCTTCTAAAATAACGATATCTTTATTTCTAAAGCCTGCGATTAAATCAACGTGAGCACCCTCGTTAAATAGGAATTTTGCTTGTGGATATGCAATTGCACAGCCAACTCCTCCGCCTATAACTGCTACTTTTTTCACATTTTCAAAATGTGAAGCTACGCCTAAAGGTCCAACGAAATCAAGAATTTTATCGCCAATTTCAAGCATTGCTAATTGCTTTGTTGAACGCCCGATTGTTTGGAAGATTATAGTAACGCTTCCTTTTTCTGCATCATAATCAGCTATTGTAAGTGGAATTCTCTCGCCGTACTCGTCAACTCTAAATATAATAAATTGTCCCGGTTTTGCTTTTTTAGCAATAAATGGTGCATTAACTTCCATTAATACAACTGCGTCATTCAATTGTCTTTTGCTTATTATTTCAAACATAAAAGATCTCCTTTATTGACTACTAATAGTAGTGATATAACAGAATTAAATAATATTAATTATATTATAAACGCCCGAGTTTAGCAAGCCTTTGCAAAAATTTGAGCATTTTCATAAAATAACAAAATGTATATATATACATTTTGTTATTTTTCATACATATTTTTATCCGAAAGTATAATATTTGCCACTTTTTTAATATCCTCGTATGTTTCTAGCGAAGAACACATATGCCTTAGATGGGCTGCATTTGGCATTCCTTTTAAGTAGTAGCTTGCATGTTTTCTGGATTGCTTCATGCCGTTTTTCTCGCCCTCATACGTGCATATCAGCGATATATGCTCAAGCATTACTTCGATTTTTTCCTCAACAGATTTTGGTTTAATCAGTTCACCAGTGGCGAAATAATGCTCAATCTCTTCAAAAATCCAAGGTCTACCGTAACTTCCGCGCCCAATCATGACAAGGTCACAACCAGTATAATCATACATATATTTTGCGGTTTCGACAGAAGTTACGTCGCCGTTTCCGATAACGGGAACTTTTACAGCTGCCTTAACTTGTTTTATTATCTCAATATCGACAGGTGGCGCATACATCTGCTTTTGTGTGCGCCCGTGCACGGTGATGGCGCTAGCGCCTGCACTTTCAGCCATTATAGCAAATTCAACAGCATTAATATTATCTTCAAAAAAACCTTTGCGAATTTTAACTGTTATTGGTATATCAGTGGCGTTTACACATGCTTTTATAACATCATATGCGAGTTCGGGCGTTTTCATAAGTGCTGAGCCAGAGCCTGTTTTTATAACTTTTGGCACAGGACAACCCATATTAATATCGATAATCTGCGGATTATACGCACTGGCTATTTCGCAAGCTTTTGCCATGAAATCTGGCTCGCTCCCAAATAGCTGTATAGCCATGGGTTTTTCTTCTTCTGTACTGGTTAAAAGTTCAGCGGTTTTCTTGTCAGAATAGCACAAGCCTTTTGCACTAGCCATCTCGCCAACCACATAAGCTGCTCCGAATTTTTTGCACATCAATCTATAGGCTTTGTCAGCGACAGAAGCCATGGGAGCTAAAGCAGCGGTTTTATTAATTTTTATGTCCTTAATTTTCATAAATTCTATCATTTTTATTTTACATATTATCCTTGAATATTATTTTTAATCGTGGTATAATTTTAATAATCATATCTAATGATATATACCTATAAATAATTATAATGTAAAAACTGATTTTCGTCAAATAATTGCGTGAAAATTAGTTCGAATGGAGAAAATATGAAACTGCTCGCAATAGACGGTAATAGTATAATTAATCGTGCGTTTTACGGAGTGAGACAACTGGCGAATAAAAACGGGGTTTTCACTAATGCGATTTTTGGATTTTTTAATATCATGCTCAAACTGCAAAAAGATTTGTCGCCCGATGAAATAGTTTTCGCTTTTGATATGAAAGCAAAAACTTTTCGTCATTTGCAGTATGACGGTTACAAGGCTCAGCGCAAAGGTATGCCAGAGGAATTAGCACAACAATTCCCATTGGTGAAAGATATCGTGAGATTGCTGGGTTATAAAATTGTCGAAAAAGAAGGCTTTGAAGCAGACGATGTTTTGGGTACATTGGGTAAAATTTGTGCAGAGAGCGAAAATGAATGCATTATAGCCACAGGGGACAGGGATGCACTGCAACTAGTTAGTGATAATGTGAAAGTTTGCTTGATAAAAACTAAAGAGAACATTGTATACGATGTTAAAAGACTGATAGAAGAGTATGGTGTGAACCCAATTGACTTAATCGAAGTTAAAGCTTTAATGGGTGACACTTCTGATAATATCCCTGGTGTAAAAGGTATTGGGGAGAAAACCGCATTAACACTTATACAAAAGAATGTGAATATAGATAATATTTACGCTGATGTTGAGGCGATAGAGGCTACACCGAGGATAAAAAAACTTTTAAGCGAATCAAAAGAAAATGCTTTTTTAAGTAGAGATTTAGCAAGGATATGTGTTGATGTTCCGATTGGATTATCATGCACAGAATTAGCAAGGGGAGAAGTTGCTGAGGACGAGCTTTCCATGCTACTCACTGAGCTTGAGATGTTCAGCTTTTTTGATAAGCTTGGAGTTAAGCGCTCAAATGAAGTGAGCGAGAATAAGAAAATTAACGAAACTATCTGCGAAATAATAAGTGACGTGCAGCTTTCGCAGTTGACACAGATAATGAATGAAGTGGACAGAGTTGATGTAATCATTGACGAAAGTATAATCAAAATTAATGTAAAAAAGCGCATCTATCTCGTGGAAAATAGTGATGAAGCATTAAGAGCAATACTAAATTGCGAAAAGCCTATAAGGACAACTGTAGCCAAAAAGCTATATAAATTAGCGCTTGGATTAGGGATTTCTACACCGAATATTAATTTTGATGTTGAACTTGCAGCGTATTTGCTAAGTGCTGCTGGTAAAGACTACAGCGTTTTGCATTTAGCGCAGAAATATTTGCCGCATAACAACTATAATGTAAATGAAGAGCTTTTTGATATCGCTGCACTTTCAGATTTATGCGATAGCCTAAGTCAAATGCTTGAGCAAGAAGATATGCAAAAATTATATAGCGAGATTGAGCTTCCGCTGTCATTAGTGTTAGCCTCCATGGAGCATGAAGGTTTTGCTGTTGATAAAGAGGGAATAGAGCAGTTTTCGCAAACATTGGGTGAAAATATCACTGTGCTTAAAGCGATAATTTTTGAACATGCGGGAGAAGAGTTTAACCCAAACTCTACAAAGGAGCTTGGTAGAATACTATTTGAAAAGTTGGGGCTACCAGCTAAAAAGAAAACCAAAACAGGCTACTCCACAAATGCTGATGTGCTTGAGTCGCTAAAAGGTAAGCATGAAATCATCGAGGCGATTTTAGAATATCGCAAGCTTACAAAATTGCAATCGACATATGCAGTGGGATTACTGAAAGTTGTAGGCGAAGACGGGCGTGTTCACTCAACTTTTAACCAAACAGAAACTAGGACGGGGCGCATAAGCTCCACCGAGCCAAATGTGCAGAATATTCCAGTGAGGACAAAACTGGGAAGCAAAATGCGAGAGTTTTTTACAGCAAAAGAAGATTATGTGCTAGTAGATGCTGATTATTCCCAAATTGAGCTTAGAATATTGGCGCATATTGCAAATGACAAAGACATGATAGATGGTTTTGCGAATGGACTAGATATCCATGCAATCACAGCTTCACAAGTGTTTAACACACCACTTGAAGAGGTGAGCTCCACACAAAGAAGTAATGCAAAAGCGATAAATTTCGGCATTGTATATGGTATAGGCCCATTTTCCTTGTCAAAAGATATCGGGGTTAGCATGTACGAGGCAAAAGAATATATTAACCAATATCTGCAAACTTATGCAGGTGTTGATGAATATATGAAAAAAATTGTGGTAAAAGCAGAAGAAGATGGCTTTGTAAGAACATTATATAATAGAAAAAGAGAACTAGCAGATATCAGCAACACTAATAAAACAAAAAAAGCTTTTGCTGAGCGAATGGCGCTGAATACGCCTATTCAGGGAAGCGCAGCGGACATAATAAAAATAGCGATGATACGAGTGTACAACAGGCTTGAAAAAGAAAAACTAGACGCAAAACTGATACTACAAGTACACGATGAACTGATAGTTGAGGCGCACGAAAGTGTTGCTAAAACTGTACAAACTCTACTAAAAGAGGAAATGCAAAATGCAGCTGATTTAAGCGTAACTTTGGTGGTAGACGCACATTTAGGCAAAACTTGGTACGAGGCGAAAAACGGATAAGATTTATATTGACGAGGTGGAAAAGATGAAAATACTGATTCTTTGCACAGCTAATATCCGACGTAGTGCGATGGCTTTGGGGATTATGAAAAATATGATCTCTAGTGGTGGGTTAAATATTGATGTAAATAGTTTTGGTTTAGCTGCATTTGACGGGCAAGTAGTCGATAAAAAAGCGGTTGTTGTCATGGAGAAAATGGGGATTGATATATCCGAGCACAAAGCGGTGCGTGTAGTAAAAGAGGACTTTGATGCGGTTGATATCATCTATGCGATGACATATTCGCAAAGAGAGATAATACTTGACTCATTACCTGAGCTTGAGGGTAAAATTAAAGTTTTAGATATACCTGACCCAGTCAATGGCAGTATCGCAGATTTTGAGGAGTGCAGGGATAGGATAAACGAATATTTTACACAGGAAGTTAAAAAATTAAGCGATGATTAAAATTATTAAAGCAAATTATACGCACGCAACTAGAATACACGAGCTCATGGGCGAATATAATATGCCTGTGTGGAGCGAGAAGAGCATTGCCAATGAATGCGAGCGAGAAAGCTCTGTAGTTTTAAGTGCAATTTGCGAAGGAAAAGTCATTGGGTTTATCGGGATATCCACTGTGTTGGATGAAGCTGAGCTTAACAACATAGCGGTAGACGATAAATACTTGCGAAGAGGGGTTGCCACCATGCTTTTTGACAGCGCAGTAAAAGAGCTGGAAAAAAGAGGGGTGACACTTGTCATGCTAGAAGTGCGAAAAAGCAATGAAAAAGCTATAAGATTTTATGAAAAGCATGGCTTTGTTAAGGTGGGGGAGAGAAAAAATTATTATGATGCCCCTGTCGAAGATGCGATACTATTTAACGCAAAAATAAATGTGGAGGAAAATTATTGATACAGAATAAAAAAGAGCATAAAACCTCGATAGGCGGGCAAGCCTTGATTGAGGGAATTATGATGAGAGGACCGCAAAAAAGCTCCATGGCAGTGAGGCTTGCAAGCGGAGAAATTGACGTAGAAACATGGGATACTTATAAGAAAAACTCAAAACTTAATACAGTGAAAAAAATTCCGTTTATTAGAGGAATTTTTAATATGCTTGACAGCTTGATTTTAGGTTACAAATGCTTGATGAAATCAGCTGATAAAGTCGAAATTGAAGAAGAGGATTCAAAATTTGAAAAATGGCTCAACGATAAACTTGGCGATAACATGATGAACGTAGTCTCAGTTATTGCGCTTGTACTTGGTATGGGGATATCGGTAGTGTTGTTTTTATTCGTGCCGTCACTTGCGGTATGGGGATTAGAATTTTTATTCCCAGTAGGAATATTTAAAGGGGCAATTGAAGGGATAATCAAAATAATTATTTTTGTGCTGTATTTGTGGTTAGTGTCGAAAAATCCAGATATCAAGCGGGTGTTCGGTTATCACGGTGCAGAACACAAAACGATAGCTTGTTACGAAGCTGGGGAAGAGCTAACAGTGGAAAATATTCGCAAAAAGAGCAGGTTTCACCCACGCTGTGGCACTAGCTTTTTGATACTAGTGCTAATCATTGGGATAATTATATTTTCTGTAGTAACATGGAGTGATCCAATTACTAGAACGCTTATAAAAATTGCGCTGATGCCGATTGTAGTCGGAGTAGCGTATGAACTTATAAAAATTGCAGGTAAATATGATAATGTGGTGACAAGAGCAGTGTCGTACCCTGGGACAAAACTTCAGCATTTGACCACAGTAGAGCCTGATGATAAGCAAATTGAAGTTGCGATAAAAGCAATGGAAGTAGTAATCCCTGAGAATAAAGAGGAGGACAAGTGGTAAACTTAAAAACTCTGTCAACAGAAATTATTACACGGCTTTACGATGCTGGAATTGAGAGTGCAGAATTTGAAGCGAGAGAGCTAATTTCACATTTTTTTGCAGTGGATAAAATCAAAATTTTAGCTGGAGAAAATATTAATGTTAGCGAGAAAACACAAGCACTGCTTTATGGGGCAGTAGAAAAGCGCATAACGCATTACCCACTACAGTATATTTTGGGCGAGTGGGAGTTTTATGGCCTCACATTTAACGTGGGGGAAGGCGTACTCATTCCCAGAGCGGATACTGAGATTTTATGTGAAGTGTCGCTAAATTTTTTAAAGGGAAAAGCAAATGCAAAAGTCATAGATATATGTTCGGGGAGCGGATGCATTGCGATAACGCTTGATAAAAACTTAAATCAGTCGCACAACGTTTTTGCGCTCGAAAAATATGATGGCGCACTAAAATATTTGCGCGAAAACATAAAGCTAAACCGCGCAAGTGTAGAAATCATCTGTGATGATGCACTGATACCGAAAAATTGCGAAAGCGCATTTGACCTCATAGTTTCAAACCCACCGTATATTAGCGCTGCTGATATGGAGGTGCTACAAGAAGAGGTGCGATTTGAGCCTAAAACAGCACTTTTTGCAGAGAATGAGGGGCTGTATTTTTACGAAGAGATAACTAGAATTTGGAGCAAAAGACTTGCAAATAACGGAATGCTTGCATTTGAGATAGGCAAAGGCTACGAAGATGATGTAGCACAGATTTTATTGCGAGCAGGACTTAAAGATATAAAGCAGTATAAAGATTTAAGCGGAATTATACGAGTGGTGACCGCGACAAAGATTATGGAGGAATAAGAAATGGCAAAAGCGAAAAAAAATGCTGAAACTTCAGCGCAAAATGCAGTAAATGAGAACAAAAAGAAAGCCTTAGAAACAGCGTTGGGGCAAATAGAAAAGCAATTTGGTAAAGGCGCTGTTATGAAATTAGGTCAGGCGAAAACTATGAATGTTGACCACATCTCCACTGGTTCACTTGGTCTTGATATGGCGCTAGGTATAGGTGGGGTTCCCAGAGGTAGAATTATTGAGGTTTACGGACCTGAATCTTCTGGTAAAACAACAGTTGCATTACAAATTGTCGCACAAGCTCAGCTAGAGGGTGGAGAAGCAGCGTTTATTGACGTTGAGCATGCACTTGACCCGATTTATGCAAAAGCATTGGGTGTAGACATAGACTCACTACTTGTTTCCCAACCTGATACTGGTGAGCAAGCATTAGAAATAATGGAAGCGCTTATTCGCTCAGGTGCGATTGATGTAATCGTGCTTGACTCAGTTGCAGCGATGGTAACAAGAGCGGAGATTGATGGTGAAATGGGCAGTAGCCACGTTGGTACACAAGCAAGACTGATGTCACAAGCGATGAGAAAGCTTACAAGCGTAGTTTCAAAATCAAACTGTGTTGCTATTTTCATAAACCAAGTTAGGGAAAAAATCGGGGTTATTTATGGTAATCCTGAAACTACACCAGGTGGACGCGCGCTTAAATTCTATTCCTCAGTAAGGATTGAAGTTAGAAAAGGCGAGGCAATTAAAAATGGTTCTGAGGTTGTAGGGAACAAAACGAAATGTAAAATTGTAAAAAATAAAGTTGCGCCTCCTTTTAAAGAAGTCGTGTTTGATATCATGTACGGAGAGGGTGTGTCGATTATCGGCGAAATCATTGATTTTGCGGTTAATTTAGATATTATCCAAAAAAGTGGTGCATGGTTTAGTTATAACGGGGAAAGACTTGGACAGGGTAGGGATAAAGTAAAAGCTCTACTTAAAGAAAATCCAGAAATTTGTGATGAAATCGCACAAAAAATCAAAGATCACCAAGAAGCAGCGCTTGAAAAATCGGCACAAAGCGCAAAAGCTGTGAAAACAGTTGCGCCTACTCCTGCTGCTGATGTAAAAGATGCAGCACCGGCTAAGGCTGATAGTGCAGCTGCACCAATGTTTTTAGATATCGACCCTGATGAAGATGATTTTGAATAATGGTTATCACTGCGATTGAGAAGAAAAAAGGCTCATACTACAGCGTTTATGTGGATGATGAATATTTTTATTCACTCCACTTAAATGTGGTGAGCGACTACCGTCTTAAGAAAGATATGGTCGTTGACGAAGAGTTTTTAGAAGAGCTAAAAACTGCTACTGATACGCAAAAAGCGAAGGATAGAGCATTTTATTTGCTGGGATACCGCGCTCACTCGACAAAGGAGCTATACGATAAATTAAAGCGAAATTATAGCGAGGAAGTTTGCGATATCGTAGTGGCAAAAATGCTAGAGTTACGATTGCTTGATGACGAGGAATATGCTCAAAGACTTGCAGAGGGATATTTGACTGTAAAAAAGTTAAGCTATAACAAAGCGGTGTTTGAAATGCGTAGAAAAGGCATCGATAGAGAGCTTGCAGAATACGCACTAAACCAAGTGGAAATTGATGCGTCACAGCAGATTAAAGAGCTGCTGGCAACCAAATATTATCGAAAGCTCAATTCACCCGATGGGGCAAAAAAAGTTGCTGCAGCACTTGCAAGGCTCGGTTTTAGCTACAGCGACATAAAGAGTGCGATGAGCGAGCACTTAGACGATAATGAATATGATTACGAATAAAATTAGAAATGGAGCAAAAAAATGGCGATAAAAGTTTCAATGGTATCACTGGGCTGTCCCAAAAATCAAATAGATGCGGAGATTATGCTGTACGATTTGAAAAATCACGGCTTTAAGCTTGTGACTGATTTAGAGGGTTGCGATGCAGTAATAATAAATACTTGTGGATTTATTGAGTCCGCAAAAGAAGAAGCGATTGAGAATATCATGGAAATGATAACTTTAAAGCGCGAAAAAACTATAAAAGCGATTGTGGTAACAGGATGCCTTGCAGAGAGATATAGAGAAGAAATCCAAAAAGAGATGCCAGAAGTAGATGCAGTTATCGGGATTGGTGCGAACAATAAAATTTGTTCGACTATACAAAAAATCTTAGATGGCAAGCAAGTCTGTCTATATGGCGCGAAAGAAGATTTAAATATTAATGGGCCTAGAATATTAACGAACCTGCCATATTATACATATTTAAAAATCGCTGAGGGCTGTGATAATCACTGTTCGTATTGTGCTATTCCAAAAATTAGAGGGAAGTTTAGAAGCCGTCCGATGGAAGATGTAATCAATGAAGCGAAGTGGCTATCCGAAAAAGGCGTAAAAGAGTTAATTTTAGTAGCACAAGATGTGACAAAATACGGCAAGGATATTTACAATGAGTATTATTTAGCTAAATTACTACAAGAACTGTGCAAAGTTGACGGTATTGAGTGGATTAGACTATTATATTGTTACCCAGATAAAGTTACGGACGAGTTAATCGAAGTGATGAAAACTGAACCTAAAGTTGTCAAGTATTTAGACTTGCCACTACAGCACTGCAACGACGAGATACTAAAATCTATGAACAGACCGATGAATAAAGAGAAAACGGTTAAACTAATAGAGAAGCTCAGAAAAAATATTCCTGATGTTACTATTAGAACCACGTTTATCACAGGTTATCCAGGTGAAACAAACGAGCAGTTCGAGGAGCTTGCTGAGTTTGTGAAAGAAACAAAATTTGACAGGTTGGGCTGCTTTGCGTACTCTGAGGAAGAGGGAACTAAAGCAGGCGAAATGGAAAATCAGGTGGATAAAAAGCTAAGACAAAAACGTGCGGATATAATCATGGAAAGCCAAATGTTAATTATGGAAGCGAAAAATGATACCAAAGTTGGGCAAACAATTAAAGTTATGCTTGAAGGATTTGATGATATAGCAGAATGCTATTATGGCAGAACGCAAGCAGATGCTCCTGACATTGATGCGAAAGTATTCTTTACATTAGAAAACCAATATAGAGTCGGGGATTTTGTAAACATCCGTATAAATGATGTTTGCGAATACGATTTAGTTGGGGAAGAAGAGTAATTGATAGAGTAAAGTAGAGAGAGGGTTTTGCTGTGGGAAATTTTATTTTAGGCGCATATAAACACATAAAAGCCCTTGATGTGCTCATAATCAGTATAGCGCTAACTTTATTTGGGAGCATTATGCTCTATTCGATGTCGATAAATGATATCATAAGAACTTCTGCTCTCATACCACAGCTAGTAGCATTTTCGATGGGAGTGATTGCATCTTCCATATTGATGATAATCGACTACCGAAAAATTATCAAGTGCTGGTATCTATACGTGCCACTGTGTATTTTGCTTGTATTTTCTGTATATATTCCAGGGCTTGGGCACACACCATCGGGAAGCGATGACACAGCGTGGATAGTGATAGGACCGTTGAGTGTACAGCCAAGTGAGATTCTTAAAATTGTGTTTATATTATCATTTGCTTTTCATTTATATAAAGTGAAAAACAAAATTAATGAATTCACCACATTTTTATGGTTATGTGCGCATGCATTAGCACCATTCGTGATTATTATGGCGCAAGGAGATATGGGTACTGCGATAATATTTGTAGCTATATTTTTCGTGATGATGTTTATAGCTGGACTGTCTAGGAAGTTTTTTCTAATAATTATCGCTGCAATATTGCTAGCAGCACCGTTCATTTGGTATTTGGTGCTCCCAGATTATCTGCGTGAGCGATTTTATATAGCGCTAAATCCTGCACAGGATGCCAACGGAATTGGATACCAACAATTTTTAGGCTTACAAGCAATTGAGCGTGGTGGAATATTCGGAGTAGGACTTAATGCAGAGAAATACATCGAAGTCCCCAAAGCCTACAATGACTTTATATTTAGTTATGTTGCGCAAACAACAGGGATTATCGGCGCGATACTACTAATTGCACTAATTACATTACTGTGCATCAGAATTTTAATCGCAGCAAAACATAGCAAAGATTATGCTGGCACACTTATTTGCTCGGGAGTATTCGCTGTAATATTCGTTCAAAGCATTATAAACATCGGTATGGTGGTGTGCCTACTTCCAGTTATTGGAATAACATTGCCGTTTTTGAGCAGTGGAGGAACGTCACTACTCACTAGCTTTATTGGAATTGGCTTTGTTTTAAGCGTTAAACAGCATAATTAGATTTAGGTAATAAAAAGGAGAACATAAATGAGAATAATTTCAGGAAACGCTCGTGGTAGGAAGCTTAAAGCTTTGGATGGATTAGATATTCGCCCAACTACGGACAGAGTAAAAGAGAGCGTGTTTAACATCATTCAATTTGATTTGCCAGGATGTAAATTTTTAGATTTATTTGCAGGTACTGGACAAATTGGGCTAGAGGCACTTTCCAGAGGTGCGAGAAGTGCGATTTTTGTGGACAAAAGCAAAAAGTCTGCACATGTGCTAAAAGAGAATATTGCACATTGCGGTTTTGGCACAGAGTCACAGGTGGTAGCGATGGACTCGTTTGCTTTCATTAAAGATACAAACGAAAAATTTGATATTATATATCTCGACCCACCATTTGAGCAAAATATTATTCCACAAATTCTAGATGAAGCAGCTCAAAAGCTAAATAAAAACGGACTGATTGTATGTGAATGCACAGTTATGGAGGTTTTGCCGAGCGAGACTGCAAATTTATGTTTGAAAAAAGAGTATAAATATGGTAAAATAAAAATATCAATTTACCACATCCCATCAAATGATGAAGAAGAATAAAACAATCGGAGAATAATATGAAAAGAATTGCACTTTGTCCCGGTAGTTTTGATCCAGTAACGAACGGACATTTGGATATAATCAAGAGAGCAAGTTTGATTTTTGACGAAGTTATAGTGTTGATTTCAATCAACAAAAGTAAAAATGCTGTGTTTACAGCAGATGAGCGCTGTGAGCTAGTGCGAGAATGCATAATAGAGCTTGAGAATGTGCGAGTAGAGACGCTCGACGGGCTCTTAGCAGATTATGTTGAGACCAGTGGTGCTATAGCTATAGTGAAAGGTCTGAGGGCGATGTCGGATTTCGAGTTTGAATTTCAACAAGCACTCGCAAATAAAAAGCTAAATAAAAACGCTGAAACTGTATTTTTGAGTACAAGCAGTGAGAATATGTTTGTAAGCTCAAGTTTAGTAAAGCAAATTGCACATTTTGGTGGAGAGATAAAAGATTTTGTTCCACCGCAAATTTTAGGGAAATTACTTGACCGTTTGTCAGGTGATAAAAAATAATTTAATACTCGCTCTTATTATTTTTGCCTTAATGGTAAGAGAACTGAAAGAAATTTCTTAGGGCAAAGAAAGGAATAAAAAATGAATATTTCTGAAATTTTAGATTTAATGGACGACATGTTAGATGCATCTTGGAGTGTGCCACTATCAGGAGGCAAATGTGTAATTGATGTTGAGCGTTTTCGCGAAATGGTTGCTGATGTTAGACTAAACATGCCGCAAGAAATTAAACAAGCAAAATTAATCGTTGGAGATAGAAAAATTATTCTTGACGATGCTAAAAAAGAAGCTGATAATATTGTTTTTGTTTCGCAAGAGCGTGCGAGAAGAATT
This sequence comes from uncultured Oscillospiraceae bacterium, assembly GCA_964370225.1. GTDB lineage: Bacteria > Bacillota > Clostridia > Oscillospirales > Ruminococcaceae > CAYJII01. Next base: position 48,170 of record CAYJII010000004.1, on the reverse strand, counting down.
GTTGAAGAAAGCGAAATTGTACGCGCATCAAAAGAGCGCGCAAAAGAAATCATGCTTAATGCGAACACAAATGCTAAAGAGCTAAAACGTGCTGCAAATGAGTTTGCAGAAAATGTATTACGTATCACAGAAACTCACTTGAATGAGTCAACAAATCAGGTGAAAGCAGCGAAGATTGCTCTGAAAAATAGCAAAAACAACCAGTAATTTCGAAAATAATGGGATTATTAGTTCAGACAATGCGCAGAACAAATGGTCATGCCCTACGAGCGGATACGTGCCCCAATTTTTAATGATAGGAGCAATTAGATGAAGCATTTAGGTACTAAAGAAATACACACAGATAGATTAATTTTAAGAAGATTTAAACACAGTGATGCAAACTCTGCTTTTAACAATTGGTGCAATGATGATATGGTAACAAAGTATCTTACCTGGCCCACACATAGTGGGGTAGATGTTACAGAAAGTGTTCTGAATGAATGGATAAAGTCGTATGAAAATGATAACTTCTATCAATGGGCTATTGCGTTAAAAGGAAGCGATGAGCCAGTTGGGAGTATTTCCATTGTAGGAATTAAAGAAAATGTTAATAGTGTGGATATAGGGTATTGTATTGGAGCAAAATGGTGGAATAAAGGAATTACGTCAGAAGCGCTTTCAGCGTTATTGTCATTTGCTTTTAATGAAATGAAAGTAAATCGAGTTGAAGCGAGACATGATTCAAACAACCCTAATTCTGGTAAAGTTATGATAAAATGTGGTTTGAAATATGAAGGAATATTAAGACAATCTGACTACAATAATCAAGGAATTATCGATGCTGTTTACTATAGCATTTTAGCGAGTGAATATACCGCCAAATAAGAATAATCTGTACAAAATAAAGCAGCCATTATCAAATTTGATAATGGCTGCTTGCTTCGTCGTGGATAGCCGTGTATGTGCGATATTCAATTTTATTACTACAAATCTTATTGATACAGAGTAACAAAAAAAGGAGTAATGCGTAAGCATTACTCCTTTTATAGCGTAAATATTTAATTATTTAGCAGATTTGATTGCAGCTTGAGCAGCAGCTAGTCTAGCAATCGGCACACGGAAAGGTGAGCAAGAAACGTAGTCAAGTCCTACATTGTGGCAGAATTCAACAGTTGATGGGTCACCACCATGTTCGCCACAGATACCAAGTTTGATGTCAGGGCGAGTTTGTTTACCAAGAGTGCAAGCTGTTTTAACTAGTTGGCCAACACCTTTTTGGTCAAGTTTCGCAAATGGGTCGTTTTCATAGATTTTTTTGTCGTAGTAAGCATCTAGGAAAGAACCTGCGTCATCACGGCTAAAGCCGAATGTCATTTGAGTTAAGTCGTTAGTACCAAAGCTAAAGAATTCAGCTTCTGTAGCAATTTCGTCAGCAGTTAGAGCTGCACGAGGGATTTCTATCATAGTACCAACTTTGTAAGTTAGGTTAGAACCTTTAGCTGCGATTAAAGCATCAGCAGTTTTAGTTACAACGTTTTTAACATATTGAAGCTCTTTAATTTCGCCGATTAGCGGAATCATGATTTCAGGAACGATGTCCCAATCAGCATGAGCAGCTTTCACGTTGATAGCAGCTTCGATTACAGCAGTTGTTTGCATAGCAGCAATTTCAGGATATGAAACAGCTAGACGACAACCACGGTGACCCATCATTGGGTTAAATTCATGAAGTGAAGTAATTACAGCTTTAAGGTCTGCAACGTCCATATTCATTTCTTTAGCTAGAGCCACGATATCATCTTCAGCAGTTGGTAAGAACTCGTGAAGTGGTGGGTCTAGGAAACGGATAGTAACAGGGTTACCTTCCATAGCTTCGTATAATTTTTCAAAGTCGCCTCTTTGCATAGGAAGAAGTTTAGCTAAAGCAGTTTCTCTTTGTTCAACTGATTTAGAAACGATCATTTCACGCATTGCAGCGATTCTGTCGCTTTCGAAGAACATGTGCTCAGTACGGCAAAGACCAATACCTTCTGCGCCAAAGCTTGCAGCTTGTTTAGCATCAGCAGGTGTGTCAGCGTTAGTTCTAACTTTCATAGTTCTGAAAGTGTCAGCCCAGCTCATTAATTTATCAAAGTCACCTGAGATTGAAGCTTCAACTGTAGCGATAGCTTCGCCATAGATATTACCAGTAGAACCATCAAGTGAAATGTAATCGCCCTCAACGTAAGTTTTGCCGTCAAGTTCGAATTTTTTGTTTTCTTCGTCCATTTTGATTTCGCCACAACCAGATACACAGCAAGTACCCATTCCACGAGCAACAACAGCTGCGTGAGAAGTCATGCCGCCACGTACAGTCAAGATACCTTGAGCGTAGTGCATACCTTCGATGTCTTCAGGAGAAGTTTCAAGTCTAACAAGGATAACGTCTTCGCCATTTTTACCTTGCTCAGCAGCATCTTCAGCAGTAAAGCAAACTTTACCACAAGCAGCACCAGGTGATGCAGGTAGACCTGTACCAATAGGATTAGCAGCTTTTAGTGCTTTAGCGTCAAATTGTGGGTGAAGTAGAGCGTCAAGTTGTTTAGGGTCGATCATCAACAATGCTTCTTCTTCAGTTTTCATGCCTTCTGCAACAAGATCAGTAGCAATTTTAAGTGCAGCAGCTGCAGTTCTTTTGCCGTTTCTTGTTTGAAGCATAAATAATTTTTTATCTTCAATTGTAAATTCCATGTCTTGCATATCTTTGTAATGATCTTCCAAAGTGTAAACAATTTTGTAGAATTCATCATAGATTTCAGGCATGATATCTTTTAATTGATCGATAGGTTGTGGAGTTCTAACACCAGCAACAACGTCTTCACCTTGTGCGTTCATTAAGAATTCACCGTAAAGTTTAGCTTCACCAGTAGATGGGTCTCTTGAGAAAGCAACCCCTGTTCCTGAAGTATCGCCCATGTTACCAAATACCATCATTTGTACGTTAACTGCAGTACCCCAATCTGAAGGGATATCATTCATTCTTCTGTAGTAGATAGCACGTGGGTTGTCCCATGAACGGAATACAGCTTTAACTGCGCCCATAAGTTGTTCTTTTGGATCAGTTGGGAAATCTTTACCGATTTTAGCTTTGTATTCGCCTTTAAATTGTTCTGCTAATTCTTTTAAATCGTCAGCAGTTAAATCAGTGTCAAGAGTAACACCTTTCGCTTCTTTCATTTCGTCGATTAATTCTTCAAAGTATTTTTTACCAACTTCCATTACAACGTCGGAATACATTTGAATGAATCTTCTGTAAGAGTCATATGCAAAACGTGGGTTGCCAGTTTTTTGAGCAAACCCTTCAACAACCTCGTCATTCATACCTAGGTTTAGGATTGTATCCATCATACCTGGCATAGAAGCTCTTGAACCTGAACGAACAGATACAAGAAGTGGGTTAGTAGGATCACCGAATTTTTTACCTGATACTTCTTCAAGTCTTTCTACATACTCGAAAATTTCGTTTTGGATTGAGTCGTTAATAACTTCTCCATCTAAATAATATTGTGTACAAGCTTCAGTACTAACTGTAAAGCCCATAGGTACGGGCATACCAAGACCAACCATTTCAGCTAGGTTAGCGCCTTTACCGCCGAGAAGCTCACGCATTGTTCCGTTACCCTCGGAGAAAAGATAAACAAACTTTTTACTCACTATAAGTTACCTCCAATTTTTTTATTCCTGTAAAGTTTTCTACAAGATTATAAGCCTTTTAGACCTTACGTTACATTATATCAAATAAACGTAAGTTTTTCCATATATTTAAAGCATTTTTAGAGGTTTTTGCGATTTTCCGCAGAAAGCACAAATCTTTATGCATAAATGGGCGAAATCATGTAAAAAATGCAGAAAACATTACCGCTATTGTTAATAGTGTCTTAATAAATTGACTAAATAGTAGCGGCAGGGTGAAAAAATATTATTGTAATCCTTGAATAATTAAGTAATGTTTGATATAATTGAAAGCAGATATTATTTAAAAATAATTATGCGTGGAGGGAATGCTATTGGGCAAAGTAGTGCTAATAAGCATAGACTCAGTGAGCGACAATGATTTTGATAAACTAAAAAAATATCCTAATTTTACAAAATTTGTAAGTGGTGCGTGCGTGGTTAGGGGCGTAAAATCCATTTTTTTATCCAACACTTACCCTATTCACACAAGCGTAATGACGGGGGTAATGCCGTTTGAGCACGGTATATTTTCAAATACAAGAGTAGAACCGCACGAAAAAAATCCGCATTGGAACTTTTATGCGAAGGATATAAAAGTCAAGCCACTGTGGCAACTAGCGAAGGAGAACGGGCTTAAAACTGCAGGTTTTATGTGGCCTGTTAGTGCAGGAGCGAAAGGGATTGACTACAATATTCCAGAAATTTTTGCTAGAGAAGGCGAAAATCAGCTGATTAAAAGTTTTAAAAATGGCTCTACACTGCTACAAATCCGAGAGTTTTTGCGCCATGGAAAAGAGTTGAACACAAAGGATATAATAAGCCTTGACAATTTTACGACTTCTTGTGCATGTGACGTTTTGAGAGAGAAAAAACCTGATTTTACATTTATTCACTTAATATCGTATGACAATGCACATCACCATAATGGGAAAAATTCTGAGCGTTGTGAACTTGCAATGCAGATGATAGATAAATGTTTGGGCAGAATTATGGATACTGTCGATGACGATACCGCTATAATAATTTTTTCAGATCATGGGCAACTGGATGTACACACAGCGATAACGCCGAATATGTTACTGCTCAAAATGGGGCATTTGAGCATGGCGGAAGACGAAACGATTAGCGATTATAAAGCGCATTTTGAATCACTGGGAGGAAGCTCGTTTTTTAAAAATATTTCACTCAGCGCGACCGAATTGGATAGCGTTAAAGCGGAGCTGGAAAAATGTGAATGGTTCAACCGTTTTTTGACGGAGGAAGAAATGCAAGTTTCCGGACATGGCGAATATGCATTTGGAATTTGCGCAAAAACAGGCTATCATATGCTAAACTCATTCCAAGAAGAAAAGGGGAACCACGGATACCCACTTGACTATGATAATTACGATGTTATATATGGCATTTACTCGAAAAATGTAAATGCAGGCACAGAGCTAAGTGGCGGAAATTTATTGAATGTTAGCGCATTGATTGCAAATGAACTTAAAATTAATGCACCACAGATAAAAGGCAAAATAAAAAGAGAGATATATAAATAAATACGATATTAGTAAGAATGGAGCGAGTTATGAAATTTTTTACGAAGAAAGAAAAAAGCTGGATTATGTACGACTGGGCTAATTCAGTTTATGCGACGGTAATGTTAGCGTCGATTTTCCCAATTTATTTTACCTCTAGCGTTAGTGGTGGACAAGGTGACATGTGGTGGGGGATAGGAACATCTATCGCAACTGCTACTGTGGCAATAACAGCGCCGATTGTAGGTGCGATTATCGACTACAAGGGTATGAAGAAAAAAGTATTCGGAATGTTTTTGTTTTTGGGGCTTGCATTCACGCTCTTAAGCGCGATGACTGATTATTGGCAACTGATGTTAATAGGGTATGTAGTATCGCATATCGGCTTTTCAGGTGCAAATTTAGTATATGATAGCTTTTTAACTGACATTACGGTAAAAGACAGAGTAGATAAAGTGTCGAGTTACGGCTTTTCCATGGGCTACATCGGAGGGAGCACAATTCCATTCTTGCTATGTATTGTGCTTGTGACATTTGGCGAAAGCTTTGGTATTGACGCAAGCATGGCTGTTAAGTTATCACTTGTAATAACAGTGCTGTGGTGGGGATTGTTCTCTATTCCGTTCATCAAAAATATTGATCAAAAATATGGTGTGGAAAAAACAGAAAAAAATGTGGTAAAAGATGTATTTTTAGCAGTTTGGAAGACAGCGAAAAAAATCATGAAAAACAAAGCGATGCTGACATTCATCTTGGCGTATTTCTTTTACATTGACGGAGTTAATACGGTTATCACGATGTCCACGAGCTATGGCACAACATTGGGGCTGGACAGCGTACAGATGATTTTAGCACTGTTAATCACACAAATTGTAGCATTCCCATGTGCGATTATTTTCGGGAATATGAGCAGAAAATTCGGATCAATTAATCTGATAAAATTTGCTATTGTGGTGTACATTGCGATATGTTTGCTAGGATTTTTTATGGGTTTTGGCATCGAAGAAGAATTCCTGACTATACCTCAAGCACAAATCCTATTTTGGGTTTTGGCTGTGTTGGTTGGAACTGTACAAGGTGGGATTCAGGCGATTTCAAGGGCGCATTATGCAAAACTTGTACCTCCTGAAAATTCTGGAGAATATTTCGGATTTTTTGATATTTTCGGTAAATTCGCAGCAGTTATCGGACCTGCACTTTATGCGGCTGTTTCAGGTTTCACAGGCAGAGGTTCGTATGCGATACTATCAGTGGCGACACTGTTTATCATAGGGTTCGTAATAATAATTTACGGTTCAAAATACATGAAAAACAGCTAATTGGGTGAATGGAGTAAGGATAAAACTATGGCAAAACTGACGGTTAAAGACAAAGTTTTACAGTATCTAAGCGAAAATATTAATGTCAGCATATCTGGGGAAGAGCTAGCGAAAATCATCGGGGTATCTCGTGCTGCAGTGTGGAAGAGTGTAGGGTCGCTCAAAGAGGATGGTTACGAAATTAAAGCCAGTACCAACAAGGGTTACAGGCTACTTGAAAAGAGCGATGTCTTAACAAATGAGGGTATATTAAACGCAATAACTTTTGTGAAAAAACCGATAGTTCATTGCTACAAGACGATTGACTCAACAAACACAGAGGCAAAAAAATTATGCGAAAGTTCAGATGGCGCGATGATTGTGGTGAGTGAAGAACAAACCGCAGGACGTGGCAGATTGGGGAGAAGTTTTTATTCTCCCAAGAAAACAGGGATTTATATGAGCATTGTGCTAAAGCCTAACATGCAAATATCAAGCGCTGTGCTTGTCACAACAGCAGTATCGGTTGCAGTTTGCAAGGCGATAGAAAAAATTTCTAAGCACGAACCACGGATTAAATGGGTTAATGACATTTATTTGAATTCAAAGAAAGTTTGTGGGATATTAACTGAGGCAACTTCGAATTTTGAGCTAGGGATTGTGGAGAATTTAATTATCGGAATTGGTGTGAATATAAGCCAAAATGAGGGAATGCCACAGGAACTTTCTGAGATTGCGACATCTCTTTTTGAAGATGAGTTTCATGGAATATGTCGAAATGATATTGTCGCTGCGATTTATGACGAGGTCTGTGAAATTTTGGAGAATGATTTCGATAAAGCGAATTTCATGGAAGAATACAGAAAATATTCGTTTATTATTGGGGAAGAAATTAAGTTTTTTAAAAACAGCGAATGGACAAATGCAAAGGCGATAAACATAGACGACATGGGCGGTTTGGTGGTTGAGCTGCCAAGCGGAAAAACCGAGGTTTTGAACTCGGGAGAAATATCGGTGAGAAAGTTAAATTAATTTTTTTAAAAAAAGACTTGATTTTTATTTGAATTTGTATTATAATTGTAATCCGATGATATTTTATGTAAAGAGGTGAAGAAAAATGAAAAAAGACATTCATCCAAAATATGAAGTTACTACTATTCACTGTGCATGCGGAGAAACTTTTGAATCCCGTTCCACAAGAAGTGAAATAAAAGTTGAAATATGCTCAAAATGTCACCCGTTCTATACTGGTAGACAAAAACTAATTGACACAGGTGGACGTGTTGATAGATTTAAAAAGCGTTTTGGTATGTAATTTTTATGTTTTATACTTTCAAAGGCGGTACAGTTTTCTGTATCGCCTAAAGTTGTTTTTATTTTCTTTTACTCACATAAAGGGGCGATATGATGACCGAATACAAAACAGTTACTGACTACGCACGAGACGAATTTGTTGAGAAAAAATCAAGATTTATCGGCTCTATTATGCCATGCTCAACCGAAGAAGAGGCGCTCGCCTTTATCGACAAGGTTAAAAAAGAGTTTTGGGATGCCTCGCATAATGTGTATGCTTACATATTAAAGGATGCAAAAGTCGAGCGTTGTTCCGACGATGGTGAACCACAGGGCACAGGAGGGCGACCCGCTCTCGATGTGCTACAAAAAGAGGGGCTGACAAATATTTGTGTCGTCGCAACGAGATATTATGGTGGGATAATGTTGGGTGCTGGCGGACTGGTCCGCGCGTATTCACATACATCAAAAGTAGCAGTGGACGCTGCGCAAATTATGCATTTAGCATTAAGTGATGTGATTAGCATAACCTTTGATTACTCGCTATATGGCAAAATAAGCTATATTCTGCCCGATTATGGAGTGATTACAGAAAGCTCGGATTTTGGTGAGCATGTGGATATGACGATTGTTGTGAAGCGAAGTGTCACAGATAACTTTGTTAAAGGGATAATTGAGGCGACTAATGGAAAAATAAAATACGAAATCTTAGGTGAAAAATATCAAAACTTCAGTTAAATTTAGTTTTAATTTGGTTAAATATACGAAGTTGCTTTTTTTATAAAGGTATTTGAAGTTTGAGATTGTATATATTTATTGTATAGTTTAATTTTAGCGGAATTTCTGAGGATGAACTTATGATATTTGAAGGTAATATTACACCGAGGCTAATTGTTGAGAAAAACGAAATCAAAACCTTGTCAGAATTTGCGGTTAAATCTGTAGATACGAAAGGCAGAGTCAAGCCCGAGGTCGATTGTGATATCAGGACATGCTTTGCGCGCGACAGGGATAGGATTATACATAGTAATGCTTTTAGAAGGTTAAAGCATAAAACACAAGTTTTTATTGCACCCGTGGGCGACCATTATAGGACGAGGCTCACACATACATTGGAAGTGTCGCAGATTGCACGAACAATAGCAAGAGCGCTCTGTTTAAACGAAGATTTGACTGAAGCGATTGCGCTAGGTCATGATTTGGGGCATACTCCGTTTGGGCATGCAGGTGAAAAGGTGCTAAATGATATTGCACCGTTCAAATTCAGGCATAACGACCAAAGTGTGCGGGTGGTGGAAAGACTTGAAAAAAACGGAAGAGGCTTAAACTTGACGCATGAGGTTAGAAATGGCATAGCTTGCCATAGCACTTCTGCGGGGGTGGCTGAAACCAACGAAGGCAAAGTGGTAGAGTTTTCAGACAAAATCGCATATGTAAATCATGATATAGAAGATGCGATTAGAGCAGGAGTACTAAGCCAGAATGATTTGCCGAAAGACTGCATATCAGTATTAGGTGTGGATAAACGAAGTAGGATTAACACGCTTATAAATTCGCTGATTGAATGCAGTTATGGAATTAATGATATTCGCATGGATGAAGAAATTTTTACAGCGCATAAAAAGCTGAGGAAGTTTATGTTTGATAGGGTGTATCTATATGGCTCACATAAATCTGAGGAGTCTAAGGCTCAAAACGTGGTGAGCACACTTTATGAGTATTATAAAAATCACCCGAATGAACTAGCTTCAATGTATGGAGAAATCATTGAAAACGAAGGGATTGACCGTGCGGTGTGTGATGCTATTGCGAGCATGTCGGATGTGTATGCGATAAATGTGTACCAACAAAAGTTCATCCCGAAAATGTTTGTGAATTTGTAATATGGAGGGGGATATAATTGATACCACAAAGCTTTATCACACAGCTATTGCAGTATTGTGATATTGAAGATGTTATATCTTCCTATGTTGTTTTAAAAAAAGAGAGTAAAAATAAAAAAGGGCTCTGTCCATTTCATTCAGAGAAAACACCATCAATGGTGGTGTACCCAGACACGCAATCGTTTTTTTGTTTTGGTTGTGGCACAGGTGGCGATGCAATAAGTTTTGTTATGCGAGTGGAAAATATCGAGTATGTCGAGGCTATTCATCTGCTAGCTAATCGCGTGGGGTTAAAGGTTCCCGAGGATGGCGAGAGTGATAAAACAGCAGAGCTTAAGTCTACAATTTATGAGATGAACAAAGTTACAGCAAAGTTTTTTTATTCATGCTTAATGAGCAAACACGGACTAGAGGCGAGAAAATATTTTAAAGAACGTGGGCTTGATAAGAGCACGATAAATAAATATGGGTTAGGGTTTGCGCCAGATAGCTGGAATGCTTTACGTGATTACTTAAAGTCAAAAGGTTATACTTATGAGCAGATGTCACAAGCCTACCTCATAACAAAGGGAAAAAATAATTCTTTTTACGATATATTTAGGAATAGAGTGATATTTCCGATAATAGATATAAGAGGTAATATTATTGCGTTTGGTGGTCGCGTGCTTGATGACTCAAAACCGAAATATTTAAACACTGCCGACACTCCTGTGTTTAAAAAGAGCAGGAATTTGTTTTCGCTCAATTTTGCAAAGAATTCAAAACGCAAAAACTTTATTTTAGCAGAGGGATATATGGACGTTATCGCAGTAAACTCACATGGGTATGATAATGTCGTGGCTACATTGGGGACGGCGCTTACTGCTGAGCAAGCGAGGATAATCTCAAAATATACAAGCGAGGTTGTCATAGCTTATGATACAGATGCCGCTGGGCAAACAGCTACTCACAGGGCGATAAATCTACTTTCTGAAGTTGGGATAAAAACAAAGGTGCTAAAAATGACGGGTGCAAAGGACCCTGATGAATATATTAAGAAGTTTGGCGAAAAACGATTTGAGATTTTGATGGATAACGCGGGGAATGTCATTGAGTTTGAGCTAAACAATTTGAAAAAGTCATTGGACTTAGAAGACACAAATGGCAAGATTGAATACATAAAAAAAGCGGTGGGAATATTAAGCCAGGTGAAAAACCCATTGGAGCGAGAGATTTATGCAAATATCGTTTCAAATGATACGCAAGCAACAGTTCAAAGCATATTAACTCAGGTTAATTCAATAATTAAGTCGAAAAGACGTGCTGAGGAAAAACGCGAATGGAGCGATATTCAAAGCAATAAATCGTTTGCGTTAGACAAAATAAACCCACAAAAACAAAAATATAAGAAAATAGCGTTATCAGAAGAGGGAATAATAGCTTTTCTGTATAATAATAATGATTATTTTAAGTATATAATGTCAAAAATTAGCGTATCGGATTTTGTTACAGAATTTAATAGGCGCGTTTTTGAATATATGGTAAATAACCTAAATAGAAATGAACAAATTCATTTATCTATGATGCACTCAGACTTTTCAATGGAAGAGCATTCGCAGATTAGCAAAATATTAGTCACAAATAATGAGTTTAAGAATACAAAAGAAACTTTGGATGATTATTTAAATGTTTTGCTAAACGATAAATATAGATATAATGAAGAGGACATTGCATCTATGTCAAACGAAGAGATAGAGAAGTTGATTCAAAATAAACGTAAAAATTAAATGTTAAATTGTTGTGACCGTCCGATCGCTGCGGTTATTATATGTTATATTATGTTAATGCGACAGAATGGAGTAAAATATGAGTTTGGAAAAAAAGTCAGTTCTTGATTTGATGGAAAAAGGTAAATCTGCCGGCAAGCTAACTACAAAAGAGATTACAGATGCTTTGGAGGAAGTGGATTTTGATATCGAGCAGATGGATAAATTATATGATAGTTTAGAAACTTTAAATATCGAAATCGTGGAAGACTACAACATCGATGAACTCAAAAAACCTGTGAACGAAGTAGAAATTGAAACCACACTTGCCTCAGAGGGTGTGAATATCGACGACCCTGTAAAAGTGTACTTAAAAGAAATAGGTCGTGTGCCACTACTTACGTTAAAAGAGGAAATTGTTTTAGCCGCTAAGATGAACGAGGGCGATGTGTACGCAAGAAAAAGATTGTCAGAGGCAAATCTGCGTCTGGTAGTTAGTATAGCTAAAAGATATGTAGGTCGTGGAATGCAGTTTTTGGATTTAATTCAAGAGGGCAATCTAGGGCTTATTAAAGCTGTGGAAAAATTCGATTATACAAAAGGGTTTAAATTCTCCACATACGCAACATGGTGGATTAGACAGGCGATAACAAGAGCGATTGCAGACCAAGCTAGGACTATCAGAATTCCTGTGCATATGGTTGAGACTATAAATAAAGTTAAAAAAGTAAGCAGTCAGCTTTTGCATAAAAATGGGCATGAGCCAACACCGGAGGAAGTGGCAAAAATACTGGATATGCCAGTTGAGAAAGTTAGAGAAATTATCAGAGCGGCACAAGAACCTGTTTCGCTTGAAACTCCGATTGGTGAGGAAGAAGATAGCCATTTGGGAGATTTTATTCCTGATGAGGATGCTCCTGCACCAGCTGACGCTGCTTCACACACATTGCTAAAAGAGCAACTAGGCGAGGTGTTGTCCACTTTAACTGATAGGGAAGAAAAAGTGTTGCGCTTAAGATTTGGGCTAGAAGATGGACGCTCTAGAACGCTTGAAGAAGTAGGTAAAGAGTTTGATGTTACTCGTGAGAGAATAAGACAAATCGAAGCGAAAGCTCTGAGAAAACTAAGACATCCGAGCAGAAGCAAGAAACTAAAAGACTTTATAGATTAGAGGAACGATAATGTATTTAACATTAGAAACTGACTATGCAGTCAGAATTATGGAAAATTTATTTTTAAGTCAAACACGTGTTGACGCAAAGAAAATCGCAGAAGAAACTAGGGTGACTTTGCGCTTTGCACTGAAAATTTTAAGAAAGCTTGTTGCTGCAAAAGTTGTCAAGTCATACAAAGGTGTAAAAGGCGGATACGAAGTTTGTGTAAAACCAAACGAAGTATCGCTTTATGACATCTTATATATCATAGAGGGTGAGTATGTTTTTAGCAGATGTTTGCTTGAAAAAAACGAATGTGCTGGCGGAAGAGGAAAACATTGCAAAGTCCGAAATATATACAATAAGTTAACACTTGCAGTGCGAGATGAACTAAAAACCGCTACATTTGATAAAATAATGTAGTCAACTTCACATAAATTACGTATCTAAACGAAAAAATTGACGAATGATTGCAAAGTAAATTGGTTTATTTGCCTTTTTTCTAAGTATTTAATAAAAACGCTTGACATTCATCATGCAATAATGTATGATGTAGATAAGATTTAATGGAGCATGTGATTTTGTGCGAATGAATTATAATGTATCGAGAGATAACTCAACTGACGAAGAGCTGGTTGAGTTGTACCAAAACAGTAACAACGACGCACTATTAGTACTTTTGAGCAGGTATATTGACATCATCGATAAAAAGATAAATTATTGTGTTAAATCCAACAGTTTATCAGAAAATGATGATATGAAGCAAGAAGCTTTAATAGTCTTTATCAATTCTATACGTACATATAATGTAAAGAAAGGCTCAAAATTTTCAACCTACTCATCAAAATGCATTGATAATATGATAAAAAATCAAGCCAAAAGTTTAAAAACGAAAAAGGCGGTTTTGTTATCTAATTCAATAAGTTTTGAAAATATCGATATCTTAAATGATCATGCTTACGAACATTCGAACCCGGAACAGTTATATATCAACAAAGAAAAATACGATAAATTGCAGTGTAAAATTGATTTAATTTTATCAGACCTTGAAAAGAATGTACTATATTTATACCTTGAGGGAAACGATTACCAAGAAATATCAAAACAGTTAAATCATCCAACAAAATCAATTGACAATGCGTTGCAACGAGTGAGAAAAAAACTCAAAAGTTGAACAAGATAATAACGGCAAATCTGCCGTTTTATATATGCCCAGATAGCTTAAGTAGAGCGTTGTAGAGAACAAAGGTAGCGGTCTAAATCCGTTTACGGGCAAATACTATATCCAAGAGCGAGGTTTTTAAAATGTATCAAGACAGAACACTTAATTGTAAGGAATGTGGAAATGAATTTATTTTCACAGCTGGCGAACAAGAATTTTATGCTGAAAGAGGTTTCGAAAACGAACCACAAAGATGCAAAGATTGTAGAGTTGCTAGAAAAAATGCTAACAGAGTGCAAAGAGAAATGTACACAGCTGAGTGTGCTTCTTGCGGATCTGAAGCAAAAGTTCCTTTCAGACCAAGAGAAGACAGACCAGTTTATTGCAGCGATTGCTTTGCAAAAATGAAAGATGAATAATCTTAACTGTAAATTATTTTAATTTGTAGTTATATATGATTTAATTCATGTCTGTACGAAACGAGAAAAGCTATCCATTTAATGGATAGCTTTTTTTGCGTTGTTTTTTTATTATAATTACGATATCAGAGAGTTTACGCCAATGGATATAAGCAGTATGCCTCCTGCAATTTCTGCATACTTGCCCAGCCAACATCCTACTTTTTTTCCAATCAGCAACGCGATAAGTGACAGCGTGAAGGTGAGTGCAGCTATTAGTGAAGCAGAGAAGTAAATGTCTACTTTCAAAGCGCTAAAGCTTACACCGACAGCGAGTGCATCAATGCTCGTTGCAATTCCCTGTACTAGCAATAGCTTTGGAGTAAGAACTTTTTTCTCGCTCTCATCCTTGGAGAAAAATGCGTCAAAAAGCATTTTTCCACCTAGGAAGAAAAATATCACTGCGACTAGAATATCGGTGTAATCTGAAAGCGAGTCGATAAACAAGCTCCCTGCGTAAAAACCTAAAATTGGCATTAGCCCTTGAAAAAATCCAAACATAAATGCGTTTGCAATAATATGCTTGCGCCTTAGATTTGACATGCAAATCCCGTTAGAAAGACAGACGCAAACTGCGTCCATGGATAGCCCTACGCCAATAACGACAATTTCAATTATCCCCATGTTAATGCTCCGATCTATAGTTATCTGTATAGTTTATGATTTTTCTGCAACTCATATTCTCGAATCAAGCAGTGGAGAATATTTTTGGCGGTATTCTTCAAAAGTACCATTAGCTAAGTTTTCACGGATTTCTTCCATAAGAGTGTTATAAAAATGCAAATTATGCATTACAGCTAGGCGCATACCGAGCATTTCTTTTGCTTTGAAAAGATGTCTTATATATGCCCTTGAATGCTTTTGACAGGTCGGACATGTGCAAGTGTCGTCTATTGGCGAATTATCATCGCTGTACTTAGCGTTTTGAATGTTGATAATGCCTTTTTTTGTGTTAAGATGTCCGTGTCGTGCGTTTCTACTTGGCATTACACAGTCGAACATGTCCACTCCTCGAGCGACTGCCTCGATGATGTTTGAAGGAGTACCAACTCCCATAAGGTAGCGCGGTTTGTTCGTAGGCATATATGGGAGCACCGTGTCTAAAATGCGGTACATCTCCTCTTTTGTCTCCCCAACTGCAAGTCCGCCAATAGCGTATCCGTCAAGATCGAGCTTTGCGATTTCTTTCATATGCTCTACTCGCAAATCCTCAAAAATACAGCCTTGATTTATGCCAAATAGCATTTGCTTTTTATTTATAGTATCTGGAGCTGCATTACATTTTTCCATTTGCTCCTTACAGCGATATAGCCACCTTGTAGTTCTTTCGCATGAAGCTTTGGAGTATGCATGAGTCGAGGGATTTTCTACACATTCATCAAACGCCATTGCGATTGTTGAAGCGAGGTTTGACTGTATTTTTATGCTTTCCTCAGGTCCCATAAAAATACGCTTGCCATCGACATGAGAGTTGAAGTAGACTCCCTCTTCTTTGATTTTACGTAAGGAGGACAGCGAGAAAACTTGAAATCCACCGCTGTCAGTTAGGATAGGTTTTTCCCACCCCATAAATTTGTGTAGCCCACCTAATTTGTAGATGAGTTCATCACCGGGACGAATGTGTAAATGGTAAGTATTGCACAGCTCTACTTGACAATTTAAGTCGACTAGGTCATAGGAGGAAATGCCCCCCTTTATAGCAGCTGCAGTACCTACATTCATAAAAACAGGAGTATTTATCACCCCGTGAACTGTGTGAAATTCGCCTAATCTGGCAGTGTTTTCGCTTTTAATTAGTTTATACATATCTTAATCTTCACGCTATATTACGTGATCCTTTCTATACAATTATCATTGCGTCGCCGAAACTGAAAAATCTATATTTTTCCTCAACTGCAACCTTATACGCGTTCATAGTGCTGTTATATCCAGAAAAAGCACTGACTAGCATGATAAGCGTGCTTTCTGGTAAGTGGAAGTTTGTAATTAGTCCGTCAATAGCCTTAAACTCATAGCCAGGATAAATAAAAATATCAGTATATCCCTCGCTTGCTGTCAGCACAGCTGATTGCGATGCTGCACTCTCCAAAGTGCGGCAGCTAGTGGTGCCTACAGCAAAAACTCGCTTGCCGTTTTTGTGTGTACTATTGATTAAATCTGCAGTTTCTTGCGGGAGTGAATAATGTTCGGAATGCATCTTGTGGCTATGGATATCGTCGACTTTTACAGGGCGAAAAGTACCAAGCCCCACATGTAAAGTTACATAGGCAATGTTGACGCCGCGCTCCTTTATTCTTTCAAGTAAATCGTCTGTGAAATGCAGTCCGGCTGTAGGAGCAGCCGCAGAGCCGTTTTCTTTTGAATATACGGTCTGATAGCGCTCTTTGTCATTGAGCTTTTCTGTAATATACGGAGGTAGTGGCATATGCCCAAGCCTGTCCAGAACTTCGTAAAAATTCCCGTTGCATGTAAATTTAATGAGCCTGTTTTTGTCAGGTAAAATATCGATGATTTCGCCTTCTAGCTCATCAGAGAAAATTATTTTTGCTCCGACCAAAGCTTTTTTGCCAGGCTTAACCAAAGTTTCCCAAATAAGATGCTCTTTTTGCTCGAGCAATAAAAGTTCGATATTTGCACCAGTGACAGCTTTTTTTCCATAAAGTCTCGCTGGGAGCACTCTTGAATTGTTGAGCACTAATGTGTCGCCTTCGTTAAAAAAGTCCAGTATATCATAAAAATGCAGGTGTGAAAGCTTGCCGTCATTGCGATTTAAATGCAAAAGCTTTGAGTGATCACGTGGCTCAATCGGAGTTTGTGCTATCAAGTTTTCGGGCAAGTGAAAGTAAAAATCTGATGTTTTCATAAAATTAATTATTACCTTGAAACTATGTTCAAAATAACGCTCCATTCGCTTAAAATATATAAGTACACATTAAATTATCTTTGCATAGTATATATCGGCAAATAAAATTATTATCTTCAAAATAATTGACATTAAGACATATAAATGGTATTATAGAGTAGAAAAATATTTTGCGAAAATTTTACATATTGCGCAAAATTATCGCCGATAGAGGTTGCAGATTTAATGAGTAAAAGTTTTGTAGATTGCCAAAATCATTGACATGCTTTAAAAGGTAAATTTGCCGAAGGTGGATAGTTGGCAACTATTCGTCTGGCTGTACATTGAACAAATGTGCCGTTGTCATCAAATGTATTGATGGAGAGCTATCGACTTATTTTATACCTATTATAAAGTAGTCAGCTTTACCATTATATAATAAGATGAGTCGGTTTACAACCGATTTTTTTAATATACGGTGTTTTTTTAACAAATGCCTATACTTACTATAAAAAATGAAGCTGATATTGAAGATATTTGTGCTATTTTTTATAGTGCTCACTCCACTAATATAACTTTGTCATGTGGGAGGAGCGCAATAATTTTATTTGTCGGGACAAAGCGGCGGAATGGAGAGAAAATGAAAAAGTACAATGTAGGAATCATCGGAGCAACAGGAATGGTAGGGCAAAGATTTATTACCTTGCTTAGTGAGCATCCGTGGTATGACATAAAGGTTCTAGCTGCATCAGCTCGTAGCGCTGGAAAAAGCTATGCTGAGTGTACGAATGGTAGATGGATGATGGAAGTAGAGCTTCCTTCAAATATTGGTGATATGATTGTGCTTGATGCAGTGAGCGATATGGAAAAAATCGCTGCAGAAGTAGATTTTATCTTCTGTGCTGTTGATATGAATAAAGACGAAATCAAAAAATTAGAGGAAGATTATGCACGCCTTGAGTGCCCAGTTGTTTCAAACAACTCAGCACATAGATTTACAGACGATGTGCCTATGATAATCCCTGAAATTAACGCAGAGCACTCACAAATTATAGATGCGCAAAGAAAAAGACTTGGCACCAAAAAAGGCTTTATCAGCGTAAAATCAAATTGTTCAATACAATCATACGTGCCAGCTCTTCACCCACTAATGAAATTTGGCGTGAAAAATGTGCTTGCGTGTACATATCAAGCAATCTCTGGAGCGGGTAAAAGCTTTGAAACTTGGCCTGAAATGGTAGACAATTTAATACCATTCATCGGTGGTGAGGAAGAAAAAAGTGAGAAAGAGCCACTAAAAATTTGGGGTGAGATTGACGGGGACAAAATTAGCTTGGCTACAACACCTGCCATCACTACACAATGCTTACGTGTTCCTGTAACAGACGGGCATACAGCAGCTGTTTTTGTTAGCTTTGATGAAAAGCCTGCAATTGAAGACATCAAAAAAATATGGGCGGAGTTTGAAGGTGAGGCGCAAAAACTGAATTTGCCAAGCGCACCAAAACAATTCTTACATTATTTTGAAGAAGATAACAGACCACAAGCAAAACTGGATAGGAACTTAGAAAAAGGCATGGCTGTAACAATTGGTAGACTAAGAGAAGACAGCCAGTATGATTATAAATTTGTTTGTTTATCACATAATACATTAAGGGGTGCAGCTGGCGGAGCAGTGCTAATGGCAGAGCTTCTTACTGCACAAGGATACATGGATTAGTCGCAATATTTGCGATAGAAGGAGGCTTTTACCATATGAAAAAAAGATTGTTTACAGGAAGTGGAGTTGCGATAATAACTCCAATGAATGAAGATATGAGCGTGAACTATGATAAATTAGGAGAACTTATCGAGTTTCACATTGCAAATAAAACTGATGCGATAATCGTGTGCGGAACAACTGGCGAGTCATCGACTTTATCTGATGAAGAGCACAGAGAAGTAATCAGATATTCTGTAGAAAAAGCAGCTAAAAGAGTGCCGATGATTGCAGGTACAGGAAGTAATGACACAAATTACTGTGTTCATCTTTCGCAAGAGGCGGAAAAACTAGGTGTTGACGGACTGCTTTTGGTTACACCATACTATAACAAAACTTCTCAAAGAGGTCTTGTAAAACATTATTTAACTGTAGCGGATAGCGTTAATATCCCTATGATATTGTACTCAGTACAATCAAGAACAGGTGTTAACATCACACCACAAGCATGCTATGAAATGTCAAAACATAAAAATATTGTTGCTATAAAAGAAGCTAGCGGGAATATTTCTCAAATAGCACAAATTAAACAAATGTGTGGAGACGACCTTGATATTTATACAGGTAACGACGATCAAGCAGTTGCTACTATGGCATTAGGCGGAATTGGGGTTATCTCAGTTATTGCAAATATCATGCCAAAAGAAACCCATGAAATGTGCGAATACTATTTAAACGGAGATGCTAAAAAAGGTCTAGAGTGCCAATTAAAACTTCTACCGTTTATGAATTCTCTTTTCATTGATGTCAACCCAATAATGATTAAACATGCAATGAATTTAAAAGGGATGAATGTTGGGGAATGTAGATTGCCATTATGTGCGACTACAGAGGATAACATAAAAGCACTAAAAGCAGAAATGGAAAAACTACAATTAATCTAAGTAATCATAATACATCAATCTGTACAATTTATTGTACAGATTGATGTATTTACGCAAAAAATCGTTTAATAGAAAGGTAGGTATAATGAGCTTTTGGCTCATTTTGTGAAATGGTAAATGTAATTTTAAGTGGCGCTAATGGGAAAATGGGTAGAGTTATATCGGAATGTATTAATGAGCGAGATAATATAAAAGTGATGTGTGGCATCGACTTGAACACAGAGCGATATGCAGAGTTTCCTATATATCCTGCAGCTGCAGATATCGAGGGGAAAGCAGATGTAATCATCGATTTTTCTAACCCAGCTGTGCTAAATTCTCTTATGGAATATGCTATAAATACTGGTACTCCTACAGTTTTAGCAACGACTGGTTATAGCGAAAGTCAAATAGAGTATATCAAAGAATGCTCAAAAAAAGTACCGATATTCTTCTCGTTTAATATGTCGCTCGGTGTGAATTTGTTGGTGACGCTAGCAAAAAAAGCAACACAAATTTTAGGAGGACAATTTGATATTGAAATTGTCGAAAAACATCATAATCAAAAGATTGATGCGCCAAGTGGAACAGCGCTTATGCTAGCGAATGCGATAAATGAAACGATGGATAACACACAAAAATATATGTATGATCGCCATTCTCAAATAAAAAAGAGAGATAAAAACGAGATTGGGATACATGCAGTGCGCGGTGGAACAATAGTGGGTGAGCACGAAGTAATATTTGCTGGTCGTGACGAGATTATTTCGCTATCGCACAAAGCTATGTCTAAAGAAATTTTTGCAGTGGGAAGTATCAGTGCTGCTGAATTTATAAAAGATAAGCCAGCGGGACTATATGATATGACAAAAATGGTATAAAGAAAAGGTGTTTATATGAAAAGACTTAATCTAAAAAAATTATTAGCTGCTCTATGCATAGTAACCTTAGTATGCTCATTGAGTGCTTGTTCTGAATTGCCAGAAAACGGTGCTGATGTAAGTATTTCTGAGCCAGAGCCTGAGAAAACATTTGAGGAAATCGTAGATGAGCTTATTCCAATACTTGTGGATATTCCTGACCTAGTAATGCCACCGCCAGCGACGGTTAAAGTAGTGTCGGTTGGCGATAACCTCATCCATTCGAGAATATATAAACAAGCAAATCAGCGCACTGGTGGAGCGGGTTATGACTTCACATTCGCCTATGAAAACATCAGACCGTATATTGAAGCAGCTGACTATGCGACTATAAACCAAGAAACAATTATCGACGAGAGCAAGGCTCCATCTACATATCCTCTGTTTAACTCTCCGCCAGAATTAGGACAACATATGGTGGATATCGGATTCGATGTATTCTCGCTTGCGAATAACCACATGCTTGATATGAGAACAACAGGGCTAGAAGCTGCGATGACATATTGGGACTCAAAAGATACCATAATGCACACTGGAGCGTACTGGAATTTAGATGATATGATGACCGCTGAAGTGGAAAATGTAAAAGGAATTAACTTTGGGCATGTTGGTATCACACAGTACACAAATGGATTAGTGCTAGCATCAGGCTCGCCGATTGAATTTATGCTAACTGCGGAAGAAGAGCAAATCAAGCAAAAAATCGAGCTGACAAAAGCTGCTTGCGATGTGGTTATGGTGAACATACATTGGGGGAATGAGTATCAGTTCGAACCAACAGCTGGACAGCGTGAGTTAGCGCAAAAAATGGCTGATTGGGGTGCGGATATCATCGTGGGACATCACCCACATGTTATACAACCACTAGAAATGCTTACTGCCGCAGACGGTAGAGAAGTGTTAGTGATGTATTCATTAGGAAACTTTATCTCGACACAGGACAGACCAGCAAGGGTTATAGGTGGGCTTGTTGATTACGAGGTAACAAAAGATTTTGAGACGGGCGAAGTAAGCATTGATAACGTGAAATTTAACGCATCAATCACACATTATGGCGCATCCGCGACAAATGTTACGATATACCATATTAATGATTATACAGCTGACATGGCTAATGCTCATGGGGTAAAAGCATATGGAGCTTTTAGCATGGACTATATAAATCAAGTAGTAAATGATGTTATCTCACCTGAATTTTTAGGCGTGGAAGAAACTCCCGAAGAGGTAGTTACTGATGAAAATATTGACACTACTTCCCAAGAAGATAGTACTGAGGCGACAGAATAGACAAAACTAGCGCAAAAACTAAAGTTTGCTTGGAATAAAATCCATGTAAACGAGTAATAGCGAGAAAAAAGCAGTATAAGCTTAGTAATTATATAAATCGGTGTATTTTAGTTGTTTTTAAGCTGAAATTCCGATTTATTATCCTTGTACATTTATTTGATTAATGTTAAACTGTTTACAGTATAAAAACAAATGTGTATAGGTGGTGGACTTAAAGTGGATAAAGACCAACTGATAATAGTTAATAGCGACGTTGTGCCAGCAGTGGTTTTAAAGGTGATTGAGGCTAAACGACTTTTGTCGAAAAATAAAGCGAAAAATTCAACTGAAGCATGTAAAATGGTCGATATATCAAGGAGTGCTTATTACAAATACAAAGACAAAGTATTTATTTATGAAGATAAAAGCAAAAAAAGCACGACAACTTTATACTTAAAACTTAGTGATGAACCTGGGATTTTGTCAACAGTACTGCAAATTTTGTATGAACATGGGGCAAATATACTCACAGTAAATCAAAATATTTCAATAGAATCAGTAGCTGACGTAACCATAACGCTAAAACTTGGGGAAAGTTCTTCTGATTATACAAAAGTCAGAAATGCATTAACAAGCGTTGAGGGCGTGGTTGATTATAAAAGATTATAAAGGCGGAATAAAAATGATAAATATTGCTATATTGGGACATGGAGTAGTAGGTTCGGGGGTAGTTGAAGTTATCGAAACGAACAAGCTTAACATCATCGACAATTTAGGTGATGAGATAAATGTTAAGCGTATACTCGACATAAGAGAATTTGATGTTTCATACAAAGAAAAATTTACAAAGAATTTTTCAGATATTCTTGATGATGAGGAAATTTCTATTGTAGTTGAAGTAATGGGCGGAGTAAATCCTGCATATGATTTTGTAAAAGCAGCAATGAAGCACAAAAAAAGTGTGGTTACATCTAATAAGGAACTTGTGGCGCAAAAAGGTGCTAAACTATTAAAAATTGCAAAAGATAATGAAGTGAATTTTTATTTTGAAGCTAGTGTTGGTGGCGGAATTCCGATAATTAGACCGCTTCACAAATGCCTTGCAGCAAATGAAATTACTAAAATTGCGGGTATACTAAATGGTACAACTAACTACATTCTCACACAAATGATAAATCACAATGTAGATTTTGCGTCTGCGCTAAAATCTGCGCAAGAGCTTGGCTATGCTGAGAGCAACCCTACTGCGGATGTTGACGGTCACGATACTTGCAGAAAAATTTGCATACTAACTTCACTTGCATATAAAAAGCATATTTACCCTGAAAATGTTTTCACTAAGGGGATTAGCGACATCACATTAGACGATGTAGCTTATGCACAAGATGCAGATAGCGTGATAAAATTGATTGGATACGCACAAAAAATTAACAGTGATGACGATAAAAATATTGAGTGCTGGGTATCACCTGCTTTTGTTGATAAAAGCAGTCAGTTAGCTGGCATAGACGATGTATACAACGGCATTTTAGTAGCAGGGAACGCGCTGGGCGACGTAGTATTTTACGGACGAGGTGCGGGCAAACTTCCAACAGCCAGTGCTGTAGTAGCAGATGTTATCGACGTAGCGAATCATGTTCAGACAAACTCGTCACTATATTGGGAAGATGAGGGTGTTAACCGCGTGATGGAGCATGATAATACAAATGCGAAATATTATATAAAAGTTAGCTCATGTGATAACAACGATTTTGAGCAGATAATAGAGCGCGAATTTGGAAAAGTGAAATATTTAAAAAGAGAAAATCAAGCGGAAAATGAGTACGCTTTTATAGTTGAGGTTATAAATAAGCGCGCACTGGTTGAAAAAGAGAAAATTTTATCGGATAATAATATTGAAGTGATAAATAAAATGCCTGTGCTTAACATATAGCCAATATCCTCACAAGGCTCGAGTGGGGAAAAAAGAAATAGCGAGCCGGAAAGGTCAGCCGACTGTTTATGGGATTGATTGTTCAAAAATTCGGTGGCACATCAGTTGCCGATGCGCAAAGACTTTTGAATGTTGCAAAAATTGTAACAAAGACTTATGATAAAGGTAATAACGTAGTTGTAGTAGTATCTGCTCAAGGGCACACGACCGACCATTTGATAGAAAAAGCTATGGAAGTCAATGAAAACCCTTCAAAAAGGGAAATGGATGTATTGCTCACTACGGGAGAGCAAATTTCGATTTCGCTTTTAGCAATGACTATAGAAAAACTTGGCTATCCAGTTGTGTCACTCACAGGGTGGCAAGCGGGGTTTAATACTAACTCGAACTACTCGAATGCAAGGATTAGAAATATTGATACAGAGCGCCTACAAATTGAGCTTGATAGGAAGAATATTGTGATTGTAGCAGGATTTCAAGGGGTTAACCGATATGATGACATTACCACTTTAGGTAGAGGTGGCTCGGATACAAGTGCGGTGGCATTAGCAGCAGCATTACACGCAAGTAAATGTCAAATCTACACCGACGTTGACGGGGTTTACACAGCGGACCCACGCCTTGTAAAAGGTGCGGTAAAACTTGACGAAATATCCTTTGATGAGATGTTGGAGCTAGCATCATTAGGTGCGCAAGTTCTGCACAATCGCTCAGTAGAAATGGCGAAAAAATATAATGTTAAACTTGAGGTTTTATCGAGTCTTGAAGATAAACCGGGTACAGAGGTTAAGGAGGTAACTAAAGTGGAAAAAATGTTAATTAAAGGAGTTACTAAAGATGATAGCGTAGCTAGAATAGCTATTATCGGGGTGCCTGATAAACCTGGTACTGCGTTTAGGATTTTCACCTTGCTTGCTCAAAAGAACGTGAATGTCGGCATTATTTTGCAGTCAATCGGCAGGGGCAACACCAAAGATATCAGCTTTACGGTATCCTCAGATGATACAGAGCGCACTATGCAAATTTTAGATGAGGAAAAAGAACTGATTAACTGCACATCGATGGAAGTAGATTCAGAAGTTTCAAAAGTATCGATTGTAGGAGCGGGTATACAAGCGAATTCGGGAGTAGCGGCAAAAATGTTTGAAGCTTTATTCGAAGTTGGGATAAATATAAAAATGATTTCTACAAGCGAAATAAAAATTTCGGTGCTCATCGATAGAAAAGATAGCGAAAAAGCTGTAATAGCAGTGCATGAAGCTTTCCAGTTTTAATGTTTATATGAAAAAAACGGGGTGAATAAACCCCGTTTTTTTATCGCAAAATGTAAATTTATGAAAAAAATTTGTAAATATTATATTAACATTAAAGGAAAAATTATAACTTTAATTGTAATTAAACGCTGTTGGTGATAATATATAATATAGCAATAATGATTTTGTACAAATGGGAGTTGTTTTATTTGGCAACAATGAAAAAGCAAAATATAATACAGGGTGCAACGATTTTACTGATAGCCATGGCTATATCAAAATTAGTTGGTGTAGTCTTTAAGATACCGCTAACACAGATTTTGACGATAACGGGTATGACATATTTTAATACATCGTACACGCTTTTTACCACGATTTATGCACTGACAGTAACAGGTCTTGCTACAGCTGTGGCGAGAATGGTGGCAGCATGTTCCACAAAAGGGCGGTATAGAGATTGCAAAAAGATTTTGCGGATTGCACGAACTATATTTATAGTTTTAGGGGTTTTAGGAACTCTATTAATGTTCTTTGCTTCAAAGCAGTTTTCGGTAATGATTGAAAGCCCAAATTCATATGTAGCCATAATGATGATGGCGCCAGCTATATTTTTCAGCTGTATTATGGCGTCGTACAGAGGTTATTACGAGGGCTTACGCAACATGATACCAACCGCTGTATCCCAAGTGGTAGAAGTGCTAGCAAAGCTAGTGGTGGGGTTGTTATTTGCGTATTTTGCGCTGCTAATGGCACAGTCGCAGTACGATAGCACAGGCATGGTTTTTGGAACAAAAGTAGCGAGCGAGAGCGATGTGCTGTCGACAGCGCTACCTTTTGTAGCGGCTGGAGCGATGCTTGGGGTATCGACGAGTACGCTTGCAGGTTTAATATACATCTACATTAAGCACAGGCGCATGGGGAGCGCATTTACAGAAGAGGAGTACATGCAGTCTCCTAAACCTGCTAGAGCTAAAACCATTATGGTAAAGCTTGTGAAAATAGCGTTACCTGTGACATTAAGTGCAGTAGTGTCAAATTTGACTTCTATGATTGATTTGATGTCAATCATGAACAGGCTATCAGTTTCATACACAGAAAACACTGAATATTTCGATGGGTTATACGGACAGTTCATCGAAGGCGATCAGCAAATGCACGAGTTTATATATGGTGCATATTCGATAGCTGTTGTAATATTTGCACTTGTTCCATCGTTTACAGGGCTATTCGGGAAAAGCGCATTGCCAAATATTACAGCTGCATGGGTAAGCCGTGATAAACGCACATTAAAAGTGAATATTGAGAGCGTAATAAGGGTTACTAGCCTGATTGCGCTACCATGTGGGATAGGCCTATTTTCAATTCCAGGCCCAATTGTAGAGATGCTTTACGGCACAGCTGGAGGCACGATGGAAACGATACCACAGTCGCTAAGGCTATTGGGAATTGCTGCGATATTTTTATCGCTCGTAACGCCAATTTATGCGATATTACAAGGATTGGGGCAGTTCACGCTTCCTGTAAAATTCATGTTAATGGGTGCAGTTTTAAAACTTGGAATAAACTATATGCTAGTTGGAATTCCACAGTTAAATATTTCGGGTGCAGCTATTGGAACAAGCGTTTGTTATGCGTTTATTTTGTTTTTATGCTTAGCATCACTGAAGCGACTAACTAAGATAAAATTCAACTATATCAGGCTATTTTTAAAGCCATTTATAGCGGCGAGCGCGTGTGGATTTGTGGCGTATACTGTGTGCAATTTTACAAATGGCGCTATCATGACTTTAGTGGCGATTGCAGCTGGTGGAGTGGTGTATGTAGCGACTTTAATTGCGATAAAAGGCATATCTGAGGACGATATTTTGATGTTGCCTAAGGGCACCAAAATAGCGAAATCGATGAAAAAATATAAACTTCTGTAACGATAAAATGAGGTAGAATATGAAAATTAAAGACAGGTATAATATTGAGGATTTACGCGAGATTATGCGGATTTTGCGAGGGGAAAATGGCTGTCCATGGGATATGGAACAGGACCATCACTCCATTAGAAAAAACTTCATCGAGGAGACATATGAGGTGATAGAAGCGATAGATGAGGAAGATAGTGAGCTGCTGTGCGAAGAGCTTGGCGATGTGCTCATGCAAGTGATGTTTCATACGCAAATGGAGGATGAAGAAGGACGTTTTAACTTTGATGATGTATGCAATAATGTTTGCAAAAAACTGATACATAGGCACCCACATGTTTTCTCGGATACAGTAGTGAGTGATACCCAAGAAGTACTAAAAAATTGGGAAGAAATCAAGAATACTGAGAAGAATAGAACGACACTTGATGACATGATTAAGAGCGTTCCAAAGGACTTACCTGCGCTTATGAGAGCACAAAAAATGGTGAAAAAAACGAAAGCTTATGGGGTGAATTCCACTGATAAAATGGAGATTTTAGCTAATTTAAAGGCTAATATTGAGGCGATAGAAGCCATGCAGAGTGATGAAAATATAGAGCAATTGGAAGAAAAAATAGGCAAAATACTGTGGGATTGTGTGAATTTTTCTGAAATAAATGGCTTAGATTGCGAAAAAAGCTTGACAAATGAGCTCAAAACGTATATAACTAGATTGAGAGTATTGGAACAATAGGCGCTAGAGAATAGATTGCGACGTAGCAAAAAGCCTTTTGAAAATCCGACACTATGTTCTAGGTAATAGAATTATAAAATTATTGGAGGTAGAAATTTATGACTAAAACTGATTTAATTGCAAAAATTGCTGAAAAAACTGGACTAACAAAAAAAGATGCTGACAAAGCTGTTAACGCTTTTGTTGAAGTGGTAACTGATGGCCTAAAAGATGGCGATAAAATTCAACTTGTTGGCTTTGGTACTTTTGAAGTTCGCGAACGTGCTGCAAGAGAAGGTAAAAATCCTGCAACCGGTGAAAAAATTAATATCCCGGCAACAAAAGTTCCAGCTTTCAAAGCAGGAAAAGCGCTTAAAGATAGCGTTAAATAATTAGACATTATATTATTAAGCCGACTTTATTAAAGTCGGTTTTAATTCTTTTTAGGGGGAATTTTATGAGACTCGACAAATACTTAAAAATGACCAGATTAATCAAAAGACGCACTATCGCAAATGAAGCTTGTGATGCAGGCAGAATTACTGTAAACTCGCTAGTGGCTAAGGCGTCGTACAACGTAAAGATAAATGACGTGATTGAAATAAACTTAGGATCAAAAGCGCTTAAAGTGAAAGTCGTTGCAATTAGTGAGCATACGACAAAAGAAAACGCAGCAGATAATTACATTGTTGTAGAATAAAATCACATCCCCGTGAATACTTTTTTATTAGAGCGAAAAAGTATGATAGGGGGCAGAAAAATGATTGAAGACAGAAACCAAATAAAAAAACCGCATAATATTGTGATGGAAAATCGCAAAAAGCTCAACGTATCGGGTGTAAGCGAAATATTGCGTTTTGACGAGAGTGTGGTTGTAGTAAAAACTTCTATGGGGAATTTGACAATAGCGGGGGAAAAGCTAAACATTACAAAAAGCAGTACAGAAAGTGCAGAAATGTGCGTTGAAGGCGAGATAGCAGAGCTTGTGTACTCAAATCAAAGACAGGGTAGCGGACTATTTGCGCGATTTGCGGGTAGATAGAGTATGGAGTTTTTGATAAGAACGCAGACTTTAGTATTTATTCAGGCGTGCTTGTTAGGAGCTATTTTAGGTGCGCTGTACGATGTTTTTAAGATAACAAGAATGGTGTTCGCATTCCCAAAACTAATGGTAACACTGTCGGACATCGTGTACAGCGTAATCGTTATAGTGTTCACATTCAGCTTTGTGCTGGGGTTTAACGACGGGCGACTACGAGCATTTATATTATTAGGCGAATTTTTAGGGATGACACTTTATTTTTGCACGATTAGTCGTGGCATCATACTGATAGTGAGAGCACTAATCATCATTTTGAAAAAGATATGCACGATACTTTTCAAGATAATATTTATGCCGATTATATGGTTGATTAAATTTATTGGGATGATTCTAACAAAAATTTATGTATTTTCTAGGAATAACTTACAAAAAATTGAAAAAAATTTAAATATGCACTTGAAAAATGCATTTAGATTATTGTATAATAAAATAATAGGTTTTATACATGTTTTTAAGAAGGTGGAAATTGGTGGAAGCAAAAAAACAAAAGAAGAATAAGATTGTAATCATTGCACTCATTATGTTCACCATTTATGTAATCGTTTCAGTAATACTAATAAACAATGATGTAAAAAAGCATGATGAAGACGCAGCTTTATTACAAGCTCAAATTGATGAACAGACCATATTAAACGCTGAAGTTCAAAGAATTTTAGACGATGGTGTAGATTCAGACTACATCGTTAAGATTGCGCGCGAAAAATTGGGGCTAGTGTTCCCGAGCGAGCGAATATATGTGGATGTATCGGGAAAATAAGTAATAATTATTATTGTGGAGGATAAATTTTTTTTATGCAACTTGAAGTGGGGAAAATCGTAGACGGAAAAATCACCGGAATAACAAAATTCGGCGCATTTGTTGAATTGGATAATAGAAAAGTGGGCATGGTTCATATATCAGAGGTTTCAGATACATATGTTAACGAAATTTCTGAGCACGTAAAAGAAGGTCAAGAAGTAAAGGTGAAAGTACTGTCGATAAACGAAGACGGTAAGATTGCTTTATCAATAAAAAAAGCACAGCCTCAACAAAGAAATACAAACGAGGCACCTGCTAAGAGAAACAACTTTAAAAAAGACGTAAGACCACAAAGAGACGTAAGACCACAAAGAGATGCAAGACCACAAAGAGACACACCGCCAAGACGTCCGAATAACAATTTTAATGGCGAAGATAGATTTGCTCACAAAGGCAAATCCAATAGCGGTGGGGGAAATACATTTGAAGATATGCTAAGCAAATTTATGCAAAGCAGTGACGAGAAAATTTCTGACTTGAAAAAATCAAGAGAAGTTAGCCGCAAAGGTGGCGGTAAACGCTCTAAATAGTAATATTTATCTCTGAGTTTTTCACTTGAATATATCTCGCATAAAATTTTGAAAGGGAATATTTAATGCACGTTAACGAGGAGATTATACAAACGGCAGTCCTAGTTGCTGTCAATACAAACGAATATGATGTGTACGAATCTTTAGACGAATTAAGCGAGCTTGCATCAGCAGCAGGCGCAACAGTTGTCGGTAAGATTGTACAAAACAAGCAAAGCATCGATAAAGCTACATATGTGGGGATGGGTAAGCTTTTAGAGATAAAAGAATTATGCGAATTAAACGAAGCTAATCTAATTATTATCGATGATGAGTTATCCGGAGCTCAAATTCGTAATATTGAAGGCGAGACTGACATCAAAGTAATCGACCGTACAATGTTAATTTTAGATATATTTGCAGGCAGAGCACTTTCAAAAGAAGGTAAACTACAAGTAGAGCTTGCACAGCAAAAATACTTATTACCAAGGCTTATCGGACTAGGCACTTCTCTATCAAGACAGGGTGGTGGAATTGGGACGAGGGGACCTGGTGAAACTAAACTAGAGTCGGATAGACGACATATTAGACTGCGTATCGACACGCTAAAACGTGAACTTGCTCAGCTAAGTAAAAGGCGCGAAACTGTGCGTTTTAAGCGCAGTAAAAAAGACATCCCAGTAATAGCAATTGTGGGGTATACTAACGTAGGCAAATCGACACTACTAAATAAGCTGACAGGTGCAGATGTTTTAGTAAAGGATCAGTTATTTGCGACTCTTGACCCAACAGCAAGGGAAATTAAACTCCCAAATGGTACAAACGCAATTATAATAGACACAGTAGGACTGGTGAGAAGACTACCACACCAATTAGTAGAAGCGTTTAAATCCACTTTAGAGGAAGCTGCGAGTGCAGATATCATACTTAATGTGTGCGATGGTTCAAATCCAAATGTTACTGCACAACTTGATGTGACAAAAAATCTATTGTCTGAGCTGGAATGCAGCGATATTCCGATGATTACTGTTTATAATAAGATGGATTTATTGGAAAATGAGGAAAATTTATTAGCAGAGAAAAATGCGATAAAAACTTCATTTACCTCAGATATTGGAGTGGACAAGCTATTAGATGAGATAGCGCTAGTGCTATCTAAACGCATGAAAACCTTAAATTTGCTTATTCCATACTCGCAAGGAGCGCTTATTGATATAATTCGCAAACAGGGCAAAATTCACGACCAAAGTTTTGAGAATGATGGAACCCTTATTAAAGCGAACGTTGATAGAAAGATGTTCCATGCAGTAGAAAAATATATTGTTGAATAATTACAAAAAAGTCAAAAACATGTTGCTATTTAATTTTTATTGTGGTATAATGTAGTGCATGAAAAATTATATAGTTGATATGTTAATTAGAAATGGAGTATAATAATATGAACCCTATAGAGATAATTGGTGCAATTTTATTACTGATTGCAAGCATTTTTATTATTGTAGCAGTAATGATGCAAGAAACTAAACAAGCAGGTATGAATACAATAACAGGCGGATCAAGCGATACTTATGTTGGAAGAAAAGGCGCTAAAACAAAAGAGGCTTTCTTAAACCGACTCACAAAAATTTGTGCAATAACATTTTTTATTGTATCTTTAGCACTCAATATTATAGTGCACTACGTTCAATAATTAAACCAAAAACCTTGCGTAACTCGCAAGGTTTTTTTACCTTTTAAAGAAGTGAGGAAAAAATATGAATATAGATATTAATAAGCTGATTGCTTATATTAATGACAGTGCAAAAAAAGGCGCGGGATTTAAAGAGCTTGCAAAGGTGATGCAAATAAAGAGTGCAGACTACGATGAGTTTAAAAAACAGCTCAATCGCCTAATTCGCAAAGGAAAAATTGCGGAGAAAAAGAAAAGATATTATGCTGCTGCTAAACAAAAGTCAATGAAAGCGACGATTACACGTGTGCAAAAAACATTTGGTTTTGCGACTGTAGAAAAAACCGAAGTAGAATATTTTATCCCAGGCAAATTTTTAATGGGCGCACTTCCTGGTGATATCGTAAATATTAGGGATATCAAAGGAAGAGGCGACAGTCCAGAAGGAGAAGTTATTGGGATAGTCGAAGAGGGCAAAAGCGAGTTTATAGGAGTGCTATGTCTTATCGATGGCGGGTACTATATCACGCCAGACTCCATCGTAAAATCGCCAATTCGTGTGTCAAAAAGCAAATTGCGTGAAGCGCGCGAAGGGGATAAAGTTCTAGCTAAAATTAGTTACCGTGGCATGAGACATTCCGAACACAAAGCAGAAGTATTAGCGACATATGGCAGTGCTTCAAATGCTGCAGCGTGTGCGGAAGCTATACTCAATGTGAATAATATCCAAAGGGAATTCACGCAAACTCTGCTTGATTTAGCAAAAGAAATTAAACGCAAAGGAATTCGTGAAAAAGATTTAATCAATAGAATTGATTTGCGTAGTGACGTAATCTTTACGATAGATGGAGCTGACTCAAAAGACTTGGATGATGCGATTTCGCTTGAAAAGTACGATGATTGCTACGTTTTAGGCGTTCATATTGCGGATGTTTCGCATTATGTTAAACCAAAAAGCGAACTTGATAACGAAGCTTTTATGCGTGGGACAAGCCTTTATTATGCAAACAAAGTTATACCGATGCTACCAAAACAGCTTTCAAATGGAATTTGTTCGCTCAGCCCAAATGAGGACAGACTTACGCTTTCAGCGATAATGACGTTGGATTTGCAAGGGAATCTTGTAGACTTCGAATTCAAAAAATCGGTGATTTGTTCTAAAGTTAAGGGGGTTTATACTGAGGTAAACGATATCTTAAACGACAGAGCTAGTGACGAGATTAAGGGAAAATATAATGTTGTAATGGACAAAATCTTCTTGATGAAAGAGCTTGCTGATATACTTACTGCTCTGAAAAAAGGAAGAGGTGCACCAGAAATCCAAACGACTGAAAGCAAAATCATCATTGAAAATGATGTTGCTGTAGATATAAAAGCACGCGACCGTGGCGAATCAGAAATTTTAATCGAGGAGTTCATGTTGCTTGCAAACGAAGCCTGCGCTATGGTGGGGAAAATTAAGGAAATACCTTTTATATATCGTGTGCACGAACATCCAAACCCAGAAAAACTTGCAACGCTTAAGAAAACACTTGACCTGCTTGGGATTAATGTTCGAGAGTTTACTGAAAATGTAAAACCGAAAGTATTAAGCGATATTTTAGTTAAGACTAAAGATATGCCAATATTCCCAGTTGTTAATGTAATGGTGCTGCGCTCTATGGCAAAAGCGAAATACTCGCAAAATCCGATTGGGCACTATGGCTTAGCGCTTGAGAACTACTCGCATTTTACTTCGCCGATACGCAGATACCCTGACTTAGTTGCGCATAGAATAATAAGCGAAGTATTAGCAGGCGACAAGATAAGAGATATCACGAAAAAATACGAAAAATGGGTTGAAAAAGCATCAACTCAAGCGACACAGACTGAGATTAACGCTATGAAGATTGAACGTGACTGTGAGGATTGCTACAAAGCTGAGTACATGTCTGCGCATTTAGGTGAAGAATTTAGTGGGCTTATCTCATCAGTCGCAAAACACGGCGTGTATGTAGAACTTCCAAACTCGGTGGAAGGTCTCGTGAGTATTCACGACTTCCCAGAAGGAGAATTTGAGTTTGATGAAGTGATGTCATTTAGAGATGCTATTACAGGGAATACCTATAAAATAGGTGACAAAGTTAATGTTAAATGCGTTAAAGCGGAAGTTAACAGTGGTAATATAGACTTTATTTTTGTATAAATTTGGAGGTAAAAAATGAAACTTATATCTTGGAATGTTAATGGACTCAGAGCTTGTATGGGTAAAGGATTTGCAGATTTTTTTAATGAAGTAAATGCAGATGTATTTTCTGTGCAAGAAACAAAAATGCAAAAGGAGCAAGCAGAAATAGCTTTTGATGGATACGAAGATTTTTGGAATTCTGCGCAGAAAAAAGGTTATTCTGGCACTGCAACTTTTACAAGAGTGAAACCGCTGAGTGTATCATATGGGCTAGGGATTGAGGAACATGACAACGAGGGCAGAGTTATAACGCTTGAGTTTGATGGGTTTTATCTTGTGAATGTGTACACCCCAAATGCAAAGCGAGAGCTTGAACGCCTTGATTACAGAATGGTATGGGAAGATGAGTTTAATAAATATGTATTAAGTCTTGATGCGAAAAAGCCAGTGATAATTTGTGGTGACTTGAATGTTGCGCATAAAGAAATTGACCTGAAAAATCCGAAAACTAACAGAAAAAGCGCTGGTTTTACTGACGAAGAGCGTGGCAAGATGACCGACCTTTTAAGCAGTGGTTTTGTGGACTCTTTTAGACACCTCTACCCAGATTTAGAGCATGTTTACTCATGGTGGTCATACATGTTCAAAGCAAGAGAGAAAAATTCGGGATGGAGAATTGACTATTTCTTAGTTAGCGAAAGAATAAAGGACAAGATTGTCGAGGCGAAGATTCATACGGATATTTTCGGAAGCGACCATTGCCCTGTAGCACTTGAGATTAATATATAAACGCAAACCCACTAATTTTACTTATAGTGAAATTAGTGGGTTTGCTATTTGTATTTTAGTCAGAGCTATATAGGATTATGATATAATTTGCACATTACTGCCGCCGAGCTTATTTTTAGTAACAACTATTTGCGTATCGATTTTTTCTTTTAGCTCGGCTACATGCGAAATTATGCCAACTAGCCTGTTGCCATCGGTCAGTTCAGACAAAGCGTGTATAGCCTGCTTAAGCGATTCTTCGTCCAATGTGCCAAATCCCTCGTCCACAAACATACTATCTAGCTTTATCCCACCTGCTGATGACTGAATTTCATCGGAAAGTCCCAAAGCGAGTGCAAGTGAAGCTTTAAAAGACTCCCCGCCTGAGAGCGTCTTGACACTGCGGGTGGAATTATTATGGTGATCGATAACATCCAGGTCAAGACCCTGTTGCCCCGAATTGCCAGGTGCGCTCAGAGTGAGTTCATACTGCCCCCCGGTCATACCGACAAAGCGAGAGTTTGCGCGTGCGATTATTCTTTTAAAATAAGCGATTTGAATATAAGTTTCGAGCGAAACACCAATGTGATCTTTAAGCGTACCATTTGCTGTTTTTGACAAGCTTTCCATCCAAGCATGTTTTTTCTCAATTTTTGAGAGTTCTCCCGCATTTTTAAGTATATCTGAAACCGCCAGCCTATTAGTGCTAACTCGGTTGCTGACGCTAATAATTTTTTCCATAATTTCTTTTTTCTCAGCTTTAGCCAGTGCTTTTTCTGAAGTTAAATCTTCGATGGTATACTCACAGCCATCTTCCAATAGCTTTTGTTGTTGCTCTATTTTGCCTGTGAGTTTTTGCACCTCGCTTTGTGCGTTAGCAAATATCTTTTGAGCAGAATTAAGTTCATCTTGCAAAAGCTTTAGATTTTTTTCTAACACAATAATCTCTGCACTAGCTTCGTCCTTGCTAGCAAACTCAAGTTTGCTAGCATCGGTTTTTATCTGCTCATTTAATTGCTTGAGTGTCGCGTTATTGCTGATAATAACTTCATTTATCGAGTGGATTTCATTTCCGAGCGTTAAAAAGTTTTGCTCCTCAGTTGGGATTTGTTTGCTCAAGAGCTCTTTTTCTGTTACACCATCGGTTTTTTCTTTTATTTGAAAGGTGAGCGCGGCGATGCTTGTGTCGATTTGCGAAATCTTTTCTATAATATATTTATCGATATCCTCAAAAGTAATTTCGCCAAATAAATCGCAAGCAAGCTTAAGTACCATCTCTTTCATTGTGCTATAGTTCCCCGAAGCTATTGCTGCCTCAGAACTTTTGATTTCTGCGAGAGAAGCTGCCTTTTCGTGTGTAGCCTTAGCTTTTTTTAGCTCACTTTCACTAGGTGCATCTAGTGACTTCATCGCTTTGTCTGGATGAGACGTCGCACCGCAAACGGGGCAGGGAGCACCGTTTATCAAATTTTCTGCGAGAATACCTGCCTGTTCGTCCAAAAAAGCTTTGTGCATAAAACTATATTTATTTAAGTGATATTGTGCTTTCTCCTGAGCAGTGGCATACTCTTGTTGAAGAGTCGAGAGTGAAATTTTTAGTTTATCTAACTCTGCTATATTAGATTGCAATTGGATAATTGAGTTCTTTTTATCGCTAACTGATGCTTTTTCGTTTATCAAAACCTGTAATGTTTCGCCGATATTTTCCAAAGATTTGTAGCGAGCTTTTTTCTCTTCAATAGATTTTTGACATTGTGCTTGCTTTTCCTTGAGTTTTTCGAGTGAAGCCGTATCTTTTATAATTGTTTTTGTAAGCTTTTGAGCATTGTCATTTTTCTTTTCAAAATCGTCGTACATCGAAAGTGAATCAGATTTTCTGGTAATATTTACTCTGAGTTCATTCATCTTAGGCGCATTGGCTTCTTTTTGCAAAAGGCTTTCTTTTGCTACACTTAGCGAGGCAAGCGATTTTTCTTGCAAAATAAGGGTCAGTTCGTGCTCAATTTTTGCCTTGTCGAACTCTTCTGCTCTATTATAGTTTGTATTTATCGTTTCTAATTTTTTTTCATTAAGTTTTTGCTTCTCATCTAGTCGAAGCTTTAGCGCTTCGCATTCATCTATTGACTTATTTACACTATCAAGCAAATCATCAAGCGGTAGTTTATCGCTTTTTGCCTCGCTTACTTGCAAAGCTAAAATTTCATTTTCGTCACAGTTTATGCCAGCGATGTACTGTATCGCACTATTTTTCACGCTTTGTCTTAAATTATTTAGTTGCGAGAGTTCCGATTTTAGCCTGTCCTGCAAAATCTGATAGTTACCAGTCTTAAATATTTCTCGAAATATTCCCTTGCGTTCAGCGGTGGGCGCAAGCAAAAGTTTAAGGAAGTCCCCTTGAGCAATCATTGCGATTTGTGAAAATTGGTTGCGGTCGACTCCAATTATACCTTTTATCTTATTGTTTACGTCCTTAACTTTTGTTATGATATCACCGCTTGGCAATGTCAGCTGAGCGTTAGCAAGAGTTTTTGTGCTACCGTCCCCTTTTAATTTTGGACGCTCGTACTCGGGATTACGTTCCACTGTGTAAATTTTGCCCCCATATGAGAATGTCAACTCGACAAAAGTAGGCGTGCTAATGTCAGAATATTTACAGCGGAACATCTTTGCTTCACGATTAAACCCACTAGCCTCACCGTATAAAGCATAGGTTATAGCATCAAAAATTGTAGTTTTGCCAGCGCCAGTGTCACCTGTGATGAGGTAAAGTCCTTTATCCCCCAGTTTTTGCAAATCTAGTTTAATTTCGTCGGCATAAGGTCCAAAAGCGGACATGACTAGTTTTATTGGTTTCATGATTTTTCCCCCCACACTTCATCAATAAGCTGTAAAACGAAACCGTTTTGCTCGTCACTCATCGTGCGATGATTTATCGAAGAGTAAAACTCCGAAAATAATTCAAGAGGATCCTTTTGCTTGATATCCTCAAGCGCATCTAATTTCACTTGAGACTTCGTGCGCAAATTATCGTATTCCAGCTTCATTATATTAGGGTAAATTGTCCTCAACACGCCTAAATGCGTAGAACTCTCATTTTCCTCAGTTAAGATTACATGCAAATAATCATCACGCTTTTGCTTTTCGTAATATTCCTTATCACAAAGTTCGGCGAATTTTCCTTTTAACATGCGCATATCAAGTCTAGGTTTTATTTCTTTTACAGAAATATCAATCTCGCCTTTTTGAGAAAACTCTACTATCGTTACCGATTTAATATGCGATACCTCGGCGAGTGAATATTTTAGTAGAGTGCCACAGTAGCGAATAGTTTCACGCGACACTTGTTGCGCTCTGTGCAAATGACCTAGCGCGACATAGTCAAAATCATCAAAAACAGTGACGTCAACATTATCTGAGCCACCAACAGAAATATCCTCAGAATCTGAGCGGAGCGCGCCTGTGACAAATTGGTGGGTCAAAAGAATATTCCGTGAAGAAGTATCTACCTGCATCTGTTTAATAGCTGTATCTAAAGCATCGGTATACGAGTTAATTTGTGCATCAGGATAATAGCGCTTAACATGCGCCGGTTTGATAAATGGGAGCATGTAAATATTAATTTTGCCATACTCATCACTTATTGTGATTGGAGAGACATTACCAGAATACACAGGAGAGATATAGATATCGCTCTTTTCCATGAGCCTAAAAGCGAAGGCGACACGCTCTGGGGAATCGTGGTTACCGCTGATAATAAATGTATGCAAATTTCGAGTGGAGAGCTTGTATAAGAAATCATCAAAAAGCTCAACTGCTTCGGTGTTTGGAACTGATTTATCATATATATCACCGCTGATAAAAACACCGTTAATGCTGTGACTATCGATAATATCAATAACTGATGCGAGGATATATTTTTGTTCGTCCAACATAGAAAACTCGTTTACACGCTTGCCTAAATGAAGATCGGATATATGTAAAAATTTCATGCACTCACTCCTTTTTTATTCTATTTACATTTTACAGGAAAAAATCTTTTTATGCAACAAACCATATTGTGGAAGAAAATTACAGAAAACTATACTTTTTATAAAAAACAACATCACTTTGTATAATGTGTATTTGTACAGAAGATTGTATTTGTGTAAAATGCTCTAATTTTTATGCTAATATAGACAATATGATGAAAATATGATACTATATTTGTGGGCTATTTATAGGGTCGCTCCCTATTTTGCTCACAAGAGAAAGAATTTCTCTATATCAATAGAGGAACAATTATTTGTCGCATGTGCGACAGACGGAGGATTATTATGAAAAAAATACTAGCACTAATTTTGGCACTATCACTATCAGTTTCACTTGTAGCATGTACTGCTGATCAAGGCGACGATATGGCTGATGATGCACAAACTAGCTCAGACGCCGCAGACGCTGATACAACTGAAGGCGACGACGCTGATGCTGACGCTGATACAACTGAAGGTGACGACGCTGATACAACTGAAGGCGACGATGCTGAAGTTGCTGAAATGACAATGGACGAATTTATTGCTGAAGTTCAAGCTCAACTTGAACCACAACTAGCTGCTTTAGAAGAAGCTGGAACTCCTATTGAAGTTCTTGCGAGAGATGATTCATTGGTATATGCTTATACTTTCACTTCAGACATTGGTGAAATTGCAGTTGCAAAAGATACAATCGATGCTGACCTAGAAAGCAACAAAGCTA
Source organism: uncultured Oscillospiraceae bacterium (assembly GCA_964370225.1). GTDB lineage: Bacteria > Bacillota > Clostridia > Oscillospirales > Ruminococcaceae > CAYJII01. Next base: position 8,752 of record CAYJII010000004.1, on the reverse strand, counting down.
CTTTTGACGAAATTTACGCTGAACTAGTTAACGCAGTTCCAAGCGCAAAATCTGTTATCGTTGAGTACTACACAATGAATAACGAGCTTATTACTTCAAGAGAATACAACTAATTATAAGTAAAAAAGTAATTTTACAGCGATGTATCAGAGTTTTCTGTTACATCGCTGTTTTATTTTATATGCATAAAAAAAGGTTACGAGAAATTTCGTAACCTTTTAAACATTTCACAACAAACATTGTTAATAAGTGCCAAGCTCCAATCCCTTTTTAAGAAAGTACACATATATGTCGTAATCCACAGTTTTGGGAATTGAGTGGTCGGAGTGTAGCATATAGCCATATCCTTTTTTAACGATTGGGATTTTGCTTTCAAGCTCCTCATCAATCTCAGCTTTATCGTTCGAATATAGCTTGCGCACATCAATACCACCCATAAAGGCGATTTTTTGCCCGTACTCCTCATAGAGTTTTACTAAATCCATGCCAGCTTTTACTTCTATAACCTGTAAGCAGTCAATCCCTGCTTCTATCATATGTGGCAAAAGTGGCTCGACATATCCACAGGAATGCATGATAACTTTCATATTATGCTTATGTGCAAAGTCGCAACTTTTTTTGTGGGAAGGCATAATCAGCTCTCGGTAATGATTGGGGGACATAAAAGGCTTGTGCTTATATCCCATGTCCTCGTAATACCAGATACCATCGGGATATCCTTCCTGCTCAAAGAGTATTTCCTGTAGCTTTAGAGTAACATCTATAAGAATAGTTGCCATTTCGTCTATCCACTCAGGTTCAAGCAACATTCCGACAAGCATATGCTCATGCCCACAAATTGGGTGCATCAACTCAAATACATTTACGCCAGCCCAACAGAAAAAACGTCCAGCGTCATCGGCAGCTTTTTTCGCTGCTCTATATGCTTGAAAATTAATTCTGCGCGGATCTGCTGTTAGCATATGTTTGTATTTATCCCAGTCAGCCTTTTCTTTGATTGTATAATCAATATGCTCGGGGGTAGTATCATGCTTTTTGTGTCGCCTCAAAATTGCACCGTTTCCATCTTTTAACGTGATAGTGTCCTCGTCTTCGCGCACTAATTCAGGTTTAAAATCGATATCAATAATCATGTTAAACGGCCAACAGATACTCATATCATATTTAAAGTGCTCATCGAGATTTTCGTTTTCTTTTATCTTGCCTTTACTTGCCCATTCTTTTTGTGTGTCAGACCAAAAATGCTCATAAACAGGAATCCTATCCACTGGTTGGTGGTTTAAAACATTAAGTACCCTTTGTTTAGACGTCATTTTAATCAACCTTTCAAATAAAATTTTATAGCAGTTATGCGCTGATAATACGCATAAGCATAAGACAAAAATTACTTGTAACCGACAATTTCATATCCTTCCGCCCTCAATGCAAAAACTATATCGTCTGCATGCTCTCTATTTCTAGTCTCCATTCTAAGGCGTAAGAAGCATGAGTTAATGTCCATATCCTCATCTGAGCGGTCATATGAAACTGAAACTACATTTGCACCCTGCCCAGCAATAATAGAAGAAACATTTTGTAGTTGGCCTGGTTTGTCAGATAATGCGACGGTGATATCAATTGTGCGCCCAGCTTTTAGCAGACCACGACTTATCACACGGGATAAAATAGTAACATCGATATTGCCACCTGATACGATGCAGACAACATTTTTGTTTTCTACATCAATTTTATCAAACATAACCGCAGCGACTGCAACAGCTCCAGCGCCCTCGGCTATCATTTTGTTTTTCTCGATTAATTCGAGTATCGCAGAAGAAATTTCATCATCGGTAACTGTTACGATTTCGTCGACATATTGCTTGCACATCTCAAAAGTTATGTCGCCAGGGCATTTTACCGCAATTCCATCTGCGATAGTTGAAACATGTTTTAATATGCTTTTTTCTCCCTTTTTTACAGCGTCAAGCATAGAGGAAGCTCCAACAGCTTGAACACCATAAACTTTTGTGTGTGGGCTAAGCGTTTTTATCGTGTAAGCTATACCGCTGATTAAGCCACCGCCTCCGATTGGAACAACAACAGCATCAATATTCTCAAGCTGTTCTAAAATTTCAAGAGCGATAGTCCCTTGCCCGGCGATTACGTCGACATCATCATATGGGTGGATGAAGGTGCTGCCTTGCTCATTATGTAGCTTTAATGCATGCGCATAAGCATCATCGTAAACCCCTTTGACAAGCACTACATCTGAACCATAGCTTTTTGTCGCTTCTACTTTTGAGATTGGGGCACCGTCTGGAATGCAGATAGTCGCCTTAATCCCATTTTCTTTTGCTGCGAGTGCGACACCTTGCGCATGGTTTCCAGCTGAACAAGCGATTACTCCCGATTTTTTATCGTCTTCGGACAATTGTGTCATTTTAAAATATGCGCCACGCAGTTTGAATGAACCCGTGTTTTGTAGATTTTCAGATTTTAAGAAAATATTACCTTTTTTATTAATTGTTGGCGCATGTACTAGTTCGGTTTGCTTTACAACATTTTTTAGCACATACGATGCTTTATACACTTTATCTAAAGTTAACATGATAGCTCCTTTTACTTACAAGCGATAATGCTTGTATACAAATTTGTATAGTCCACTTTGTGCGGTGGCTATATCGACATAGCCATTGCACCCGTTCTGAGCATTTGAATAATACCGTATGGTTTATATAGCTCAACGAAAGAGCTGATAGTTTTAGGGTCGCCTGTTAACTCCACGATAATATGCTCAGCACTTACATTTAGCACATTCGCATTAAAAACGGTAGCTATAGCTATAAGCTCATGACTATTTTTTTCGCTATAATTAATCTTTAGCATAACATGCTCTCTAACGACAGCATTGTCAGTGTTTAAAATTTCGACTTCCATGACATCATATAATTTTGCGAGTTGTTTTTCTGCTTGTCTAGCAGCGTTCTCATCACCTCTTACTACGATGATGATATGCGAAATCTCTGGATTTTCGCTTTGTGCAGCGACAAGGCTCATTATATTAAAAAATCTGCGGCTAAATAAGCCTGATATTCTCTGAATTACTCCGGTGTGGTTTTGTGCGGTGACAAGCACCAAATAGTCTCTTTCCATATTATACTCCATTTCTTATTCCTGTACAGTAAAATTTATGTGAAATAAAATCATCTTATTACATATCTAAAATTGGCTCTTCAATTGGTGCACCAGTCGGAACCATAGGTAGTACGTTAAAATCCATATCAATCTGTGCATGAATTAACACTGGGCAGTTTGAGTTTAACGCTTCTGTTAATACAGGGGTAACGTCTTCTGTTGATTTTATCACAAGCGATTTGATGCCAAATGCTCCTGCGAGCATGCTGTAGTCAGTTTGTCTTTCAAGCGTTGTTTGAGAAAATCTGCCATCATAAAATAGTTTTTGCCACTGACGAACCATTCCCAAAACTTTATTATCAAAAACAATTTCAATAATTGGTATATTATACTTTGATACAGTAGCTAGTTCGTTTAAATTCATATGGAAGCTTCCGTCGCCTGCAATGTTAATAACAGTTTTATCTGGATTAGCAACCTTTGTTCCAATACATGCGCCTAAGCCATATCCCATTGTACCCAAACCGCCTGAAGTCATAAATTGGCGTGGGTGAGTAAAGGAGTAATACTGAGCTGCCCACATTTGATGTTGTCCCACTTCGGTAGTAATTAAAGCTTTGTTGTCGGTAAGTTTGCTCAATGTGGTTAATATTTGCTGAGGTGTGACAGAGTCACTGTTTTGAACAAGTGGGTATTCTGCTTGCCAAGAGTGAATATTTTCCATCCACTGTGGGTGAGAGCATCCCTCAAATTTTTCTAGCAATGTGCTAAGTACAGCGTCTACATCCCCGTGCAAACGTATATTTGTACCAATGTTTTTATTAAATTCAGCTGGATCGATATCGATTTGGATAACATTACAGTTTTTCGCAAACAAACTAGCGTTGCAAATAACTCTGTCAGAAAACCTAGTTCCAACCGCAATAAGCAAATCACAATCTTTCATTGCAAGAGAAGAAGTTTTAGTACCATGCATACCGAGCATACCAATATATCTATCGCTAGTTTGGTCATACCCCCCCTGACACATCAATGAGCATGAAACAGGAGCATCAAGTTTTTCTGCGAATTTGCTAAGATTTGCAGAAGCTTGCGATGCGATAACACCACCGCCTGCATAAATGAGTGGGCGCTCACAAGTTTGTAGCATTTCTACAGCTTTATCAAGCCAGTTTTGAGGTGGAAGTGGGATTTGAGCAGATTGAGTTGGAAATTTAACTTCAAAATCGCAGATAGCAGCGGTGATATCTTTGGGAATATCGATTAAAACAGGACCTTTTCTACCTGTGTTTGCGATAGTGAAAGCCTCTCTCACTATATCAGCAAGCTCCTCGACATTTTTTACAAGGAAGTTATGTTTAGTGATAGACATTGTGATACCAGTGATGTCTACTTCTTGGAAACTATCAAGACCCAATAACGAGCGAGGCACATTGCCAGTTATAGCAACCATTGGCACAGAGTCCATATATGCAGTAGCAAGCCCAGTTACAAGATTAGTTGCACCAGGTCCAGATGTTGCAATGCAGACACCAGTTTTCCCACTTGAGCGGGCGTAACCATCAGCAGCATGGGAAGCACCTTGTTCATGTGCAGTGATAATGTGGTTTATTTTTTCGCTATACTCATATAGAGCATCATACAAATTTAAGACAGCGCCTCCAGGATAGCCAAAGACAGTGTCGACTCCTTGTTCCAACAAACATTCCATTACTATTTGCGAACCGTTTAATTTTTTTGTGTTCATATAAATTATCCTCCTAGATTTATATAACTTTTTTTATTGGCAATATAACCGCCAAAGTTACTACTGATTAATATAAAGTGGTAAAAATATAAAAAGCTTTCATCTCTTATAAAAGAGATGAAAGCTTAAACTTCCACGGTACCACTCTAATTGTTGCGTAATGCAACCACTTATTAAGCATCAAACAATGCTCATTCCTATAACGGGGACAACCGTTTTTCCTTACTAAATAAATAATTCAGGAAAACTGCTCTGAGGGCGATAAAACAAAAACTTAATCATGTCGCATTTCAGCTAAGAGCGACTCTCTGAGATGATAATGTAGTTTTGCTTTTTCCTCTTCAACGCATTTAATATGTGTATGAGTTTAAGCATACAGCTTTTTTGCAATTTTGTCAAGTGAAAAAGAGAAAAGTTTTTAGACATAATTTGTGAAAAAAATCAGTAAATTCTAATTAATCCACTAATTACGGTCGATATACTTTAATATATGCGATATTTTGGTCAAATAAATTAATATTCTAGTAATTATTGATTATTTTGTGTTAGTTTTTTTGTTGACTAAGCAAAAATATTGATGTATAATGACTAATGTATACATATATCGTATAATAAATATTTTTACATATAAAGGTGTGTTATGATGATTAAAGGAAAAATGAAAATCCCAGTGATTTTTGTAAGTATCATTTTCGCTTTATCGATGATGCTTTCATTTGCTATGCTATCTGATATTAATGCGAGTGCTTCGGTTTATAAAGGTGTAGTAGCTATTGATCCAGGGCATGGAGGAACTGACCCAGGAGCAATTAGAGAAGGAGTGTACGAGAGTATTATTAATGCTCAACTTAGCTATAAAGTGGCAAAGGAGCTTCAGGCGAAAGGCTATGAAGTTTGGTTTACTCACGAAATTGGGTATGCGACGGATGTACCACAGGATATTCCGGTACTTATGGAAAAAGACACAAAATATGACTTGTATGAAATCGTTGCAGCTATTGATAATTTAGCACCGGACATCGCAATAAGTATACATCATAATGCAGCAACTTCTACTTCTGCAAATGGATTTGAGGCGTATTACAGAACTGACCAAACGCCAGTAAATACGCATGCAAGAAGTATTTACCTAGCACAAAGCATAACAGGTGCTATGGATAATCTTGATTACATAAACCCTAGACCTTATACAGTGCAGGATGCAAAATTTATCGTTACAAACGTAGATTGCCCTTCAATTTTACTTGAAAGCGGCTTTATGTCAAACGCGCAAGAACTAGCGAATTTGGTTGACCAATCAAAACAACAACTTATGGCGGTTAAAATTGCAAATGGCGTTGATAATTATTTTGCTAAATACCCAACCGAAGTTGTAATGCCAGAAGCAAAGTCGGTGACAGTTTCTAATCTTAACCAAGATTTAGGAACTTTTAGAGTAAATGTTAATGGACTAACAACTGCAGCAAATGAAAAAATTACTAAGGTTGAGGTTCCGATATGGTCAAAATCAAACCAAGGGGACCTACAATGGCTACAAGCTATAGATGCAGGCAACGGAAATTGGTATGTTGACGTGAATTTAGCGGATTTCAACTATAACACTGGGATATACTATATACATTCATATGCTACCGATAGCAGAGGCATAAAACAGTTTACAGGCAGCATCACGCAAGAAATGACTACTAGCTTAGAGATTGCGATTTCTGCTACTGTAAGTGCTGACACTTCAACTGCGTCAGTTACGATAGCTAAATCTGCACTATACTCAAAACTAGATGTAGCGGTATGGAGCGATGCTGGGGGACAAGATGACTTAGCATGGTATGGAGTAAGCGGAGGCGCGAGCAAAACACTGAATGTTAAGATGTCAGACCACAAATACAGCACAGGAGTATATCATGTGCATGTGTACTCAAATGGGAAATTTATAACAACAACATCATTTGAAGTAGAAGGAGCAACAGCGGATAAAATAACAACAAGCGGAGTAGATGATGTAAACGGAAGATTTACTGTAACCTTAGAGGGAGTAACAGCTCCAGGAGGAGTAAAAACAGTACAAGTACCGATGTGGTCGAAAAGCAATCAATCTGATTTAGTGTGGTATACAGCAACAAATGCAGGAAATGGCAAATGGACAGTAGCATTTGATGTAGCAAATCATGGATACCAAGGAGGAACATATCAGATACATGCATATGTAACAGGAAATAATGGAGCGATGACGTTAGTAGGAGAGACAGAGCAAAGCGTAAAAGTAGCAAATCAACTGACAGCATCGGCAAATGTAAATACAGAACAAACAATATCAGCGTTGACATTCGCACAATCACAAATGTACTCAAAACTAGATGTAGCGGTATGGAGCGATGCTGGGGGACAAGATGACTTAG
>CAYJII010000004.1:0-1395 GCA_964370225.1 uncultured Oscillospiraceae bacterium | reverse complement strand
GACCACAAATACAGCACAGGAGTATATCATGTGCATGTGTACTCAAATGGGAAATACATAACAGGACTTACATTTAATGTAGAAGTGAAAGATAACTCTTCGGTTGAAACGCCAACAGGCAAGATTAGTACTAATATAACAGACGAAGCTATCGGTGAATTCACTACTATAATAGAAGGTGTAGCAACTGATGCAAAAGAAGTTAGGTTTATTATATGGAGCAAAGCGGACAAAACAGATGCGACCACAGTTTCAGCTAGCAATGCTGGCGGTGGAAAATGGACCGCAAATCTAAACTCGCTACTTATTAATAATGAAGCGACTAAGTTTAGTATAGAAGCATACATGACTCCAGCGAGCGGTGCAGAAGTGAAAATTGCTACTGCTGAACTTAATATTAATGCAAAAGGTTACACTATAATGGGAGCTTCTTCCGTAACAGTACAACAAATGGTAGATTACTTTAATGCTAGTGGAAAAACTTATCCAAGTTACTACTCTTCTATAGAAGGGCAACCAGCTACTATTGAAGCTTTTGCGCAATTAGTATATGATGTATCTATTAGTGAGGGAGTAAAACCTGAAGTTACTTTCACACAAATAATGAAGGAGACTGGTTATTTACAATTTGGCGGAGATGTGCAAATTGAACAATTCAACTTTTCTGGACTTGGAGCAACTGGTGGTGGAGTACCTGGGGAAAGCTTTAGTAGTGTACGAATAGGTATATTAGCACAAGTGCAACATTTAGTTGCATATGCAGTGCCGAACGTGACGGAAGCTGATCTGAAAAACCAACCTTGCGTAGACACTAGGTTTAAATGGGTGAAAAAAGGGACTGCTCCATATGTAGTTTGGCTTGGCATACAAGAAAATCCTTCTGGTGGAGGATGGGCTGCCGCAGACAATTACGGTATACACTTAGTAGATATGATAAACGATATGATGAATTAATTGCTCCTACTATATAAATAGAGGAAAGATGTTTTTAAAAGATATGTTACAATGAGAGTTGTGGCATATCTTTTTTTGCTTTCAGAAAAAGATAATACAATCACTTTACAGCAAAGTTTTTAATAAAACTATAGTGTTTTCTTAATGGTACAGTAAGAGAATATAAGAAAAACTGATATTATTTGAAATATTTTTTAGTAGGGCAAAAATATATTTCGTGCCTTTTCTAGATAGAAATAGCAGAAAAGACAATATGTTGTATAAAAATCACGTGAAATGATAGAATAAACTAATGAAAAGGTAGAAGAACGGAAAAAGTGTTGACAAACAATGCCATTATGTGATAAGATATACAAGTTGTCACAACAAACACTTAAGAAAAAACAAAAAAAGTGAAAAAAAGTTGTTGACAAAGGGAAAAAGATATGCTATAATAATCAA
>CAYJII010000003.1:44909-79574 GCA_964370225.1 uncultured Oscillospiraceae bacterium | reverse complement strand
TCGAAAATACTTGGTTGGCGACGACCTGGGAAGATAGATAGACGCCGTCACTAAAGAAGTAAAGTAAAAACGTCTTTTAAAGGCGTTTTTACCTTACCTATATATATTCCTCAATAGCTCAGTTGGTAGAGCATGCGGCTGTTAACCGCAGGGTCGTTGGTTCGAGTCCAACTTGGGGAGCCAGAAAGCAATTGTTTTTACAATTGCTTTTTTCTGTTTTTACACATGTTTTTTAAATTTAGGAGGATAATATGAGGCTTAATGATTTTGACCACGATTTAATCAGTGCTGCTTGTGATACTATAAGAAAAAATTAATGCAGTTTTATATTGATTGTACAGATAATTAGGAATGGAAAAGACGACATTTAGACAGATTAAAAAATCCACTACCACATCAGTCTTTTAAATCCATTGAACATGTATTAGAAAATTATAGTCAACCTAAAATTGCTCCATTTGAAAATGAACATGTTATTAATACGGTTAAACAATTGAGTTACATTTTTCGCTTGTAAAATTTATTGCGCTATAAGTATGAAAGGTATCGAGTGATAATTTCACTTGATACCTTTTTTTTCGTTAATATAAGCTAAATTTCTAAGTAAAAGTTTCTTTCCCTTATACCCATAAGCTTTTGTTTTTAGTAGCACATCTAAATTTTCATGCGAAATTATATCGGATGTATTCTCAGAAAAACGTTTGTGTGTACTTTTCACAGCAGCTTTGTTATAAATGCAACTGTCTTGACATATATCACAACCCCATACATATCCGACTTTTTTTATGCTTTCTATCTCATTCTCGCTTAATTCTCTTTTCAGCTGAGTTAGCTTCGATACGCATAAATCATAGTTTATGCCATCTGATGAAATTGCTTTTCCTGGGCAATTTTTTTCACACTCATTGCAATCAATACAAGACTTTATTACAGTATTATTGTTGTCAATCGCAAATTCTATATCAGTCACTATTTCTCCAATAAAAAAATAAGTTCCATATTTTTCATTAATAACCAGTCCGTTTTTCCCCATAAATCCTAGGCCGCAAAGAATTGCACATTGCTTTTCATCTAGTGGTGAAATATCTGCGAAAGATACAAAATTTCCGTCGTAATGTTCATGTAAAGCAGTGCAAATATCACTTAATATATCGCCTACAATTATATGATAATCATCACAAACAGCGTATCTTGATACGTTGCGATTTGGAAAGTCTGAACTATAATATGGAAATAAACAAGTAATCACTCGCTTTGCTTTTTCTGGAATATTCGCCTTGCCACGACAAGGAATATCAGAATATACATCTGCGTAATTGCAAATGCCATACATTTCAATATTATGTTCAGCCATTATACTTGTTAAATCTTTCAAAATATCACCTCAAATTCTCTTTATTCTAACAAACAGAAATATTTTTGTCAAGTGCCTAGATTTTCTGCATATAATATACTTTTTTTTCATAAGTTTAATTGCTTAGTAGATTTTAAGGTGGTGTAGTATGAAGAGGATTTTAACCGGATTGTTTTTAGTTTTTCTCGTTTTTTGTATAATATATGGCAATATTCTATTTTTTAGCATAATACCAACTAATAATACAAAAGAAGTTATTAGCGTCAAAGAAATTAGCGATGAACTCCCTGTGATAATGTATCATCATATACTTGAAGAGAAAACGAAATGGGGCGAGTTTGTAATATCTCCGCAAGAGTTTGAGAGTGACTTATATTATCTGAAAGAAAAGGGGTATAGCACTGTTACAACCGCAGAGATATTAGATTTTTTAGAGCACGGAATACCACTACCACAAAATCCAGTTTTAATAACCTTTGATGACGGATATGAGAGTACATATGAGTACGCGTACCCACTCCTTAAAAAATATGGCTATACTGCAATTTTTTCACCTGTGGGGAAATACACGGATTTATTTTCTTCAAATGTAGTGTCACATATAAATTATTCACATGTCTCGTGGGAGCAGATAAACGAAATGCTCCATAGTGAAATTTTTGAAATAGGCAATCATTCGTATGAGCTGCATTCTTTTGATGAAAATGGTCGCAAGGGTATAAAAATGCTTCCTGGTGAAAGTGAGTATGAGTACACAAATCTGCTCTATTACGACATCGATTCGTTTAATAAGCAAATTCAGCAAGAAACAGGACTACTTCCGATTGTATTCTCATATCCATTTGGCTTTTATTCTGATATAACTGATAATATTCTATCTGAGATGGGTTTTAAGATAATACTAACATGCGAAGCGAAAGTTAATGTACTTGATGAAAATTCGATTGACGAAAATGGATTAGTCCATTTAGATAGGTTTAATAGGCCTAGCGGAGTAAGTTCATACGAGTTTTTCGAGCAAATATTTAGATGATTAGTCACTTGTAAAATAAGCGCTAATGAGGTATAATTAAGAGTATATTATTTTGAAATGGTGGTTATTTTTTGAAGAATAAACTAGATAAAATTTTGCTTGATGTGCAAAAGCCAGCACGCTACACGGGTGGGGAACTTAACTGTGTTGTGAAGGATAAAGAGAAAGTTGATGTGAGGTTCGCATTTTGTTTTCCTGACACATATGAAATAGGAATGTCACATTTAGGGATGAAAATTTTGTATGCGCTTAAAAATGAACAAGATTACATGTGGTGCGAGCGTGTCTTTGCTCCTTGGGGTGATATGGAAGAGAAAATGCGCGAGAATAACATTCCGCTGTATGGACTCGAAAGCTTTGATCCCTTGTATGAATTTGATATAATAGGCTTTACGTTGCAGTACGAGCTAACATATACAAATATATTAAATATGCTAGATTTAGGCGGTATCAAGGTTAAATCAAAAGATAGAACTACGCTAAAAAATCTTGTTGTAGCTGGGGGCCCATGTGCCTGTAATCCAGAGCCACTTTCTGATTTTGTGGACGTGTTTTTATTAGGAGAGGGCGAAGAGCTAAACCTTGAGTTTTGTAAACTTTATAGGGACGCAAAAGCTAAAAATCTGAGCAAACATGCGTTCTTATTACTTGCTAGTAAAATTGAAGGTGTTTACATACCAGCATTTTACGATGTCGAGTATAATGAAAATGGTACGATTAAACAAGTTCTAGCAAAGAATAGTGCAAGTCTACCTGTGAAAAAACGTATTGTTTCAGATATGTCAAATGCATTTTTCCCTGAAAACTTTGTTGTGCCTTTCATAGATACTGTACATGACAGGTCAATTGTTGAAATAATGCGTGGGTGCATCAGGGGATGTAGATTTTGCCAAGCAGGATATATCTATAGACCACTGCGCGAAAAAGATAATTCTGTGCTATGTTCACAGGGGAAATCCCTATGTGAAACATCGGGATATGAAGAAATTTCCTTATCATCACTAAGCACATCGGATTACTCGAAAATTGAACCTTTACTAAGTGAACTTATCGAATATACGGATAGCGAGAACATCAATTTATCGCTGCCATCTTTAAGGATTGATAATTTCTCGGAAGAGCTTTTAAATAAAATTAGCAAGATTAGAAAAAGCGGTCTAACATTTGCGCCAGAAGCTGGAACTCAAAGACTTCGTGATGTTATAAACAAAAATATTACAAAAGAAGATATTTTTAAATCATGTACAATCGCATTTGAGGGCGGTTACACTAGTGTAAAACTATACTTTATGCTAGGCTTACCGACGGAGACAGAAGAGGACTGCTTGGGCATTATCGACCTTGCACAAGAGATTGTGGGGTTATATAACAGGCTTGAGAATAAAGTAAAAGGGAAAGCTGTAAACGTAACAGTATCAGTATCAACATTCGTACCAAAACCGTTCACACCATTCCAGTGGTTTGGACAGGACAAGCTTGAAACTATCGAGAAGAAACAGCAGATGATGCTAAAATATATCACTTCAAGAAAAATATCGTTTAAGTATCACGCTTCAAAAGCGTCAGTGCTAGAAGCAGTATTTGCACGAGGGGATAGAAGACTTGGAAAAGTCATATATAAAGCGTTTAAAAGCGGATGTAAATTTGATGGTTGGGACGAATATTTCGATTTTACAAAATGGGAAAAAGCAATTAATGATTGCGGTCTTGACATTGAGTGGTATGCAAATCGCCAAAGAGATACAGAAGAAATCATGCCATGGAGTCATATAGACTATGGTGTATCTGAAAAATTCCTCAGAAATGAGTGGGAGAAATCCAAACTTGCGACGACTACCCCAAATTGTAGGGAAAACTGTTCTGCTTGTGGAATAACTAAATTAACGGGGGTGAAATGTTTTGGCTAACGATTATAATACAGCTGAGCGAAATCGCGAAATTATGGCAATGGATAATGTCAGAGTTTTCTATAAAAAACTCGATAGAGCAAAATACATTTCTCACCTTGATATCACAAGATGCATGCAGCGCGCTCTAAAACGCGCTAAGCTGCCTGTTTGGTACACGCAGGGTTTTAACCCACATATGTACTTAACGTTTGCCCTGCCTCTTTCTTTGGGGTATGAGAGCGAGTATGAAGTTATGGATATGCGCATGAGTGCATCTTTACCATTAGATGAGATAAAAGTGAGATTAAACGATGCGTTGCCACCAGGTTTATCGGTATTTGACGTCAAGATGCAAAATAATAAACCAGCGACGATAACATTGGCTAATTATGAAATTAATATCTATTCAGATGATGCAAAATCGGTTTGCGATAAGTTTATCGAGTTTTACAGTAGTGATAAAATTATAACGATGAAGAAAACGAAAAAAGCAGAAAAAGAAGTAGATTTAAAACCTCATATGAAGCTGAACAAATGTATTGCGGATGCAGAAAAATGCATGATAGATATAGATGTGAGTGCTGGGCAAAACAATATTAATCCATCGTTGTTTATTAATATGTTTGTAAAAAACTTTGAGATAGATTATTCACGGATTAGTGTGAAGAGGAAGCTAGTATTCATGGGGAATGGGTCAATTTTTGAATAAAACAAGACAAATTTTGCTTAATCACTGATTTGATATTGACTATTTGAATAAAAAATATATAATTGTACTAAATGGTTTTAGATTACTAACTAAAAATTAGGAGTGAAAATATGGCTTATTTATTAGGAATAGACATCGGTACATCTGGTACTAAGACAGTTTTATTTAATGTAAAAGGTGATGTTGTTGCATCACATAGCGTGGAGTATCCACTATATCAACCACAAAACGGATACGCAGAGCAAGAACCGCTTGACTGGTGGAATGCAACTGTTGAAACTATAAAATCAGTGATTGCTAAAAGTGGTATAAACAGCGCAGATATCAAGGGTATCGGGCTATCCGGGCAAATGCACGGGCTTGTAATGCTTGACAAAAACGGCGAAGTTTTACGTAAATCAATAATATGGGCAGATAGCAGAACTGCAAAAGAATGCGCAGAGATCACAGACAAAATAGGTGCTCAAAGACTTATCGAAATCACAGCAAATCCTGCTTTGGTTGGCTTTACTGCAGGGAAAATTTTGTGGGTTCGCAATAACGAGCCAGAAATTTATGAAAAATGCGCACATATCCTGCTACCAAAAGACTACATAAGATATATGCTAACTGGCGAATTTGCAACCGAAGTTTCTGATGCATCAGGAATGCAACTTCTTGACGTACCACAAAGAAAATGGTCTGACGAAGTTCTACAAAAACTTGATATTGACAAATCCATGCTTGCAAAAGTGTATGAATCAGTTGAAATTTCTGGACAAGTTTCAAAATCAGTAGCAGATTTAACTGGATTAAAAGAAGGTACACCAGTAGCGGGTGGAGCTGGAGATAATGCTGCGGCTGCAGTTGGTACGGGCGTAGTGCAAAACACAAAAGCATTCACAACAATCGGTACCAGTGGGGTGTTATATACTCATACAGATAAGCCTATCATTGACCCAAAAGGTCGCGTACATACTTTCTGTTGTGCTGTTCCAAATGCATGGCACATCATGGGAGTAACGCAAGCAGCTGGGCTTTCACTAAAATGGTATCGCGATAACTTCTGCATAAGTGAAATGGAAACAGCTGCAAACATGGGTGTTGATCCATATTATTTAATGGATAAAGCAGCAGAAAAAATAAAAATTGGTGCAGATAAACTATTGTATTTACCATATCTAATGGGCGAAAGAACTCCTCATTTAAATCCAAATGTTCGTGGAATGTTCTTTGGTTTATCTGCTATGCATACAAAAATGCATATGCTTAGAGCGGTGTTAGAGGGTGTAGCATACTCATTAAAAGATTGTATGCAAGTACTAAACGAAATGGGTGTTGATATCTCTGATATGCTTGCTTGTGGCGGAGGGGGAACATCTCCATTATGGCGTCAAATGCTTGCTGATTTATATGCATGCCCAGTAAAAACATTAGCTTCTAAAGAAGGTCCTGCACTAGGTGTAGCTATTTTAGCAGGGGTAGGTGCAGGTGTCTACACTGACGTTGTGAGCGCTTGTGATGAAGTTATCAAAATAGATAAAACTCAAAATCCAATCGCAGAGAACACAAAAGAATACGAAAAATTCTACAACCTATATACGCAAATTTACCCAAATTTAGTTGATCAATTTGATATTCTAAATTCTCTATAAATATAAAAGACATCTATTTACCATAAGATAAATAGATGTCTTTTACATTTTTTATTTATTACATAAAATTAACAGTGTTAGCGACATAAAAGTAGTTATTTCTGTAAAAATACTGTTTGATGAGAAAAAATATGTGAAAAATACTTGTAATTAAAGTATATATTTTGTTATAATTAAAATAGTTTTTCATAACTAAATTGTAAATTTTTTGCATTTTTAGTATCGGGAAATAAAAAAAAGGAAGGAATGTGTTTTTAACACATAGGTACAGTGAAATGAATGGTTTTACTAAAGCATTGGACAAAAAATTTGGTTTTACCAAACTAGGAGGAAGTGCAGGAGTTGAAATTATCGCAGGGCTTACAACATTTGCGACAATGTCATATGTACTAGCTGTTCAACCGGCGTCAATCGTTGGTTTTACATCGGATACTTTGACAGACGTAAACGGAGTAGTTATCACAAAAGAAGCGATAATGATCATGTGTGCACTAGTTTCAGGTCTTATTACTATTTTGATGGGACTATACGCAAACTTCCCTTTTGCATTATCAACAGGGATGGGTACAAACTTTTTATTCGGCGCAATGATTCAATCGCAACAAATATCATTTGCAGGAGCAATGACGATTACATTAGTTACAGGGGTATTATTCGTAGTGTTAACTGCATGTGGGGTGCGTGACTTAATTGTTAAGATGATACCGAAAAATCTCAAAATTGGCATCGGGGTTTCGATAGGATTTTTCATCGCATATCTAGGTTTCAGCAATTCAGGCATAGGCTCATTTGTTAACGGAATTTCCATGGGAAGCTACGGCCAACCTTCAGTACTATTAGCTTTATTTGGCTTATTCTTAATTTCTTTACTAGAAGCAAGAAAAGTAAAAGGCGGAATTCTAATAGGTATTTTTGTAGTAACAATAGCAGGTTTATTCATTAGTGAACCTAATGCAGTAACTGGCGAAATGGCACCAATCACACAAATTTCAGCAGTAGCAAGCGTTCCAACTTTTGAAGATGTATCAAGCATCATGTTCAAATTTGACTTCGCTTCACTTCTATCTTGGGCAGCAGTTCCACTAATATTTATCGTATTCTGTGGTGACTTCTTCTCCACACTTGGCACAGTATTAGGTGTAGCTGGAAGAGTTAACATGCTAGATAAAGATGGAAACTTACCAGGTATCGAAAAACCATTTATGGTAGATGCTATTGGTACAACAGTAGGTGCAGCATGTGGATGTACAACAATCACAACTTATGTTGAATCAGCATCAGGTGTTGAAGCTGGCGGTAGAACAGGTTTATCTTCAACTGTAGTTGGTATCTTATTCTTAATCGCAACATTCTTTGCACCACTATTCGTAGCAATTCCAAATGCAGCTACTGGCCCTGCACTTATCTACATCGGATTTTTGCTAATCCAAAGCATCAGAAACCTTGACTTCTCAGATTTTACAGAATTTTTCGCACCAATGGTAATGATCATGTTTACTGCTTTTGCAGGTGGCATCGCGGTTGGTATTTCTATTGGCATACTATCATACGTATTCATCAAAGTAGTTACTTTCAAATTCAAAGATATCCATATTGGTATGTATATTCTTTCAATTCCACTAATTTTCTACTTTGTTGCAAACGCCTTGATGTAATTAAATTTTAAAGGAACGGAGCAAGCAGATGAAAAGTAGAATGATGTTTGAACCAAAAGATAGACGCGCATTACTAGCTTGTGCATTGGGAAAAACGCCAGCAGATTTATGTTTAACAAATGCGGAGTTAGTAAATGTAATAACAGGTGAGGTTTATCCTGCTGATATTTATGTTTTAGGTAAATTTATTGTACATGTTGAATATCAAAATGTAGGACAAAATATCAATGCGAAAAAAGTAATTGACTGTAACGGAGATTATGTAATCCCTGGATTTATTGACTCACATATACATATAGAAAGCTCTATGCTAACACCAAGAAACTTTGCAAAAGGTGTAATTAGTCATGGTACCACAACTGTTATCACTGACCCACATGAAATCGCTAATGTGTATGGAGTAGAGGCGGTTAGATACATGCATGACGCAAGCGAAAACTTGCCAATGCGCCAACTAATTGATATTCCATCATGTGTGCCAGCTGTTCCAGGACTTGAAAATGCTGGGGCTGAGTTCATGGCAAAAGAGATTGCAGAGCTAGCTGATCTTGAAAGGGTAATTGGACTTGCTGAGGTTATGGATATCATCGGCGTAATTAATGGCGAAGATAGAATGATGGATATCATGGATGTAGCTCGAGAAAAAGGTCTCTACCTGCAAGGGCATGCACCATATATGTCAGGTAGAATGCTTTCTGCTTATGCAGTGGGAGGAGCAAAAACTTGCCATGAAAGCAGAGAAGCTACTGAGTTCTTAGAAAAAATGAGAATGGGTATTGCTGTTGACGTACGTGAAAGTTCAATTACCTGGAATGCAAAAGCTGGTGTAGACGGAACAAGAGGCGTTAAATGCTTTGATAAGTTCTGTGTGTGCACAGACGATAGGGAAGCGCATGACATACTACATAAAGGGCATTTAAACCTTGTGGTTAGACGCCTAATTGAATGTGGTATGGATCCAATCCTAGCTATTAAATCTGCAACATTTAACAATGCTAGAGAAGCTAGACTAGATAACCTTGGAGCAATTGCACCGGGCTACGTTGCGGATATGCAAGTAGTGGAATCTCTATCAGAGCTTAAACCAAGACAAGTATTCTTTGAAGGCGAATTGGTGAGCGAAAATGGCAAACTTCTAGTTGAGATTGAAGACATGAATTTTGAAATTGAAACTAGAAACAGCGTAAATGTTGGGCGTGAGCTAACTATCGAAGATTTTAAATTTAAAGCTCCGATAGAAAATGGCAAAGTAAAAGTAAATGTCTTAAAATATCAATCGTTTGAACTATCAGCAACGGTATGCAGCGTGGAAGAAATTGATGTTGTAGACGGGTATTTAGATATATCTTCTGACCCAGATTTGAAATTTGGTATAATATTTAATCGCTATGGCAAAGGTACAACTGGCTATGGAATTATCAGAAAATTCGGAACAACAAAAGGTGCTATAGCTTCAACTGTTTCGCATGACAGCCACAACTTAACAGTTGTATTTGATAATGCTACAAATGCAAAACTTGCTATTGATAGTCTTATTTCATGTGGCGGTGGTTTTGCATGTGCGTATGATGGCAAACTAGCTTCAACAATTGAGCTTAAAGTTGGTGGTCTCATGAGCATTAAATCTACAGAAGAAGTTGCAGACGATTGTTATCAAATGAAACTTGCTCTTAATAATATCGGATTTGAGGGAAGAGATAATCCACTACTTAGAATTGTTACTGTGGCATTACCAGTTATCCCAGAAGTTAAAATGAGTGACTTAGGGCTTGTAGATGTATTTGCTAAAAAAATAATCCCATTATTCGCTGAAGAATAATATATATGCTAATTAAAAAACAGTGCGAAATGTTTCGCACTGTTTTTTTGCAGAAAAATTACGTAATAAAGCCCCCTTTATTTAAAAGAGGGCTTTAAACATTTATATTTTCAGGAAAATCTTAGCTTATGCAAAAGGATTTTCTGATTTATATAGCATGCCTTTTGGTTGGTTGAAGCCAATTTCATCAAATTCAACACCGATGAATTTAAATACTTCAAACAATGCTTTACCGTAGTGGCCAAATGCAACTGCTCCATGGTGAGGGTAGTTACCTTCGATTAGTACATGACGGTAGAAACGTCCCATTTCAGGGATAGCAAATATGCCAATTCCGCCGAATGAGCAAGTTGGAACTGGTAGAACTTCACCTTGTGCGATGTATGCACGAAGAACGTTGTCAGCTGTACTTTGTAAACGATAGAATGTGATTTCACCTGGAGCGATATCTCCCTCTAGAGTACCTTGTGTTACTTCTTCTGGAAGTGCTCTAGCCATGATTAATTGATATTTCATAGTGCATGTAGAAAGCTTTTTCGAAGTAGTATTTCCACAATGGAAGCCCATGAATACATCATTATTTGTATAGTTAAATTTACCTTCGATATCTCTTTTGTACATATCTTTTGGTACTGTGTTGTTGATATCAAGTAGTGTAACTGCGTCCAAGCTAATGCAAGATCCGATAAATTCACTTAGTGCGCCATAAACGTCAACTTCACATGAAATTGGGATACCTCTACCAGTTAGACGACTGTTTACATAACATGGTACAAATCCAAATTGAGTTTGGAATGCAGGCCAACATTTACCCGCGATTGCTACATACTCTCTGTAACCTTTGTGAGCTTCAATCCAGTCTAATAAAGTTAACTCGTATTGCGCTAGTTTAGGAAGGATTTCAGGTTTCATATTACCTTCACCCAATTCTTTTTCCATATCAGCTACAACCTCAGGAATTCTAGGGTCGTTAGCATGCTCATTAAATGCAGCGAATAAGTCAAGTTCGGAGTTTTCTTCAATCTCAACGCCTATATTATATAGTTGTTTTATTGGAGCATTACATGCCATGAAGTTAAGTGGTCTTGGGCCGAAAGTGATGATTTTTAGTTTGGATAAACCAACTAAAGCTCTAGCTATCGGAATAAACTCATTAATCATATCAGCACAATCCTCAGCGTCGCCTACTGGATATTCTGGGATATAAGCTTTGATATTACGTAGTTTTAAGTTATAGCTTGCATTTAGCATACCACAGTAAGCATCGCCTCTGTCGCCGATTAAGCGGTCTGAGCTTTCTTCTGCAGCTGCGACAAACATAGCTGGACCATCAAAATGTTTAGCTAGTAAAGTTTCGGATATTTCAGGGCCAAAGTTGCCAAGATAAACAACGATAGCGTCGCAACCGTTTGCTTTAACGTCGTTTAATGCTTCAACCATATGTATTTCGCTTTCAACGATACAAATTGGGCACTCATATAAGTCCACATTATTGTATTTAGTTTTGTAAGCATCCATAAGAGCTTTTCTGCGGTTAACTGACAAGCTTTCTGGGAAGCAGTCTCTAGAAACTGCAACTACGCCGACTTTGATATTTGGTGTGTTTTTCATAAGTATTCTCCTTGTTTTTGTAAAATATTTAACAACTGTTTTTATAAGTGTGATATGACAGTTGTTGTAAATTTGTTTAATAAGGCTAATTTTGCTAGTTATATCAGCTATTTTTAGGCTTAGTTTATCACATTGAGTACAAACTATTAGTCAAAATATATCAAATTGCCCTATTCTTTAATTATATCACAAATTTTCAAAAAGTAAATTTATTTTTTTGAATTTCACAAAAAAATAATAAATTCATACTATGTTTATAATTATAAGCAAAATCAGAAAAAGACAGCTAAACATCAACGATAAGTTAATGTTTAGCTGTCCAGTAATTTAATTAGTAATTTCTGCGCCGCCCCATTCGATTACGCTAAAGCCACTTCTCTCAAAAGGTGTGAGTATTTGCTCAGGCACACTGATTTCTTCATCAAGTGCTTTATATGTCATGAACACACGCTGAATGCTATCAGGAGCTGGTGTAATCTCTAATTGAGCGTTATTAGTATATTCTTCTTCTTGGAACGATATTAGGTTATAATCGTTGCTAATCATTCGTGGAAGCCAATATACAATAAATTCATTATATTCTTTTGGTGTTAATCCTAACAATTTTAGCTTCTCAATGAGAAAAGATTCAGTATCTTCACCTTTTACTACAAATCCTTCGCTCATATCATACTCAATGTCGTCTACACCATCCCAAAATAGATAGGAATACTCATTTCCATCGCTGATAATTGTTCCATCTGGAAAAGCAGTTACTTCCCAACCATCTTCGTATGCTGGATAGGTATAATGCAGATTACCGTTGTAGTTAAGCTTTACGCTGATATTAGTTTCTTCCTCTGGGTAAAGATATATTACAGGTTTTTCATCGTATTGCACATCTGGTTCTCCCTCATAAACGGTTGTGCTACATGCAACTAATGAAAACATCATAGAGAGTGCAATTATCGCTAGTAGTAATCTTTTCATAATATTTCTCCTAATCAAATTAATTAAGTCTAAATTATCTCTCGAATCTTAAATCCATGTCTAGGGTAATATTTTCCGCATTTACTTGATATTTCTCTTTTAGTTGAGGTCCACAGCTTCCAGAACCGATACCTGACATTTGAGCGTCTAGGCAAAGAACAGTCATACCACTTTTTTCTAGTTCGTAATTATGTGGTGCTCTAATCAATTCCTCTTGAGTATATTCTGATACATTAAAGCTAAAGCAGTCTGCAGTTGTGATTACTTTAAAACCATCATCTTGTTTAATTTCAAGCGCACGAGTGAAAACATGGCTTGAATTTTCTTGAGGTCTGATATAATCCTCGTGCATCTCGCTAACTAGTGCAGAGAAATTGCCGTAGTATGAAGCACGTCTTTTGTCAACATAGCTTTCGTATGGGCCATATCCAGTGTACTCAACATTACAGAACTCTTTTGGCAAGAATGCTCTAATACCAAATCTAGGTAGGAAAGGCATGTCCGTATTTCTTTTTGCGTCCATGTGAATATTTAGCGAACCATCATTATTAATAGTCCAAACAGCAGTAGCTTCCACACTATTTTGCATGATGATAGCACCAATGCTTAATTTAGTTGTGATAGTAACACTGTCCATATCCTGTTCAGTAACGCTATCGTAAGTTTTAATTGTAATGCGGTCATAGCCAGCTTTTTCCCAATCGCGTCTAATAACACGGTCATTGTCAGTAGGTGCTCTGTAAACATTATACTCCATAGGCTTAGCAAGGATGTTAACATTGTCTTTTACCATAGTGTCGAACATACCAGTTAGTTTGTTATATACATATCTGAAATGCTCACCGTATAGCTCAACAAATCTATCGCATTCAGAAATTTGGATAGAAAGGGCTGGAGTAGTAGTTGGTTTAGCATATGGTTTTTTATTTAGCAAAAGCTCATCAAATCCAAGTTCGTGACCTTCGTGGATTAAAGGAGTTTCTTCTTTTTGAGCATAAATCAAACGCAAGTATACATCAGCATCTTCTTTTATCTCGCAAGGAACTGTGATAGTAGTTTCTTCCCATGGGTTAACATCGATATCGCCAATATCACCAGTTTTTACAACTTTACCGTCGTAGCTTAGCTCGAAGCTTACGCTAATAATATCTTTTAGATTTGTAAAATCAAGTTTGTTTGCGATTTTAATTTTACCTGATTTAGCATCAACCAATGTCGCTCTTGCAGGACGAGCACAGTTTCTCCACTCGAATAAGCCAGTATGCGGAGTTCTATCTGGGAAAACAAGTCCATCCATACAGAAGTTACCGTCGTGTGGGAACTCGCCCCAGTCACCACCGTAATAGTATTTATCTTGTCCGTCAGCAGTTTGTCCCATCCAAATAGCATGGTCGCACCATTCCCAAACAAAACCACCAGCATAGCCGTCGTATTTATATATTTGTTCAAAATAATCTTCGATATCGCCAGGGCCGTTACCCATAGCATGAACAAATTCGCATTGGATAAATGGTCTGTCTAACCAAGTTTCAAAGCAATGCTCAGTAGCGGCTTCATCAGCGTACATTCTGCTGAAAACATCTATGTTTGAAACATCATTTTTGTAGCCTACCATTTGGTACATACTGCTCTCATAATGAACGAGCATATCTTTATCAAATGATTTAATCCAAGCAGCAGCTTTTTCCATTGAAGGACCATACCCAGACTCATTACCTAGCGACCAGAATAGTACGCACGCATTGTTTTTATCACGCATTACATTGCGCTGTACTCTATCTACGATGCTAAGCTCGTATTCAGGCATATGGCAAAGCATACCATAGGTTTTGTCATCGCTAAATTCTTCTCTATAGCCGTGGTCATGTCCGCCACCATAAAGCGACGTAGTACCGTGCATTTCGATATCACTCTCATCGATTACATAAAAGCCGAACATTGAGTAGTATTGTGTTGCCCAAGGTGAGTTAGGATAATGACTAGTTCTTATAGCATTAAAGTTATTCTGTTTCATCAAAGCTAAATCGCCAAGTAATTGCTCGCGGCTGATTGTGTAGCCTGTGAAAGGGTCACTGTCATGGCGGTTAACGCCTTTTAGTTTAATTTTTTTACCATTTACATATAATATTGGCCCTTTAATTTCAAATGCCCTCACACCAATTTTTTGAACAATGTTTTCTTCGTTTGTTGAAAGAACGGCGGAGTAGAGCACAGGATTTTCGGCGTTCCATAGCATAGCGTTAGCTAAGTCAAAAGTTACAGCGTCCCCATCAAAAGCTTTAGTTTCTATTTTAATTCCATCTGGATCGTATAAAGTTACGGTTGCATTTTCTGGTGAACCTACACACTCAGCTTTGATTGCGATTGTAGCATTTTTGTAGCTTTCATCAAGCGTAGTTTTTACATAAAAATCTCTAATATGGTCATTTGGTCTGAACATGATATAAGTATCTCTAAAAATACCACTCATTCTCAGTTTATCTTGATCCTCAAAATATGTGCCTGTGCACCATTTTAGTACCAATACAGCAAGTTTATTTGCACCCTCAGTAATATAATCTGTGATGTCAAATTCGCTTGTGGAGTGGCTCACTTGGCTATATCCTACAAAATTTCCGTTAAGCCAAACATAAAAACAAGAGTCTACACCCTCAAAATTGAGGTAACTTTTCATATTAACTTGATCATGGTCAACTTCGAAATATTTAACGTATGCACCGCTTAAATTTTCGTCTGGAACAAAAGGAGGATTAAATGGGATTGGGTAATTAACATTAGTGTATTGATGTGAGTCATACCCTAAAATTTGCCAGCAAGATGGCACATTTATCATGTCAAAATTATCTTCATTATAATCATTTTTGTAAAAAGGCTTAACAACATATGGGTTATCATAAAGTTTAAACAGCCAATCATCACCTGAAAGCATTAAAACTCTGTCGGAATCTTCCATATAGATATCTTCTTTAATATCTGTAGAAGTTGGAACGTAATACGCGCGGTTTGCGCAAGTATTAACATGGATTTTCTGTGGATTTTCATAGTACTTTTCAAATAACATTTTTACACCTAACTTTCTTTTAATTATAGCACATAGTGAGAAATAGTTTTAGCTATTTCTTCAACATTTGCATTCCCGAGAAACTCAAATCTTATTGTTCCTACGCCACCCGAAAAATATAAAACTAGCTCACTATCTAAATCGATATGACCAGCTGTTTCGATAGAGAAAAGCTGCACTTTTTTATATGGAAGGGAAGAGTAGTCAGTTTTTTTACCTGTAACGCCCTGTTTATTGATTGCTATAATACGCTTATTTGTGAAAACAACACCATCGCGCACAGTTTTAAATGCGGAGATTGTGTATTCTCCATCAGTTAAAAAAGCTCCAATTTTCTTATCAAAATCATCATTGTCAACACGTCTTAGTTTCAAAAAATCAGAATTTTCAAAATCAATCATATTAATTCTCCTATTATATAATTTTATTTCATCACAGCGATTTGGTTTTTAGCAGGGCTAGTTCTGCCCTCAAGATTTGGAAAACGTCTTTCGATAGCGGCATACGAAATTTCGATATCTTCTATAACTTCTAAAGGTGTGTGCGCCCCGACTGTTATCATGTCGCAATCTCGTATCGTATTAAGTACAAAATTTAATCCTACATAAGGTGTGCAACGACCTGCTGCAAAAGGTTTTATTGTCATAACAGGTTTTTTAGAAGAGTTAATTATCTTAGCGATAGTTTCAACTTCAATTTGCATCAAAAATCCCATGCAGTTATAAATTTGTATATAAGTTTGTATATCGTACTCATTTTCGTCCGAATAAGTTAGCACCTCTGGCATATGAGCAGACAATCCAGGTATCATACCAGCATCCCTAATCATTTTTGTGTAATCGTCAATGCGGCGAATTTCCTTTTTATTTTTGTCGATAAGCTCCTCAGTACTAACATGATGAATAAGGCAAAATTTTGCGCCATTTTTCGCACAAGTATCAATAGTACGCTTTGCATCAGCGCGTCCCTCTTTGCTATCATCAACATTGATAATAGGAGTGTCGATCATTATGATTTCTTGCCCAAATTTCTGTTCAGCTTCTTTAACAGCTCTAAGCATGAGCGGGTTTATCTCAAACGGACCCATGATAGCATTAATATTATGTTTTAAGTACTCCTCAAACATAGGAAGAAAAGCTTCCATGCTTGAATATTTATTTTTTATCATAGTGTCTGCAGCATTACCCGTGTGGGAATACCCACAAAGCCAGTTGCTGCCAATGAGCATTCTCGGTAAGGAGACGCCCTCAACTTGTGTTCTTGGGAATTCTTTAATTATTGCACTCATGTTAATTCTCCATTCTGCCATTTTGGCAATTTTTAGGCTAACAAATTTCAAAGTTTTTTGCTCAATAATTCATATTTCACTATGTATTTTTCGTTTTACATTAATATCTTTTTGCAAAAATCCCCCACTTTGAATAATTCAAGCGGGGGATAATACTAATTTGTAGTAAAGCTATTATACAGGATGTACACCTGATTCTTTATCGGAATGATTTGAATCAATAGCAAGTTGCTTGTTTCTTCTGTTTTCAAAGAATTTTGTAGCAACTGCGCCAAATTGTGCGTAGCTTAATACGTCCTCAGGTTGTTGAGTCCAATCAGCACACTCAGCTTTTAAGCTTTCAAGTTCCGGTTTTAGTAAATCAGCAGGACGGCAATCGATAGGCTCATCGTCACCACAGATTTTCTTTCTGAATTCTGGGTCAATTTTAACAGGAGTTTTTCCGTACTCACCGCGAACAAGACCTTTAAATTCTTTAGTAACCATTTTGTATCTTTCGCCAGCTACGATGTTAAATACTGCTTGAGTACCAACAATTTGAGAAGTTGGAGTAACAAGCGGAGGCATTCCAGAATCTTTTCTTACTCTTGGAACTTCGTTTAAAACGTCGTTTAGTTGGTCTTCTTTACCAGCTTGTTTTAGTTGAGACAATAGGTTTGAAAGCATACCGCCTGGTACTTGGTAGATTAACGCATTAGCGTCAACTGCAAGCATTTTTGGATCAAGCAGACCATTGTCGATATATTTTTTTCTCAAGATCATGAAGTAATCACGAACTTCGTTTAGTAATACTAAATCAAGACCAGTATCGTACTCAGTTCCTCTTAAAGCAGCAACCATTGACTCAGTTGGAGCATGTGAAGTACCAAGTGCTAGTGGGCTCATAGAAGTGTCGATAACGTCAGCGCCGTTTTCGATACCTTTCATCAAGCACATTGAAGCAAGTCCAGATGTGTAGTGAGTATGAAGTTGGATTGGAATACTAACATTAGCTTTTAATATTTTTGTAAGCTCAGCAGTTTTATAAGGAGTTAACAAAGCTGCCATGTCTTTGATACAAATTGAGTCAGCACCTGATTCTTCAATTTGTTTAGCATATCCAACATAATATTCATCAGTAAAAGTTTCACCCAAAGTGTAAGAAATTGCAACTTGAGCATGAGCTTTTTCTTTTTTCGCTGCTTTAATAGCAGTATCAAGGTTTCTGATGTCGTTTAGTGCATCAAAAATTCTGATGATATCAATTCCGTTAGCAACGGATTTTTGTACAAAATATTCTAGTACATCGTCAGCATAGTGACGGTAACCCAACATGTTTTGTCCACGGAATAGCATTTGTAGTTTTGTGTTAGGCATTTCTCTTCTAAGAATACGTAGTCTTTCCCATGGGTCTTCATCCAAAAATCTTAGACAACTGTCAAATGTAGCTCCGCCCCAAACTTCAGCAGAGTAGTATCCAACTTTGTCCATAGTGGATAATATCGGAAGCATTTCGTCCATAGTCATACGAGTAGCAAGTAGCGACTGATGAGCGTCACGCAAAACGGTTTCGGTAATTTTAACTTTAGCCATTTACTTAAAGCACCTCTTTCATAGATTTCGTTTTAACGGTATTTTTTCTATTAACCAACAGTTGCAATAACTTGGTTTGATTCAACAGTGTCACCTTTTTTAACTGTTAGTGAGTTTAGAGTACCGTCGCAAGGTGAAACGATGTCATTTTCCATTTTCATTGCTTCTAAAACAACGATTACTTGGCCTTCTTTAACAGTGTCGCCAACGTTTGCTTTTGTAGCCATGATAGTACCAGGCATAGGTGCCATTACTTTTGTACCACTTGCTGCAGGAGCAGCAGCTGGTGCAGCCGCAGGAGCCGCAGCCACAGGAGCAGCAGGAGCTGCTACAGCTGGTGCAGAAGAAGCCCCAGCTTCTTCAACGCCTACATTATATACTTTTCCGTTTACGGTTACATTAAAATTTCTCATTATAATTTCCTCCTAAATTTATCATTATAAAGGCATGTTAGAATGTTTTTTAGGTAAACGAGAAACACGTTTGCCAGCTAACATTTCTAATGCATTACTAATTGTTTTTCTTGTGGTAGCAGGATCGATAACAGTGTCGATGAAGCCTTTTTTAGCTACAGCGAAAGCGCCTGCTTCTTCCTCAATTAACTCAGCGATTAATTTATCTTTATCCGCTTCTAAGTTAGTTGTGCCTTTTAATTTATCGTGATTTAAAAACTCAACAGTAGCTTCAAGTCCGATTGGAGCAACAGCTGCGCAAGGCCAAGCGAAAGTAGCATCTGAGTTAGAGTTTCTTGAAGCAAGTGCGATGTAAGCACTACCAATAGCTTGTCCACAGATTACGTTGATTTTAGCAGTAGTTGCTTCAGCAAACGCATGTGCAAGCTTAGCGCTTTCTCTGATAAGTCCAGGGCAAGCAGTTTTTTCAAAACCAGCTGTGTTAATTAGGTTAACAACAGGTACGTTAAACGCATCACAAGCTCTAACAAATCTAGCTGCTTTATCGCAAGCATTTTTTGAGAATTCGCCATTAGTTTCATTGTTTGCAACGATACCAACTGTAACACCATCGATTAAAGCAAAAGCAGTAACGATGCCTGTTGCAAAAGTTTTTGAAATTTCGATAACACTATCAACATCAGCAATTGCAGTTATAACAGCTTTTGCATCCATGTTTAGTACATCGTTTGCAGCCGCTTGTAGTAAAGCAGCGCCTTCAGGATTTTCACTTCCTTCAAATAGTGGCATTGGAGCTATATTATTAGCAGGTAGGAAAGAAACAATTTTACGAGCTTGCTCGATAGCGTCTTTCTCGCTGTCGCATACCATAGAAGCGACACCGTGTTCTGCTGCAAATTCAGCAGTACCTGCTTTTTGGTTTTCACCTTTAGCATTAGTTACAAAAGGAGCTGTCATGAAAAGTTCAGCATCTTTTGTCATGATTGTAAAATCAGCACTGCATGCTAGTAAAGAAGATGTGCCTGCACAAGTGCCAAGTACAAGCGAAATTTGCGGAACAACACCAGATAGGTTATTGCACCACATTAAGATTTCCCCGTAAGCGTCAAGCATATCGGTTCCTTGAGTTATTTTTGCTCCGTTTGAGTCCAAAATACTCACAACAGGGCAGCCTGTTTTAGCTGCGAGCTCATACACTCTTTTAATTTTTTTTGCATTACTTTTGCTTATAGCGCCAAATTCAACGCCGATATCTTGAGAATAAGCGTAAACCATATCTTCTCCGATATAGCCATAGCCGGCAACAACACCATTATTACCTTCTGCGGTGGTCGACGCAAATACGTCAAGCTCAACAAAAGTATCTTCATCAAAAAGAGTTATAATTCTCTCTTTAGCTTTTGTATCTTTTGAAACTAAAGCAGTATACTCTGAAAGCTTGTTCATATCACTTACAAGATTCATCAAAAATTCCTCCATTCATATTTTCCCAAAACTATAAAGTTTTGCATTTAAAAATCTGTCTAAATTAAGACCATAAACCAGAAATGAAAAATAAATAATATATTATTTATTTTAGCTTGCCTTATAAAGGTTGCACTACATTTCAAAATTTACCCATTATCTATTATACATAAATGTTAAAAAAATTACAAGTACTAATTAAATGTTTTTGCAATTTTTGCATTTATCGATGATTTCTGATAAAGATTTCACAAAAAATGTATCGTCTTGCACAAAATTTAATTTTTTGAGCAGATTATGATCAATATTCTCATTGAAATAAGCGCTATCAATATCAAGATTCATGATATTTACAAAGCTTGCGCGAACAAGTCCATCGAATAAATATTCATCTTCATCCGACACGTATAAAAAATGAGCAGCGTTATCTTTTATTTCATAAAGGCAACATGCAGTTATCTCTTTTCGTTCTAGGCAGATATAACCATATGTCGCCTTTACATTATGTTTTTGATTGAGCTCATCAAGTATTTGTTTTTCTTTAATTGGCAACATTTCAATCATTTTTTTGCTCCGTCCTATTTTAGTTTTTTGGGTTTTCAGGTTTTCTAATTGCAGTCCTGATTGCTTTTAACTCTTCAGCACTCATTTCTCTGTATGTACCAGGTTTTAACATACCGAGCCTAAGTGGGCCGACAGCAGTTCTTTTTAGACGCACGATATCAAGCTTAACTGCTTCACACATTTTGCGCACTTGGCGATTTCTACCTTCTTTTATTACGATTTGCAGTACTGAGCGGTTTGGTTCTTTTGTTAATACCACTACTTGCGCAGGAGCGGTTTTTCTACCATCGATGTAAACACCTTGAGTAAGCTTAATAACATGCTCTTCGTTAACATCACCGCGCACAGTTACACGATAAGTTTTAGATACAGCACGTGATGGATGCATCAAATCGTTTGCAAAATCTCCGTCAGAAGTGAAGATTAATAATCCTTCTGTGTTGAGATCAAGGCGCCCTACAGGATACACCCTAACAGATGTGTCTTCGAGTAAATCAGTAACACATCTTCTGCCTCTATCATCGCTCATAGAAGTTAG
This sequence comes from uncultured Oscillospiraceae bacterium, assembly GCA_964370225.1. Taxonomy (GTDB): domain Bacteria; phylum Bacillota; class Clostridia; order Oscillospirales; family Ruminococcaceae; genus CAYJII01. Next base: position 58,001 of record CAYJII010000003.1, on the reverse strand, counting down.
GTAGCCACGAGGTTTGTTCATTATTAGGTATAGATGTTGTTTTTTTCTATCAAAGTAAATACGCTCACCATCAATGGTAATCATATCTTTGATAGGGTTTATTTTAAGCCCGATAGTAGCGGGATGTCCATTAACCTTTACCCTGTTTAAACCGATGAGCTCTTCAGCTTTGCGCCTTGAGCAAAAACCGCTATCTGCGATTACTTTTTGAATTCTTACTTTTAACATTTTAAACTCCGTTTCTTTATGCCTTAATAACCAGTGGTTATTGATTTGCGTTTATTATGGCAAGCTTAGGTAAGCTTTAGCCAAATATCATATTATAAAGCTTTGCAAAAAAGCTGATTTCTTCCTGTGGAATTTCGTAATATGATATACTCTCACTCGCGACCAAATCGCTTGTGAATACTAGTGAATCTGCTATATAATACTCAACAATTCCAAGTTTTTGATTTGAAGATATCGGTGCGTAAATAAAATTATCACAGATAATCTTCGTAGTAATTTGGCTTGGGTCTTGTTCGTTTAACAAAATAATTTGCGAGTCGTCGGATGAAAGCACACTTACCTTTTCATTACTTCCGCCAACAACGTCAATTTCAATTTGTGGGAAAATGCTTGAAACATCGACTTTTTTCACACCAGCAAAACCATAATCAAGCAGTCTAGTGTGGTCGTTCCAGTCATTCGGCGCATTTAATGTCACGCAGATTAATGTGACGCCATCGCGCTCAGCTGCACTGACTAAACAGCGCCCCGCAAGCTTCGTGAATCCAGTTTTTACACCAATTGCACCTTCGTACATGCTAAGCATCTTATTATGGTTAGAAAGAGTGCGCGTGTAAGGTGGATTGCCGTATTCAATCGTCATTTTTTCGCTAGAACATATTTCTTTAAAATCACGGTTATCCAGCGCTACTCTCGTAAGCATTGCCATGTCGTATGCGCTTGAGTAATGCTCTTCATCATATAGCCCACTGGGATTGACAAAATTGGTATTGCTCATTCCTATTTCGCTTGCTCGCTCATTCATTATATCGACAAAATTATCGATATCCCCACCGATTTCAGTAGCTGCTACATTTGCAGCATCGTTTCCAGAAGCTAGCAGCATTCCCACTGCTAATGTGCTAAAGGATACTTGGTCGTCAGCAAGCAGACCCATAGATGAGCCTTCAACTAAAATTGCGTCATTGTCGACAGTGAAATATGCGTCTTGATTATCTTGCTCCAAAGTAAGCAATGCCGTCATTATTTTGGTAGTGCTTGCCATTGCGAGCTGCTCATGTTCATTGCTAGCGGCGATAACAGTACCGCTTTTTGCCTCGATTAATACGTATGCTTGTGCTGATATCCCCAAATCTTCTTGTGCGAGTACGGTGCTAGGCAAAATAAGTTGGGTCAGCACAGATGCAGTTATCAGCATAATCAGAAATTTATATTTTTTACTCAAATTTACCACCTGCCCTTTTAAAAATTATATGCTTTAGGCAGGTGGTATAATACATAGAAAATATATTGCGTTATTCTGCTTGAGTTGTTTCGCTTTTTTCTGGTTGAGCATTTTCTCTTGCGCCATCTTTATTAAATAGTTCTGATATTTTTTCCAGCACACCTGGAACGATGTTTACTACTTTATCAGCAGTATTATTGCTAGTTTCCATCTGCATTAATTTAACGTTGCCGTTTGATACTACTAGGAAAGCAAGAGGCTGGATTGTGATGCCTGCACCACTGCCACCGCCAAACAAATCTTTAGGTTGCTTTGAGGGCAAATCCGAACCGCCAGAAGCAAAGCCAAAACTAACTTTTGAAACTGGGATAATCACAGTGCCATCAGGAGTAGTGATTGGCTCGCCGATTATAGTGTTGACGTCAACCATCTCTTTGATTTTTTGCATTGCAGTACCCATTAGCCCTTGGATAGGATGTTGTTCACTCATTATTTTCTCCACCTTTTCATAATTTCTTTATTTTTTAATATATCTATAATTATACCCACAAAGCTAAATATAATAACATATAGTCTTATTTTTAGCTTAAAACTGACGTTTGTCTTAACTTCACTAACAGTGAAATCAGGTGTAATATTTATACGCTTAATTTTTACTACTATTTGCGTTTTAAGCAGTGCAATTGCCTGGTATACAGCCATCGAGCAGTAAGAATAATTTAATGCGGTGCTGTGTGCATCTTCTGAGCCCACTCTCATGTCAAGATTAAGTGCGGTTATTCTGATGTTTAAAAGGATGTTCTTTATTTTGGGGAAAGTTTCCTTTGCTATTTCTAAAGCTAAGGTAACTGTGTCGGAAAATTTGCTTTTCCCATCTGATTTTTTTCTATCATCTGACTTTGAGGGAGTGTCAGTTTTATTTGTGCTATCAGAACTTTTATTTTTTTCCTCGGTGTGAGCAGGCGTAAGTTCTGATTTTTTTTTCGACTTAGTTTTCTTTTTTCTCTTGATTTTAGGCTTTTTTTCTTTTTTTGGTTTTTCTTCCTCGTCATCATCTTTGAGTAAATCTAAAAACTTAATGCCCCAAAAACCAAGCTTTATCGATAAATCTTCAGAATAATTCACATAGAGGGTGATGCTTGAAATAAACAGTATAACGAAAAATAATATTATGCATAAAAATATTATTAATCCTGTCATCACACACCTCCGTTAAAATTAGTCTTTATTGTTCCCGACAACTTCCTCTAAGGTAACTTGTCCACTATCATCGGGGATAGGGGGCAAAGCATCAATTGAGCTTAATTTAAATGCCCTTAGGAAATTATTTGTGGTTTTATAGGCAATGGGGCGACCGGGCACATCAAGCCTGTATGCTTCCTCTAAAAGCCCCTTTTCAACTAGTGAATTGACAATGCTAGAGCTGTCTACACCACGTACTTGCTCAATAAAACTTTTAGTTACAGGTTGATTATACGCTGCGATTGCCAAAGTTTCCATAGCCGCTTGGGATAGGGGAGTGTTCTTTTTAATAGCGAGTGCAGTTTTAATGTAATTTTCATGCTCAGCTTTCGTGCACATCTGGTAAGTTTCACCAAGCTCAATTATCATTATTCCCCTAGATGAGCTTTTATACTCATTAATCATTTCGTCAATTATATTTCTCGTAGCAGTTTTATCAATAGATAATGTTTGAGCTATTATTCCTAAAGCTAAAGGCTCGCCCGAAGCGAACAGTAGAGCTTCAATAATAGCATAGTACTTTTTATACTCCATCTCTTACCTCTTTGTGTCTAGGTGTTTTGTTAAAATATATAGTTTGGTTATCTTCGCTCATAGTTATACGCTTCGATTTTGTAAGCTCTAACACTGCTAAAAATGTAGCGACAAGCTCACTTCGGTCTGCGCCCACAAAAAAGTCGTTATACGGGGCGTGCCCCTCTTTATATAGCTTTTTTAGTACAAAGATAATTTTACTAGTAACACTAACCATGCGTTTAGTTACTATCGAGGAAAAGACTGATTGCTTAGGTGGCAGATTTCGCTTAGCCTTGCCCAATGCAGTCAGATATCCCTCTACAAGTAGGATAGCATCGTGCTGATTATCGTATTGCTTGTCCACTTCTATTGGGGTGGGTTGCCTTACAAAAAGCGAGTCGCCGATATATCGTGCTGCTAGTTTGGATGCGACATCTTTACATGCTTGAAGTTCAAGCAGTCTACCTTCAAGCTCCTTTTTGAGTTCTTCTGCTTTTTCGTGCTTTGGCAGTAACGAAACAGTTTTAATATAAACTAAATGAGCTGCCATTGCTAAAAACTCGCTACTAACCTCTAAATTGTCGAGTTTTAACTGCTCGATATATTCAAGGTACTGCTCTAAAAGAGCGGATATCGAGATGTCGTGTATATTAAGTTTGTGCTTTGAAATTAGAAACAAGAGGGCATCCAATGGCCCTTCGAAAACTTCTGTTTTAAATTCAGGTCTGTCCACTTAATACCTTCCTATATAATAGCAGTGATGATATCGATAAATCCTGTGGCGAAATTTAGCACGCTGTAAATTAGTTGAGTAATTAGAGATAGTGGGGTGGATAGCACGCCAGTTAAAAGTAGCACTAATAGAGCAATTGATAACACATGTTGGTATTGATACATCATGTAGTTTATTCTATCGCTTAAAAAGTATCCAAGAATTTTTGAACCATCAAGAGGAGGGATTGGTAACAAATTAAATACAGCAAGCTGGATATTAGTTAATATCATAATTTGGAAAGCGAGGTTTAGTAAGTACCAAAAAGTTGAAGTAATTGGAATAAAACCAAAAATTATTTTTGATAGGATTAGGATGGCAGCTGCAAGTAGAATGTTTGCAACAGGACCAGCTAATGCTGTGAGTGCCATACCGAGTTTGCGGTTTTTAAAGTATCTAGGGTTAACAGGAACAGGCTTTGCAAAACCAAACCCCGTAAATAAAATCATGATAGTACCAATGGGGTCAAGATGCTTTAATGGGTTTAGGTCCAGTCGACCTTGATATTTTGCAGTGGGGTCGCCTAATTTATACGCTATATAGCCATGTGCAAATTCATGAATAGGAAGTGCAGTTAAAACTACAATAGCTCTAATAAAAATTGAAAAGAAATCCATACTAATTATTTTCTCCGTTCTGTCATATGAAATGACAAGATAATACTGTGCTTGTAAAATGTAAAAATCATTTTACATACCATATCTATTATATAATTTTTTTTGTAAAAAAACAAGTAGCCAAAATGTTATTTTTATATGTATAAATAAAAAAATAAATTTTTTTTAAAAAAATACTTGATTTTTTGTCTTTTTTCTGCTAAGATTATAACGTTAGTCAAAGAAAAGACGTTATCGGTGTTATGGTGAATAATATTGTTCATGCAATTTCGATAAAGATAAGTAGCAGGTAGGAGGTGCAGAGTATGGCAAAATGTGATATCTGCGGAAAAGGCGTTACTTTTGGTATAAAGGTTTCTCACTCACATAGACGTTCTAATAGAACATGGAAACCTAATGTAAAACGTGTAAGAGCTATAGTTGACGGTAAACCTTGCCGTGTATACGCTTGTACTCGTTGCTTGCGTTCAGACAAAGTAACTCGTGCAGTATAATTTGAGTTTAAATTATAAACGTAAAAAGAATTATTAAAGACATTCGTCTTTAATAATTCTTTTTTTGCGCAAATTTTTATTTATACTAGGGGATTTGTAGTCCCAATTTGTCGATCTCAACATTAACATTAACGTCAATATTTAGTTTTGCCATAAAATCATCAAAATTTCCTTCATATGCGATATATTCATCCTTATCAGCCTTTAAAAGTAAATTTGAAATATAAAGAACATCAGCTTTATGCTCATTTATCACATGAGTAAATGCGGTTTCACATTCTTTTTTTATGATTTCCTCTGCTGCCTTTTCGATTTGCACAATATGCTCCTCGTCAAATTGCTCACCCGTTGGCTTAATTATTTCAGAAATTGAAGTGGAAGCGCTAATATTAACTTCAAAAGTCGGAGTATCCTCCATGTTAATGTTGCTTATACTTTTGCTAGCATACAAATTAAGCGAAACGATGTACTCGCCATCTTCTACCACGAGCACGGTACTATCGAGATTATCGCTGAGAAAGCTTAGCCCCCTGCTGTCATCTTTATCGAGAGCTCCTATGAATTTGTAGTCCTTAAACAAAGCGGTAGTTTGAGTTTTTAGCTTTGCGATATCGTTTATCTCGTCACTACTCGACTCACCAGAGGAAGAAGCATCTGATTGGTTAGAAGCGCTTTCATCCTCGCTTTGTATAAGCTCAATGATGGGCATGACAGAAGAGCCATCGTAAAGGTACATGTTTTGTGCGAGGAGATAGTATGTTGAAGCGAAAATATATCCGTTTTCTTCGCTGTTTTTTGCAGTTTTCTCTATGGTTTCAGCAGGTAAAATCCCTTGCTTAATATTGAGCGAAACAATATCTTTTGCTTTGCCTTGAACCATCAATACTTGCGCATTATCTCTTGTATCGTCGTTAGTGTTAAAATACGAAAATATCGACTCAATGCCTGACATAGCAACATCTTCTGAGATGATTATTATTCGATTATGTCCGATGAATAACTCTTTACCCTGGAGGGTGGTGGCGTTGTTAATCGCTTGCGATATTGTTTTGCCACTAGCAGTAATAATACTAGCATTGTCTTTGCTTAAATCAATTTCACCTTTTCCAGAACTTGGTGCATAAATCTGAAAGGTTATCTCAAACTCATCCTCACTCATGTCAATTCCTATCGCCTGAACTACTGCAATTTCGTTTAGCTGATTTGGTATGTTTGAACCAGTGAGCACATACACTGTCACAGCAACTAATATAATACCGGTAATAAATTTCATGATATCTCTCCAAATTAATTTTTAGACTTATATTTATAGACAGTTATTGCGATAAGTGGTATAAAAAACACTGATGTTATAATAGGGATACCTGTAAATAAAGGGTAATGCAAAAAATCTTTAAACACTGCTTGCGTGCTAAAAGCTACTAGTGCCGTGACTATGGTAGCACATACGAAAAACATCGTGTGTTTTTGATGCTTTACAGGCAATATTTTATTAAAATGATTTTTGAGAAGCACAAGATAAAATGTGATTTTTACAAATGCTACTACTATCCAAATTGTTGAGTATAGTCCATCTAGTCTTTGGATTGAGTTGCCGATTTCGAGTATTGAAGATACTGTCAAAAACGGATAGACTTGCGTGTAAATGTAGTCCCCTAGTATTAGTACGGAAATCCACCAAATCAATAAGCCTACGAGACCACTGATTGTAATAAATAAAAAAGTTGTTTTCTTAAATTTGTTTTTAATTTTGGGGAATAGCAGTATAAGCCCTAAAAGCTCAATGTTTCGAGTAACAGTGCCAAGGATAGAGTGTAGTATCGTGTGAATTGAAATATCGATTACAGGCTTGATATTGACAGGGTTAATCGCGTCCATGCAAGCGAAGATTATCAGCGCGATGGATATGATGAAAAACAGCATGATTATCGAGCTTGCTCTAGATATTCCCTCAATATTTAAGCTAGCTGCATAAATAGTAGCGGTTAAAATTGTTATAATGACGAAAGTTTTTGAAAAGCTTTCTATTGTGTTGAGCAAAAAGTCGCTAAACAATATCACCGAAAAAGTTATTGTTAATGTGATGGATATAAAAAATATCCAGTAGCACACCTGCCCTAAAATCATATTGTGGGCGGATAATGAGTCGATTATATCCATGTCTTTAGTGGAGTACTTGCTATAAAATACAACGATAGGAATGGCAATAATCACCGTGCAAAAAAGTGAAATTGCACCAGTGATAAGTGAGAGTGTGCCTTCGGTATTGTTATTTGCGATGGGCGAGTAGGTGATAACATCAAACATGCGACATAAAAATAGTAGTGAAAACGCTTGATATGCTGAAATTTTACTTTTCTCCATGAAAAATTGAGCCTCCTTATTCTTTTTCGATATCTGCTCCGTTTAAATCTTTTATGTTTATCGTTTTCTTTTTGAGCGTTTTAAAACTTCGTCTTATAAAAGTGTCTCGCATGGAGAAAAAAGTGAGTGGTGCAATCGGGCTCATATATGGTACCCCTAAACTATCTAATGCGCAAATATTTACAAGCAATACTAGTGAACCTAAAGCAAGTCCATATATCCCCATAATGCCACCGAGGATAATAAATATGAAACGCAAAAAGGATACTGCTTGATATAGGTTTGGAACAACAAACGAAGATATTGCTGTTGTTGCTACTACTAGCACCATTGGGGAACCGATTAAGCCTGCTGTAACGGCTGCGTCACCGATTACTAATGCACCTACTATGCTGACTGCATGTCCTACCGGCTTGGGCAACCTTAAACCAGCCTCACGCATTATGTCGTACAAAAAGTGGATAATTAACGCTTCTATTACAAGAGGGAATGGCGTAACTTCTTGAGCAGAAACTATGTTAAAAAGCAGCGAATGTGGAAACAACTCGGGGTTGAATGTGGAAATGGCAACATAGCCACCGGGTAAAAGTATACTCACAACAAATGAGATATACTTTAATATTCGGATAAAACTAGCGTAATAGGGTTTGTGGCAATAGTCGTCCATACTTTGAAAATTTTCCGAGAATAGATATGGCACAATCAGCACAAATGGCGTTCCGTCAACAATTATGGCTATCCGCCCCTCCATGATTTTTGCACATAGTGTATCGGGTCTCTCTGTAATTCCTACATCCGAGAAGAGGGACTTTATCTTTCCACCTAAAAAGGGTGCAAGATATCCTGTGGAGAGAACGATGTCTAAATCAATGCTATTTAGTTTAGCTTTTACATCGCGTACAAGATTTTTAGAAACTGTATTTGTCATATACATTAGGCAAATATCAGTTTTACTCTCACTACCTAAAGTCATTAAATCAAACTTTAAGTGAGGAGATTTTATACGGCGTCTTACCATTGTCATGTTAATCCTGATTGGTTCGGTAAAACCTTCTTTCGCTCCGCGCTCATTTGCTTCACTCGAAGGCTCGGAGATAGAGCGGAAGTTAAATCCCTGTGCCCCTAATGCAATCCCCTTATTCATTCCATCTATAAGGATTATAACAAAACCGCTCATAGCAAAGCGAAACATATCATCGAAGGTGAAAAAACTCTTTTGGTCCACTGCCATTATAGTTTTTTCTTCAATGAAATTATATATGTCTGCATTTGTGGTGTCACTTGGAAATTCTTTAGAAACCAGTGGCTTGAAAACTAAATTTCCAAGCACTTGCAAGCTTACCATACCCTCAATTACGATAATATTTACACCAACTGAGTTTATTTTAATTTCTCTAACATTTAAGTCGGAGGAATTTGCGAATTTTTCGCGCAAAAACACCATATTCTTTGATAAATCTGTTGTTAGCTCGTTTTGTGATACGACATTATTTTCACTCATATACTTACTCCATTTAATACTTTTCTTAAAATAAGTATTGCCGAAAATTTTTCCTTTACTCAAAAACAACTGAATAATAAGCAGTTTAAAAATAATACTATTCTTATAAATTGTATAATGCGGAGGTTGAAATGTTTATTGTACTTATACGAGCAGCAATTTTATACGCAGTTATCATATTTGCGATAAGGATGATGGGGAAAAGACAACTCGGTGAATTGCAACCTACAGAACTAGTGATAACAATATTAATCTCCAATATTGCATCGTTACCTATTGAGGATAGCTCGGTGCCAATGGTGCTAGGAATTGCACCAATATTAGTTTTAGTAGGATTTGAAATCTGCGTTTCATTCACTTCGCTAAAAAATAGAAAATTTCGACGTTTTTTATCTGGGAGTCCTGTTATTGTAATAAGAGCGGGTGAAATTGATGAGAATGCTTTAAGGGAACTTAGATATTCAATTGATGATTTGATGGAAAGCTTAAGAGCACAAAGCGTGTTTGATGTAACTCATGTAAATTATGCGATTGTAGAAACAACAGGTAATATAAGTATACTTTTAAAAGATGGTGAACAAGCAGTGACTCCTAATAATATGAAAATGAAAATAGAGGATAAAAATCCACCGATAGTGATAGTTAGCGATGGGGAACTCTTAAAAAGCGCGATGAGCCGGTATGAAATTAGTGACGAGTGGTTAAATTTAATTTTGTGCAAAAATAATATAAAACTTAATGAAGTGTTTTTGCTCACATGTGATGATAAATTAAACTATCACATTGTTGCAAAAGAAGCTAAGGTAACAGGAGAAAAAGCAATTGAAACGTGTGATTATCATTGGTAGCATTTTGTTTTTCATGATAATAATGTCGGTTGTTGGACTGCAATTCATAAAAACTTCGTGCGATGAAATGAGCGAATTAATTTATATTTGTGATGATATGGTTGAAAACAAAGATTACGAAAATAGCATAATTAGGGTAGATGAACTCATTGAGTATTGGGCGAGTGCAGAAAAAGTATTGGTGCTATATATTAGACATGATGACATTAGTAATATTAGTCGTGAACTTTTACATGTGAAAGAAAATATTGAGCTTAAAAATTTTGATGAGGCGCATATGCTTTTATCTGATATGCTCTTTGTAATCAAGAATGTTTATCTTACGGAAATTCCGAATTTAGGAAATATATTTTAGCATAAAGATAAAGTTGCGGCAGTATTACTGCCGCAACTTTACTCATAGGGGGTACTATTTAATATACTTGTTATTAATTGTGTATTTTGTTAAACATAGGCGTTTTCTTAGAAATTTTAACTAGTGCTACTCCTAAAGTGAGAGATACTGCACCAGCAATTAACCCGTTAATTAGACCAACGCCAAAATTTCCGAATGCTGACATTAGCGAGGGTAAAAATTCACCTTCATTAACAATCATGGTAACTGCAAATGAGTTAATCGAAGATAAAACTATGTTAACAAAAATGCCGACTACTACGCCGATAATGTTAAGTTTTGTATTGTCTGCTTTGTTATTTTTGGAGTATACTATCATACCGCAGACTAGTGCGGCGAAAAACTTGACAAACAAAGTTCCAGGAGCGTATACCATAAATGCACCACTGAAAACGTCGGATAATGACATCCCGATGCCTGCTGCAAGACCACCGCGCATTCCACCTAGTAGCAATGCTCCGATAATCATAAAGACATTGCCCAAATGCACTTTTGCACTGGCTAGTCCAATTGGAATTGGGATAGAAATTGTAGCGCCAATAAAGCAAAGTGCTCCGAATAGACCGACTAATGCTATTGAATAAGTACTGAAATGTTTGTTCATATAAAAACCACCTTTTAAATTATTGCGCTAATCAAAGCGACATAGGCTTCATATGAATTCCGGTGCGAAACTATAATATCTCGTATTTCTCAAAAGTTTGCTCTTTACATAGCCATGGAAGCGAACTTTCTAAAAACACGCCATATCTTGTATCAGAAGAGTAGCTAAATGTAGTTTTTATTGTGAGTTCTAAAAATCTTGTCGCGCGCTCTATTGCAATTGGTAAGCTATCAGAATTTAGTATTGAGGCAACAACCACACTTGCAAAAATATCGCCTGTACCTGGATATGATACTGGAACATAACTGCATCTTACACGCCAAAACATGTTGCTCTCTCTGTCATAACCGATGTTATTGACAGTCATATCAGCAAGCTCAATCCCCGTAACTATAACAGTTTTGGGGCCAAGGTCACTAAGTTTTAATAGCTTTGTTTTTAGCTCTTGTGCTGTTAATGGAGCGTTGTCATACTCTTCACCCAAAAGCAAGTACATTTCTGTAGGATTAGGCGTAATGATGTCTGCTAGCTTGACAAGCTCTTTTATTCCTTTACACATCTTATCATTATAAGTTCTGTAAATTTTTCCATGATCCCCCATTACAGGGTCGACTACAGTCAAAGCGTTTTTATATTCAGCGATAAACTCTTTGCAATCTTCAATTTGCTTTTCGCTGCTTAAAAACCCAGTGTATATGCACTCGAAATTGATTTTCTCGCTTTTATATCTATCTAAAGCGGGCAAAATATAATCGGATAAATCGCGTATAACTACATCGTTAAAACCACCTGTATGAGTGGATAAAACTGCTGTTGGAACAGCGACACATTGTACTCCCATGGCTGAGAGAACGGGGGAAATAACGGATAGTGAACAACGTCCAAAACCAGATAAATCGTGTATCGCAGCTACTCTTGAAGGTCTTTTTTGCACCTGAATTCCTCCTATGCTTATATTATATTTCTAAAGTAAGTTTTTATCAAATGAGCACAATTAGTTAAAATAAAAAACTAATTGTGCGATATTGCTATATTATCTGCGGAAAATGCTGGTGTTAATGTGAGTTTTAGCGTTTGAGAGTTTGTTTTTCTCGCATTTTTTCCGTGAAAAATTATACTGAAAAAACAATACAAAAACATAGCGGAATTTATATTGTTTTTTAGCGTTATCGAATAAAAATTAGCCAAGCGATTATTTTAAGCTTTAAGTATATTTTTAAGTAAAAAGTCAAAAATAATAATGCTATAAATTTAGCACACGAAAAAATAATGGAAAGTAGGGGATTACATGAAAAAGAAATCTATGACTCCTGTAATAACAGGAATTGCAACCGGTATGGTTTTGGGAACTGCGGCATACATGGTGTCAAATAAAACTTCAAATTCGATGAAGAAAAACATGAAAAAAAGCGCAGGTCAAGCCCTAAAAACTGTTGGCGGACTGATGGAAAATGTATCATATATGATGAAGTAATTTTAATAAAAAACTCGCAGAAGCGTTAGCTTTCTGCGAGTTTTTGCGTAATAGCTAAAATTATTTGTTCACTGCCTTTAATAGCTCATCAACTTTATTTGTTTCTTCCCATTTAACATTTAAGTCTTCGCGACCCATATGCCCGTAAGCAGCTAAGTTTTTATAAATAGGTTTTCTTAAGTCCAGTTGTTTGATGATAGCGGTAGTGCGCAAATCAAATACATCTTTAACTGCATCTGCTAGTGCTTCATCACTGATTATACCAGTTCCAAAGCTTTCTACCATTATTGAAACAGGCTTAGCAACACCGATTGCATATGCGATTTCGACTTCACATTTTGTAGCTAGTTTTGCTGCAACTATATTTTTAGCAACCCAACGTGCTGCGTATGCTGCACTTCTGTCAACTTTAGTTGGGTCTTTTCCTGAGAAAGCACCGCCGCCGTGACGAGAGTAACCACCATAAGTGTCAACGATGATTTTTCTTCCTGTCAATCCACTGTCCCCCTGTGGTCCGCCAATTACAAAGCGTCCTGTAGGGTTGATGAGATATTTGGTATTATCGTCTAGTAAATTTGCAGGAACGATAGGTTTTATTACTTTTTCAATCATGTCCGCACGGATAGTGTCAAGAGAAACTTCATCGCTATGTTGTGTTGAAAGTACTATTGTGTCGATACGAGCTGGTTTATCGTCAATATACTCAACTGTAACCATAACTTTTCCGTCAGGGCGCAAGTAGTCAACCTCAGCATCTTTTCTTACTTTAGTAAGCTGTTTTGAAAGTTTGTGTGACAAAGAAATAGGTAATGG
>CAYJII010000003.1:34961-44897 GCA_964370225.1 uncultured Oscillospiraceae bacterium | reverse complement strand
AGGAGTTTCGTCACAAGCGAAACCAAACATCATACCTTGGTCGCCCGCACCATTTTCGTTGTCTTCATCATTTTCGTTATTTTTTACTTCAAGCGCTTTGTCTACGCCTAAAGCGATGTCTGCGGACTGCTCATCTATAGCAGTAAGCACACCACAAGTATTGCCGTCGAAGCCATATTTTGCGCGGTCATACCCAATTTCGACAACTGTATCACGCACGATTTTTGGGATATCTATATATGATGATGTGGAAATTTCCCCCATAACAAGCACTAGTCCTGTAGTACAAGCAGTTTCACAAGCTACTCTAGCAGTAGGATCTTGCGCTAAAATTGCGTCTAATATTGAATCTGAGATTTGGTCACAGATTTTATCGGGATGCCCCTCAGTTACGCTTTCCGATGAAAATAAAAATTTTGACATATTATTGCTCCATTCTCTTTATGAGTTACGTCTATATAAAAATAATAGTGGTTAAAGTAAACCACTATTATTATATCATTTATTTATATATCGGTCAACATATATTTGCGCAATTATCAGTAAAAGTTAGTTAAAACTTACTTAGTATAAAATTATCCTTGATAATGGTTTTGGATTTCCTCTTTTATTATGTCAACATATCTTTTTACTTTGCTTACATCTTTGTTAACTGTGTAAACATCACGTTGTGTAAATTCGATTTTGCAACCTTTTGCTGCTTTTAAAGTAGCAACGATATGAGCTCTCACTGCTTCTTCGTCCAATGTTTCGCCGACACCAATAAAGTTAGGGCTAGGTTTTCTGTGATAAATAGTTTTTCTACCCTTCAGCGCTTCACCCATGAAATTTTCATCACACCATGGAGAAATCGAAACTTTTCTAAGATTATCAAGTTTTGAGACACAGCTATCCCAAACGGTGTGAACAGGTTCGCAACATCCATACGATAGCAAACCGTACTCTTTAGCGATTTTTTCATAGCAAGGGAATATTAATTCTTTAAACATATCAGCTGAAACGCCAACTGTCTCTTGAGAGTCGAGTGAACCCCAAATGTCAGTTGAAACAAAACCGCCATTTTTTTCGCTTGGAAGCTCTTTTGTGAATGTGAAAGTACCTTGAGCAACAGATTGTCCAATAGTAGTAGGTAGTAGATAGTCGCCTTTTTCAAGCTCACGGAAAAATCTGATATAGTCATCTGCAAGATTATTTAGCATTTCTTGTACAAGTTCAGGATAGTCGTACAATGCCATGAAAAAATCTTCCATGCTCATTATGTGGATGATATTTTGAGTTGGGACGGAGTAAAGTGATCTACCAATTAGTTTTGATGGCAGAATATCTCCAAAAATTTCGTTATTATATTCAATCTGCTTTAGTGCATCGCTTTTATCAGGAATGATGAAAGTAGAAGGTTTTAGCTTGTGAAAATCCTCTTGCAAATCTTTAATGATGGACTCAAAGTGATGTCCAACACTATCACCTGCATGGGATTTTTGCTCCTTAATATCAAATGGTGTTATAGTAAAATCATGTTGTACTGGTATATAATCAAAAACAGGTTGGTCATCGCCAAACATAGTGTGGTTAACTATATTTTTTAAAAGCATTGTTTCAATCTTGCGAGCTTCTTCACTTTCGCAGCGGAGCAAATCCGGCACTATATCATTGATAAAAGTCCATAGCTCAATTACCACCATTGGGCTATCGCCTTCAAAAGCATTATGCTTATACCATCTTTTCATAATATCTTGCATTTTTGCAGAATTAGCGATTTCTGCTTGTTGTTTTGCGATTTCTCTTAGTCTTAATTTGTCGTTCCCGGTAATCATATCTTCACTCCTAATTATTTGTACTACTTATTTAATAGCCTGGATTTATTTTATAATAAATCCAGGCAAATGTCTTTGCAATTTGTTTCAAAAAATTGTGTTTATGTTGCAAAATTTAATCTGTAAAATAATCAGTGAAGCATAAATTTAAATCTACATTGCCAACAATACCGTCAACAGCACCAGTATTAGTATACTGCCACATGTCAACTTCGTATGGGAAAAATGGCTTTCTGTAGTATTGCGCAAGCCATTTATCGTATTCCTCAAGTCTCTCCATTTGCAGTTTTGAGAAAAACCATCTAGCGTTTGCATAGACCATAGGGGTCATGCCTTCTTCTTTTATGCGCTCACAAAAAGCTATGGTAACATCAGTAAGCTGTTCAGCTGTCATGTCGTTTGTGCGCGCAGTGTCGGAGCCACCTTCCTCAACATCGATGATAATAGGTATGCTTAAGTCGTAATTTCTAAGCTCGGATAGTACAAACTCCGCTTCTTCTACGCCTTCCTCAGGTGTTACTGCTTGCGAGAAGAAGTAAACCCCAACTGGGATGCCAGCAGCGATTGCTCCCTCCATATTTTGGTGAAAGTACTCGTCCAAAACTATGTTTCCTTCTGAGCCATAACCTCTGTACCCTAGGCGCATAATAGCATAATCAATGCCATCAGCTGCCACTTTATCCCACTCAATGTCTCCTTGGTATTTCGAAACGTCAATACCTAGAGTAGCGGTAGTGGTACCATCATCATAGGTTTTGCGCTTGTCTTCTGGGTTTGTGATTAAATTCCAATTATACGAATGTTGTGCTAATTCATAGTTTATCGGTGAAGTTTTTAAAACACCGTCTTCCTTATACACAAGCTCATCGCTAAAAAACTGCTGTATATATTCTGTTGAAACTCCGTATTGCATTGATTTTGCAACAAAATCTTCGGTTAAAATTGAACTATCAATACGTGCTTGCAAATCGCTTTCTGCTTGTTCTTTAGCGATTGTCGCATCTTGTGCAATTTGTACTTCGTTTGCCTTATCTATGTTAGTCATCAATAGCAAAACTCCTAGCGCACCAATGCTTAATAAGAGTATTGCAACAGTAGTTATGTATATCACGATGTCCTTAACACTTCTTTTTTGTTCTTCCATATTATCCTCCAATATTTAGTAATTTACGTCCATTTATTACAGTATACTCAATTTCATAGTAAAATGCAACTTTTTAATATAAGATGTATCAAGATATATTTTTTGTCAAAACGCTTGTAATAATCGCTCAATATTGCTATAATATTGACTTAAAAGCAGTAACTTGTAAAAAAGTTTTGACGGAGGTTTTTTATGGGGAATATCAATGAGCGTGAACCTGTTTTGGTGATACTAGCAGCAGGAATGGGTAGTCGATACGGAAGCGCGAAACAAATTGACCCAATCGATGAAGAGGGGCATATAATCATCGATTATTCTGTTTTTGATGCGATACAAGCAGGATTTAAAAAAGTTGTTTTTGTTATTAAAGAAGAAATGAAAGCGGATATGGAAAAAATAATAGGGGAGAGGGTATCTCCATTTATTAAAGTAGAATATGCTTTTCAAAGATTGGACGATATTCCAAATGGATATGTAGTTCCAAGCGAGCGTAAAAAGCCGTGGGGTACAGGGCATGCGGTGCTGTCTGCAAGAGGATATATTGATGCCCCTTTTGTAGTAATAAATGCCGATGACTTTTATGGTAAAGCGGCGTATAAACAAATATATGACAAGCTTTGTGAGGTAAAACAGAGTAAAGCAAATCAGTTTTATATGGTAGGTTTTCGCCTGAAAAATACGCTCACCGAAAATGGTGCTGTTTCACGTGGTGTGTGCGAGGTTGATGCTGATAATAATATAATTTCAATCACGGAAAGAGTTGGTATTAAGAAAACTGAAACGGGAGCGGCTTATCTAGAGGATGACGGTGAAACTTGGGTTGAGTTGTCCTGTGATAAATTCGTTTCAATGAATTTTTGGGGATTTTGCGCAAGCTTTACCGCTGATTTATCTACTGGTTTCGAGGAATTTTTAAAAAATGACGTTCCAAAAAATGAGCTTAAATCAGAGTTTTTTATACCATTTGCAGTAGATAACCTCATCGCTAAGGGGAAAGCTAGTGTGACCTTGCTTGAAAGCGAGGAACTCTGGTATGGCGTTACTTATAAGGAAGATAAGGCTGACGTGGTGCGCGCGATAAAACAAATGAAAGAAGATGGACTTTACCCAAAATATTTATGGGCAAAGTAATGTAGAGGGAATTTTATGTCACAGAATAAAGATATGTTAAATAGAGCAAAACAAGCGCTTAGTGCATTTGATTTTGGGGGAGATGTTACTTCGTGTGAAAAATATGGCAATGGCCATATTAATAGCACTTTTTTAGTAAAGGGCGAAAATGGAGGTTATATCCTGCAAAAAATTAACACTGATGTTTTCAAAAGGCCAGTTGAGTTGATGGAAAATATCAGCAATGTAACAAGCTTTTTGCGTGAAAATATAGTTTCTCGTGGGGGAGAGCCACTGCGCGAAACACTTAATATCATTCCAACTAAAGATGGAGAGTTTTACTATGTTGATGAAGAAAATGATTACTGGCGCAGTTATCATTTTATCGATGGTGCATATTCATTAGAAGCAGTAGAAAATCCTGAGGATATATATAAAAGTGCTGTAACTTTCGGTCGATTTCAAAGCGAATTGTCAGCATTTAAAGCGGATATGCTACATGAAACAATACCAAATTTTCATAATACACCATCCCGATACAAAGACTTTTTAAAGGCAGTGAATGAGGATGTAATGGGGCGTGCTAGTGAAGTGAGCGAGCAGATTGAGTTCATAAAAGCACGCGAGAAAGATATGTCATCATGTACGGATATGCTAAAAACTGATGAGCTGCCACTGAGAGTGACGCATAATGACACAAAGCTTAATAATATACTAATTGATAAGCAAAGTGGTGAGGCAATTTGCGTAATTGACCTTGACACAGTTATGCCAGGACTATCTATTTTTGATTTTGGCGACTCAATACGCTTTGGGGCAAACACAGCTGCTGAAGATGAGCGTGATTTGAGTAAAGTATCACTTGATTTGAATTTATTTGAGCTTTATACTAAGGGATTTTTGGAAGGTTGCAATAATAGCCTAACTGAAAATGAAGTGAAGATGTTGCCGATGGGTGCTAAGCTTATGACACTTGAATGTGGGATGAGATTTTTGACAGATTATTTGCAGGGCGATGTATATTTTTCTGTGCATAGGGATAAACATAATTTGGATAGATGCAAAACTCAAATGGCGCTAGTAGCAGATATGGAGCGCAAATGGGAGAGTATGGAGAAAATAGTAGAGAAGTATAAATAATCTGTATTGCCCTTATTGAAGTGTTACTCGTGTTTTTTTTAAAAATGCTAGTATCCAAAGACAATTCCCAATAAAAGCTTGAACTATACCAATGATAAAAAGCATGTTACTTGATAATATCTTCAAGTAACATGCTTTTATTATTCTGCATTAGCAAAAATATTGTTTTTGAGAAGGAATTCACTGTCTTCATAGGAGATAATATACATTAAGTTTTGCAGTATATTTTTGCTTAAAATATTATCAGTAATGAAGTTTTGAATTTGGTTTTTGATATTATGTTTTATGTTGCGAGCGTTTTTATTTGAGCTAAAAGATGTTTTTGCAATTTGCTCAATTACCGAAATGTCAAATTCGATATTATAGTTTAACTTTATAAGCTTATTATTGAGTTTTGCCATTTCGATTTCCGCTATTTTTTCGATATCTTCATATGATAGTGCGTTAAAGAATATCACATCATCAATACGTGCAATAAACTCTGGTGGGAAATGGCGTGAAAGCTCAGTTTGCATAATAGAAAAATTTTCACTCGATTTTGATGTCGAGGTGAAAAAACCCACATGTTTATGCTCAAAAGCGAGTTTTGCTCCAATATTCGAGGTCATAATCACTATCATATTCTTGAAATTTACTTTTTCACCATCGGCTGTGGTGAGCACTCCCTCATCGAGTATTTGCAAAAGTAAGTTAACGACATCGGGATGTGCCTTTTCGATTTCGTCAAACAAAATTATGCTGTGAGGATGGAGTTTTAAATGTTGGATAATACTAGGTGTGTTTTCATAGCCAACATAACCAGGGGGCGAGCCTAATAATTTTGATACCGAATGTTTTTCCATATATTCTGACATATCAAGTTTAATCAAATGCTTTTTATCTCCGAATAATATTTCAGCAAGTTCTTTACAAAGCCCCGTTTTCCCAACACCACTTTCGCCTAAAAACATCATAGAGCAGATGGGTTTATTTTCGTCAGAAAGTCCGACACGACTACTGCACAGGGAACTTACTACTGCGGAGATTGCTTCGTTTTGCCCAATTATTTTTGCACTCAACTTATCCTTAAGCTCGGACAAATCAACAGGAGTCGTGTTATTGATATTTTCCTTTGGGATTTCTGTTATCTTTGAGATGATGTTTATTATATCGTCACGATTTAAAACTAGTGTCTCCTCAGAAATTTTTTTAATCCACTTCTCCTTTAGTGGGATGAAAATATCCAACATCTCTTTTTCGAGATTGCGATATTTTTGTGCTGTATCGTAATTTTGAGATAAAAGTGCATGCTCCTTATCATTTTTGAGTAGTTGTAAACTGTTTTGCATTTTTAGTAAATTTAGTGGGAGTCTGTGCGAATACAAATTAAGATTTGAAGCAGCTTCGTCTAAAATGTCGATGGCTTTGTCAGGTAGATATTTGTCTACAATATACCTGCTTGAAAGCGTAACAGCTGCTTTTATAGCCTCATCAGAGATTATGATGTTGTGATGCTTTTCATACAGCGGTTTTAAATTTTTTATCATTTTAATGCTATCTTCACTAGAAGGCTCATTAACAATTACTTGCTGAAACCTTCGCTCTAATGCTGCATCCTTTTTGATATATCGATTGTACTCGCGTATGGTGGTAGCACCGATAATTTGCAAATTTCCACGAGCTAAATGCGGCTTTAAAATATTCGCTGCATCGATTGCCCCCTCTGCACTGCCAGCTCCCACAATAGTGTGGATTTCGTCAATAAAGAGAATGATTTCATCATCTTGTGTAGCCTCTGTGATGATTTGATTTAATCTTTGTTCAAAGTCCCCACGATATTTTGCACCGGAAACGATATTGCTTAAATCAATACTTATTATCTCCTTATTCACTAAATTATCAGAGATATCGCCGACCGATATTTTTTGTGCGAGACCTTCTACAATTGCAGTTTTGCCTACACCGGGCTCGCCGATAAGGCAGGGATTATTTTTAGTTCGTCGACTAAGAATTTGCGATAGTCGACTTATCTCTTCATCTCTGCACGAAACAGGGTCAAGTTTATTTTCACGAGCGATTTCGCTAAGGTTTTTACCGTATTGAGATAAAACTTTCCTATGCTTATTGTGCTTGTTTTTTTTAGTAGAGGTATCACTTAAATGTTTAATAGCGCTATTTTGTGGAGTTATTTCCTGTAAAATATCGGAATAAAAATCGATACTATTTACTCCGATATCCCTGATGATTTGTACAGCTGAGCAATCGCCTTGTTTTAGTAGTGCTAATAAGATATGCTCGCTTCCAACGTTTATGCTATTTGAAGTTTTAGCTTCGATAAGTGCATTTTGCAAAATATCATGTGCTTTTGGTGTCAGATTTTTTACAGATAAAATTGTTTTTTCACCGCTTGAGTTATGGCTAATAATCTGCTGTAATATATCTTTTCCTTTAATGTTTCTTTTGCCTAAAATGCAATCAGAAACATAGTTTTCATCATAGCATAAACCATATAGTAAATGCTCACTTCCTACAAATGTGTGACCCAATTCTTCCGCTGTTTTAATCGCTTGCATAACAACAGAGCAAGCTTGCTTAGTAAAATTATTTAACATAGACATACATACATTCCCTATCATAAAATATTATCATCTTAATATTACACCATCTAAGCGTAAAATAATGTCAATTGGTGTAGGGTGGAAAAATTATGTAACACAAATAATATATGTATCATAGTATATGGTGTAGTCAAAAAAGCTTAGCTTTAGTGACAACACTCATGTGTATTCCGACGCAATTACATGAGTAAAAATAACTTTTTTAGTCGGAGAAATGGAGCTTTTTATGTTTGGAAATAATTGTAGCTGGATACTTATTATAATTTTGCTTTTAGTTTGCTGTGGTGGTTGCGGCAACAATGTGTTTGGAAATAACTGTGGTTGTTCAAACAACTGCTGCTAATTTTCTCAAAAAGAATACCATGCAAGATATAAAGGCGAGCTATTATACGCTCGCCTTTATATCTTATTTTAGCGCTTGCATTTATTGACAAGTAAAATCTCATATGATACACTTATTACAACTAAAATGAAGATTTGAGGGAGAAAAAATGCGTGCTACTATTAAGGATATCGCAAGAGAAACCGGACTTAGCATAGCTACCATATCCAAATATTTAAATGGGATTACAATAAAAAAGCAAAATAAAACAATTATAGATGAGGCTATTGTAAAGCTTAATTATACAGTTAATGAGTATGCTAGAGGGCTAAAAATCAATAAAACTCGCACAATTGGGGTAATTATTCCAGAGTTGTCAAATATTTTTATTACCAATATAATCTCAAAAATGGAGGAAACTCTCAGACAAAATGGATATAGCACTATAATTTGTGATTGCCAAAGTGATGCTAATATTGAGATTGATGCTGTGAAGTTTTTGCTATCAAAGCGTATTGATGGAATTATTAATATGCCAACTGATTTAGAGGGTGGGCATTTGAAAATTGCGATTGAAAATTCCGTGCCTACTTTACTTATCGATAGGATGATAAATAATTTAGAGAATAAAGTGGACAGCGTTGTAATAGATAATAGCAAAGCTGCTGCTGATGCTGTTAGTTATTTGACTCAAAATGGACATAAAGATATAGGTATAATTTTAGGTCCGCAAAATATATATACCTCGAGTGAGCGTGAAAAAGGATATAAACATGAGATTAATCGACAAGGGATAAAACTTAATGAGGGGCTGATGTTTCACGGTGATTATAAAATTTCTGGTGGATATGAAGGGCTAAAAACATTATTGGAGAAGAACCCAAGTATGACAGCGGTTTTTGTAACCAATTATGAAATGACATTAGGTGCAATAATTTATGCTAACGAAAATGGGATTAAAATTCCTGAGCAGCTTTCGATAATCGGATTTGATAATATGGAGCTCTCAAGAGTATTTAACCCCAAACTAACTATAATGAGTCAGCCACTTCAAGCAATCGGGGATGCGTGCGCTAGTACTATGCTAAAGAGGCTAAGTGAAAGCACAAATACAGTTGCTTCTGAAAAAATCGTATTAGAGGCATCCATGATTAAAGGGGACTCTGTTGCAAAAATATAAATATTTAAGCGGAATATTAGAAGCGTGCTTCTAGTATTCCGCTTTTTGCGTTAATTGTGATATGTGAGTAAACTTGTGATGAATAAATAAAAAAACTGTTTTAATATTATTGACATTTAGGCGAAATAAATATAATATAAAAACAGTACATTTTAAATGCAGCGTATAAAAGACTTTATTTATACCGCAGAATTAATATAAAAGGGGAGTAATTATGAAAGTACAAGAAGCAATAATAGAATTTAAAAAATACCAAAAGAAACTGAGCGCATATTCGCATGCAATAGGTATGCTACATTATGACTCTGAAACCTGTATGCCAAGTGGAGCATCAGAAAATTTAGGTGAAACATTGGGCATTTTATCCGAAGATATATACAAAATGCAAGTTTCAAACGAGCTTGCACAAACGCTTAAAGTTTTAAAAGAAAATGAAAATGAGTTAGACCCACAAACTAAAAAAGAGATGCAAGAAGTACTAAGAGAAAAAGAAAAAACAGAGAAAATTCCGATGGATGAGTTTGTTGACTACCAAATTTGTCTTAATGCTGCACAACAAGCGTGGCAAAAAGCAAAAGGTGAGAGCAATTATGAGTGCTTTAAACCACATTTAGGAAAAATTATTGAGT
>CAYJII010000003.1:0-34951 GCA_964370225.1 uncultured Oscillospiraceae bacterium | reverse complement strand
TGAAACAAACATCTACAACATAATGCTTGATGATTATGAGCGTGGAATGACAACGGATATGCTTGATGATTATTTTGCTAAACTTCGCGCTGCTATAGTACCACTTATTGAAAAAATTAAAAGCGCACCAGCACCAAATGTGGACTTTATGTCACACAAATATCCAATAGCAACACAAAGAGTATTGTCTGACTATTTGCTTGATGTACTGAATATTGATAAAAATCATTGCGTAATCGGAGAAACAGAACATCCGTTTTCCACACATTTTTCAAAGAATGATGTACGCGTAACTACTCATTATCAAGAAGACAGCATTGCGAGCAGTTTTTATAGCATTATTCACGAGTGTGGACATGGTATGTATGAGCTTTGCACTTCTGATGATTTGATAGGTTCAGTGCTTGCAAGCGGGACTAGTATGGGTATTCATGAATCACAATCACGCTTTTGGGAAAATATAGTTGGGCGCTCACTTGAGTTTTGTGAGTTGGTATTCCCAAAATTACAAGAGCTATTCCCAGAACAATTAAAAAATGTTACTGCGACTGATTTTTACAAAGCGGTGAACAAATCTGAGCCAAGCTTAATTAGGATTGAAGCTGACGAGCTAACATATTCCATACACATAATGGTGCGTTATGAGATTGAAAAGAGAATATTTGCAAATGAGCTTACAGTAGAAGAGCTACCAAGTGCATGGAATGCGCTATATAAAGAATATTTAGGTGTAGATGTTCCAGATGATGCACATGGTGTACTACAGGATGTACACTGGTCCGGTGGTATGTTTGGATATTTCCCAAGCTACTCAGTAGGTAGTGCTTACGCTTCACAAATTACTGCATCTATGCAAAGAGATATTGATGTGAAAAAATTAGTCGCAAGCGGTGACATGGCTCCGATTGCTGACTGGTTAACCGAGCATATATACAAATATGGTAGTATGCTAACTCCTCCAGAAGTGATAAAAAATTGTTGTGGAGTTGAGTTTGATCCAACTTATTATGTGGAGTATTTAACAGAGAAATACTCAAAACTATATAGTCTATAAAAAATAACTACTACAAAATAGTAAGAATATTCAGGAGGGGCATTATGCAAATATACTACTTTACAAGAACAGGTCGTTGTGAAAAAATTGCAAATGAAATAGCAAAAGCTAATGGAGCGACTGCGAATAAAATCACTGATGAGAAAGACTGGAGTGGAGCAGGAAACTTTTTACGAGGGGGCTTTATGTCCTCTACCAAAAAACAAGTTCCGATTAAATTTTCGCCTGTAAACGAAAATGAAGATTTAGTTTTAGTTTTCCCAATATGGGCTGGGTCATTTCCACCTGCTGTAAGGAGCTTTTTAGATGAAGTTAAGCGAGATAATATCACATTAATTGCGACTTCACTAGGGACAAAGCTTAAGGACAGAGATGGATTTGCGAAAATATACGACTTAATCGGAAAAGAGATTAGCACTCCAAGCGAGCTATTAAAATAAGCTTATCTAAACGAAGAGGAATGATATTATGGCAAAGCAGTTTATATTAATAATGACCGACACAACAAGAGCTGATATGTTAGGGTGTTATGGCAATCCACAAATGATTACACCAAATTTAGACAAGCTTGCAAAAGATGGGATTATGTACACGAACGCGTACACTTGCCAGCCGGTTTGCGGACCGGCGAGAAGCGCGATATTTACAGGAACTTTCCCACATTCAAATGGAATGGTTGCCAATTCATTGCCACTCGGTGCAAATGTAAAGACCATCGGACAAAGATTGACTGACAATTCAGTGCACTGTGCTTATGTTGGTAAATGGCATTTAGATGGTGGAGATTATTTTGGGTTTGGGATTTGCCCTGAGGGTTTTGATGATAAATATTGGTACGACATGAAATGTTATTTAGACGAGCTGTCTGATGAGGATAAGGTGAGAAGTCGAAAACCTATGACTTCTTTTGATGAGGACTGGACAGCAGAGAAAACTTTTGCATATAGATGCACGGACAAAGCAATTAGCTTTATTAATAATAATAGTGACGAGGATTTCTTTTTAACACTATCATATGATGAGCCACATGGTCCTAGTGTTTGCCCACCTCCATTTAATACGATGTATGACGGAGTTGCGATGCCTTTTAGCGAAAATTATTCAGATGATTTAAGCGATAAGCCATTAATGCAAAAACTTTGGGCTGGGGAAGATTTAATGAAATCTGCGCAAGAACTAAATAAGCCGACGAAAGATTTGAGTTTATTTTTAGGCTCCAATAGTTTTGTGGATGAGCAGGTAGGGCGCTTGATGAAAGTTATTGATGAGCACTGCCCTGATGCGATAGTGCTATTTACCTCAGATCATGGAGATATGCTTGGAAGCCACAAACTTATGAGCAAAAATGCTACTATGTACACTGAAACTGCGCGTATACCATTTATTATACGTGGCGGGGAAAAAGATAAAAAGCTTGACTATCCTACCTCGCATATTGACATAGCGCCGACTGTGTTAGAATACATGGGGATACCAATTCCGAAAACACTTGAGGGAAAGAGTATGCTACCTCAAGTGTACGATACCACAGTGAAAATTAACGATTTCGTATTCACTGAGTTTACCAGATATGAAGTAGACCACGATGGATTTGGTGGACTGCAAATGATGAGAGGGGTAACTGACGGGAGATATAAGCTAGTAATAAACTTGCTTGATACCGATGAATTATATGATATGCAAGAAGACCCTGCTGAGATGAAAAATTTAGTATTGTGCGAAGAATATGCTGAAATAAGAAATTGCTTGCACGATGCTATACTAGATAATATGAATGCAACACGTGATGTTTATCGTGGGTATCAGTGGGCGACACGAGTATGGCGTCCTGAGAAAAAACCATTGTGGCTAAATGACGGATATACAAGACAGCGCGAAAATGAAGAATATGAAACCCGACAGCTAGACTACGATACAGGCATGCCAATGGAAAATGCTATAAGACATAAAAATCTATATTAATCTGATAAATCTGTCATGAGGGACATTCTTGCCCCACAAGGCAGATTTATATTGTACTATGTGCACCTGCAAAATATTGAGAATATAAAATTAGATGAATAATATTATCAGAGTAGAGTCATATCATTTTATGGGAAGTAATCAAAAAGAACCGATGTTT
Organism: uncultured Oscillospiraceae bacterium; assembly: GCA_964370225.1. Taxonomy (GTDB): domain Bacteria; phylum Bacillota; class Clostridia; order Oscillospirales; family Ruminococcaceae; genus CAYJII01. Next base: position 31,775 of record CAYJII010000003.1, on the reverse strand, counting down.
GATATATGTGATTTTTCTGTTTTGAACTAATCGAAATTGGGAGGTAATATATTTTATCAATATAATATGCAATCGGATAGTTATCCACATGAGCAGGAGCTAAGCTGTTTTCATTTGGTTTGATAACTTTATTCATGCTTTCACAGTTGATGTTCAGTTTCCTAATGCATTTAAAAACACAATTGTATATGTAATCACATTTGTTCCATGTAGCTTAATATTGCCTTTTTTGATACACAATCCTTATATTATTATTTCAAGAAAATAATTGAATAAAAGAAAAAAATTCCTCCACAACAAATGTCAGGAGGAATTTTTAGCAATTACGATTTTCTTGTATCAGTCTTTTTATAAATAAGTTTATCTAAGAAACTAACATTGTTAAATCCTAAAATGTAGTGGATGCCAATAAAAATTGGAGTAATTAGTTGGAATGATAGCATAATAATTATTGTGCCCCACGAAGCGTCAGCGACAAAGCCAACGTTTTGGACTAAATTCATTGGAATTAGTAAATGTGAATTTAATAGCTTATATACAAAGAATAAATCAGGAATAACGCCAAGTTTAAATAATATAACAATTAATATTTGTACCGCTGGGTAAATGAAGGTTACTATTCCAACCTTAAAACCTCTAAAAATATCTTTTTCCATTCTTTTAAAATTAACACGATTAGAGTCATCGTTTCCTAATTTATAAGCAGGACCTCCGATAATTCCCCAATACATCAGTAGTACAAAAGCGCCTACTGCGATTAGATAGATGGTACTTTCGCTAACTGCAACCAGTGAAAAAGTAACGATTAAAGCTAACACAGTTGCAAGCAGATGTGTGCCGATAAAATTTATACCAAGCCTAAAATTTGATTTTTGTTTCATTTTTACACTTCCAATTATAATTTTTGCTCATATACACTTGTTTTTTCAAGCAGTATTCAAATTTTATCATAATAGAGAGAAAAAAACAATACAAAGGCAAAAAAGTTAATAAAAATTCAATATTTTATATGGCGTTTGGCGTATAAAGCGCCGAAAAATCAAAAGATAGTCTCTATAAATTTTGTTGACTCGTCAGGGGAATACTTAAATATGTTGATATGATTAGAATCGATGTAGTAATCAAGCTTACTTGCCTTATAATCTGCATCAAAACTATCGACTATTATAAGTTTTATCTTCATTTTTTCAGGGATAATATTTTTTATGTATACACTAGTGTGTTGCCCGACTTTAACATCGTCTTTATACTCAGCGAGTCCTGCTAGATTTGGGGCAAGCTCTACAAAAATTCCGTAGTCTTCGATTGAGCGTACAATTCCAGCGACAGTCTGCCCGATTTCGAAGTTTTGCACATTTTCCTCCCATGTGCCTAAAAGCTCCTTATGAGAAAGGCAAAGTTTGCCGTCTTCGTCAAAGCCTTTTACTACCACCATGATATCCTGTCCGACCTTAAATCTGTCACGTGGGTGGGAAATTCGTGAAATAGAAATATTATCGATAGGAATGAGCGAAATGATGCCACAGCCCACGTCTACAAAGCATCCAAAAGACTCTAAATGAGTCACTTTTGCGGGGATGACATCGCCTGGTAGTAGCTTATCTATATACTCGTCTTTACATCGCAGTTGTAGCTTTTTTCTAGATAAAACTGCGTAGGGTTTGCCAAAAGTATCTTTTTTTATTTCACTAATTAAAAAAGATACAGGTTTATTCACCTTGGAAATAATCGCAATATCCCTTGTGCTACCATCGCTTATACCAATTGCGCATTCTTCTCTGGGGATAATACCTTTAGCGGAACCTAAATCTACTAGTAGATTATGTTCGCTATCGCAAACGAGCGCACGCGCCTCTAAAATTTTACCATTAATATGCGATTCAACCAGATTATTGTGATTTTTTAATGCATTAATATTTTCCTGAGATTGCAATAATATTCCTTCGGGTTTGTAACATGACATTGTATGACCTCCTATTTTTTTAGCAAAGTGTTATGTGTAGCATGAACCCTTTGCTTTCGTTTATAAAATTTATATGCACACTCAAATAAAATATGTCCTAAAAAAGTAAAAGATTGCAAGCAAATTATGCCCGCAACCTTTTAACTACTACACTATTTTAAAGCAAAATCAAAGCTATTTACCTGCAATCCACCCATGCTAGTTAGCGTGGAGCTGACTGCTTTTTTTATGCTATTATCAACTTTGATTATGATTTTGCTTTTTGTCGAAAATGAGCTTTCTGATTGATTTTTGCTAGACACATCATTTATCACTGAATTAAATGCATAGGGGAAATATCCCGTGGGGGTTTGCACAGCATTAACTCCATATGCGCCTGTGATTACTGGGAAAAAGTCGTTGCCTTCATCATGTATATTTACTGAATTGTATTTTATCTTGATATCATGAATTTGTGGATAAGTTTGCCTTAGCTTTCTAGCAGCAACCTCAGCCAAATCTAAGCTTTCAAACACTGCTGTAATAGTACTTTTCATGTTCATTGCTCCTTAAAAATTGTTGCAGATAAAGAAAAGGAAAAAATCTGCACATTAATATAATTAACAAAAAGCATGTAAATAATAATTTTTTATGAAATTACAAAAATTTGGCGCATAAAACTTGCTATTTACATATAAAAAATGTTATAATAAATTTGTATGTTTATTAAGTAGCATAAGATGAGAAAAAGGTGTTGGAATATGGATGTAAAAGTTTCAGATATCGTTAAAATGAAGAAGAAACATCCCTGCGGCTCGGATGAATTTATTGTTTTGCGAGTAGGTATGGATTTTAAGATGAAATGCCAAAAATGTGGCCATGAGATTATGGTAGCGCGCAATAAAATAGAGCGCAACATTAAAATGATTGTAAATAAAGATGAATAGTCTTATATAAGAAACGGAGATATTATGTTTGATAAATTAAAACTAACACAAAAGAGGTATGAAGAAATCGGAGAAATGCTGATGGATGCTAAGGTCATCAGTGATAATGATTTATACAAAGACTTGATGAAAGAGTATAAAAACTTGACACCGATAGTTGAAAAGTATATTGAGTACACAAAAGCATGCGACAGTTTCGAGGAAGCTAAAATGATGCTTGATGATTCTTCACTTGATAAAGAGTTTAAAGAAGTGGTACAAGAAGAATACGACCTCAACAAAGAACTTATTGAAAAGTTTGGTGAAGAGCTTAAAATCTTACTATTACCAACTGACCCGAATGACGATAAAAACGTTATCGTGGAAATCAGAGGCGGTGCTGGTGGGGAAGAAGCAGCGCTATTTGCTAACTCTCTTTATAGAATGTACACTATGTTTGCAGAAGCAAAAGGCTGGAAAACGGACTTGATAAACCTAAATCCGACTGGGCTAGGTGGCATTAAAGAGGTGAGCTTCTCTCTTGAGGGCGAGCGCGTTTATTCAAGACTAAAGTTTGAGAGCGGAGTACACAGAGTGCAAAGAGTACCTGAGACGGAATCTTCAGGACGTGTACACACATCTACAGTTACTGTTGCTGTTTTGGCAGAAGCAGAAGAAGTTGAGGTAGAGATTAACCCAGCAGATTTGCAAATTGATACATTTAGAGCAAGTGGCGCGGGTGGACAGCATATCAATAAAACTGAGAGTGCAATAAGGATAATACACATACCTACAGGTGTTGTGGTAGAGTGTCAAGATGAAAGAAGCCAGTTTAAAAATAAAGAAAAAGCTATGAAAGTTTTGCGTTCAAGATTATACCAAGCTGAGCAAGAAAAACAAATGCAAAAAATTGCGTCAGAGAGAAAATCCCAAGTAGGTTCTGGCGACCGCTCTGAGCGCATTAGAACATATAACTATCCACAAGGCAGGATGACTGACCATAGAATAAATCTGTCATTATACCGTCTTGAGGGCATATTAAATGGAGATTTAGACGAAATATTTGAAGCTTTAATCACCGCAGATCAAGCGCTGAAATTAGCTGCTGCTGGTGATAATGAATAATTTTTAAGCTTGATTTAAGGGGGAATATTTCATGAAAACGCAAATATTAAAACCTACAGAAGAAAATATCCTCTTAGCTAAAGAGAAAATACTAAATTCACAAGTAGTAGCCATACCCACTGAAACTGTGTATGGACTTGCTGCAAACGCTTTCGATGATGCTGCTGTGAAAAACATTTTTACGATAAAAGGCCGCCCGATGGATAACCCGCTTATCGTGCATATCTGCGATGAAAATATGCTAAATGAAATAGTAAAAGATTTTAGTCCCACAGCCAAAAAACTTGCAGAAGTTTTTTGGCCAGGGCCACTTACAATGGTTTTGCCAAAAAGCGACAAAGTTTCAGATAGTATCACATGTGGACTAAGCACTGTAGCTGTGAGAATGCCCTCGGATTTAGCAGCACTAAAGCTAATACGCACTTGCGCTGTACCGATAGCTGCGCCAAGCGCAAATTTATCTGGTAAACCCAGCCCAACTAGTGCATCACATGTTATGGCTGATTTAAATGGCAAAATAGAGATTATACTGGATGGTGGAGAGTGTGAAGTTGGGCTTGAGTCGACAGTTGTAAATGTGCTTGAGGACGAAGTAGAAATATTGCGCCCGGGGAAAATTGCAATTGATGATTTTTTGAAAGTGGTGTCAAAAGTAAAGCTTGACGACGGAGTATTTTCAAAGCAGTCTGAGGATAAAAAGGTTAAATCTCCTGGAATGAAATATACTCACTATTCACCAGAGGCAAATGTTATTATGGTTAAAGCTACTTTGAGCGAATTTTGTAAATACGTTTCAAAAAATGCAGATGAAAAAACGGGTGTATTAGTTTTTGAGAATGAGAAATCTCTATTTAACATACCTTGCTTTACATACGGGAATGAATTTTCGCCTGATGAACAAGCAACTAGGCTTTTTTCTGCTTTAAGAGAGATTGACGAAAACTCATTGGGGACAATTTTTGCTAGAGTTCCGAAAAAAGATGGTGTAGGACTAGCGGTATATAATAGATTACTAAGAGCATGTGGTTTTGAGATAATTACGCTAAATGATGTGGTTGTAGTAGGTCTAACAGGACAAACAGGCAGTGGGAAAACTACGCTGTGCACCGAGTTTGAAAAAAAGGGTGCAGCTGTAATAAACTGTGACTTAGTTGCTAGGGAAGTTATAACTTTACCAGATGTGATAGAAAAGCTTGTGGACAATTTTGGGGAAGAGATACTGGATGGTGAGCAGATTAACCGAAAAGCGCTTGCAAAGCTAGTATTTACAAATGAAGAAAACATGATTTTTTTAAATCATTTGATGTATCCACCAATTGTTAAGCATATAAATAAGCGTATTAAAAGCTTGAAAGCACAAGGATATAAATACATTGTATTAGATGCTCCGACATTGTTTGAGAGTGGTGCAAATATGCTTTGTGATGTTATAGTGTCTGTTGTGAGCGATGAAGCGCTACGTCTTGATAGAATAATGATAAGAGATAATATGACGAAGGAAGCGGCTTTAGAGCGGATAAAAGCTCAAAAAACGAGTGATTTTTACACGAGTAGAGCCGATTATGTGATAGAAAACGACAAGGGTATCGATAAGTTTTTAGAACAAACAGCTGTGGTAGTTGACAAAATTATACAATAAAATTGATTGGAGAGTGGCAATGAAAAAGACGAAAAAACTGCTAATAATTGCCATAGGTATCATAGTTATTACTGTGCTAGCTTTTGTAGGAATGGAAGTATATTATACATATGCTTTCCCGAGGCATTATTCCGAATATGTTGAGGAATACAGTGCAAAATATAATTTGGATGAAAACTTAGTTTATGCTGTGATTAAAACAGAAAGTGGATTTGATCCCAATGCAGTTTCTGTCGACGATGCGTATGGACTGATGCAGTTTATTCCAGATACATTTGATTGGGTTAGCACAAAATTGGGTTATACTGAGTATGTACATGAAGATTTATTTGATCCACAAGTCAGCATTGAGTATGGTTGTTATCTGCTTTGGTATTTGCTAGATGAGTTTAAGACTGTGCCAGAAGCAATGGCCGCATATCATGCTGGTAGAGGTGCTGTGAACGGCTGGCTTGAAACTGAGGAATACTCTGAGGATAGTGAAACTTTGATAACGACACCGTATAAGGATACAAACCACTATATCGATAAAATAATGGATAATTATGAGATATACAAAGAGCGTGAAGAAAAGTAATTTTAGGCATATGCCTTAAGATAATAATAGAATGGAAACATTCATAAAGGAGACAATAAAATGGCGAAAGAAAACAAAAAAGCTAAAAAAGATTTGATGTACGAACCAAAAAATTTGAGTTCAGTGTTAAGTGATGATACACTTAATTCTGTGATGGATTTTTCTGAAGGTTACAAATCGTTTTTAGACAGCGGAAAAACAGAAAGAGAAGTGGTTGACACTTCATTAGAAATGCTAAAAAAAGCAGGCTTTGTTGAGTTTGACAAAAATGTTAAATACAAAGCTGGGGATAAAGTATACCTCAATAACCGTGGCAAAGCGATTATCTGCGCAGTAATTGGGACAGATAGTCTTGAAAACGGCGTTAAAATTATGGCTTCTCATATCGATTCACCTAGAATTGACTTGAAACCACGTCCATTGTACGAAGAATCACAATTAGCATTGTTTAAAACTCATTACTACGGTGGAGTTAAAAAATATCAGTGGACAGCAATACCTCTTGCTCTTCATGGCGTAATCATGAGCAAAAGTGCAGGAAAAGTTGAAGTAATTATCGGTGAAGATGATAAAGACCCAGTTTTTTGCATTAACGACTTACTTCCACATCTAGCAGCTGATCAAATGAAACGTACTTTCTCTGAAGGAATTAAAGGGGAAGAACTCAATGTATTAGTTGGTTCATTGATGTTTAAAGATGATGATATTAGCCAAAAAGTAAAATATAATATCCTTAACATTCTAAACGATAAATATGGTATCGTTGAAGAAGATTTAATTCGTGCAGAGCTTGAGCTAGTACCAGCGTACAAAGCGAAAGATGTAGGTTTTGACAGAAGCTTAATCGGAGCCTATGGTCAAGATGACAGAGTGTGTGCATACACTTCTCTAATCGCTACGATGGAGTGTGAAGCTCCAACTAATACTGTCGTGACAATTCTTGCAGATAAAGAAGAAACTGGCTCTGAGGGTAACACTGGATTAAAAGGCGCATATTTAAAATATTTCGTTGCAGATTTAGCCAAACCTTATGGAATTGAAGGTCGCACTGTTCTTGCTAATTCTGAGTGTCTCTCAGCGGATGTTACAGCTGCATTTGATCCAACTTTCCCAGAAGTGCTTGAGAAAAATAATGCGACATATGTAAATTATGGCGTGGGTATCTCAAAATACACTGGTGCAAGAGGAAAAGGCGGAACTAACGACGCTTCAGCGGAATTCTTAGCGAAAGTTTGCGATATATTTGATGCTAACGAAGTTAACTGGCAAATCGGCGAGCTTGGTAAAGTTGACCAAGGCGGAGGCGGTACAGTCGCTGCATACGTTGCAAACTTAGATGTTGATGTTATTGATGTTGGTGTTCCTGTTCTTTCAATGCATGCTCCTTTTGAAGTAACTTCAAAAATAGATGTATACATGGCTTACAAAGCGTTCTGTGCATTTGCAAATCAAAAATAATCAGTAAAATAATAAAGGCAATGTGAATTTAATTCACATTGCCTTTTATTTATTTGCCCTAAATTTGCCAATTTGATTATTCTTCACCTAAATCTAATGCGATTCCTAACTCTTCAAGTTGTTTGCTATCAACATTAGAAGGGCACTGAGTCATAAGTTCACTCGCATTTTGAACTTTAGGGAATGCAATAACGTCTCTAATAGCTTCAGTTCCAAGCATTAGCATAACTAGTCTGTCTAGCCCGTATGCCATACCACCATGAGGAGGTGCGCCATATTTGAATGCGTCAATCAAAAATCCGAATTGCGCCTCTGCTTGCTCTTTTGAGAAACCTAATGCAGTGAACATTTCTGACTGCAATTGTGGGTCGTTAATTCTGATAGAACCACCGCCAACTTCACAACCGTTTAATACTAGGTCATATGCCTTAGCTTTGCAGTCATGAGGATTTGTTAGAAGCTTATCTCTATCATCTTCAGTCACAGCGGTGAAAGGATGATGTTTTGCAGCATATCTATCGTTTTCAGCATCATACTCAAATAGTGGGAAATCTACTACCCACAAGAAGTCAAATTTATTTTCATCAATAAGATTTAATTGTTTTGCAATTTCGCATCTAAGCGCGCCTAAACTGTCATAAACCACTTGCTCACTAGTATCAGCTACAACTAGGATAACGTCGCCTACTTGCGCGTCCATAGCACTGTGTAGAGCCTTTACCTCATCTTCAGATAAAAATTTCTCGAAACTAGAAGTAGCTGCTTCCTCAGTTATTCTTGTGAAAGCCAAGCCTTTAGCGCCATAAGTTTTTACGAAATCTACTAGCTTGTCGATTTTTTTACGAGGTAGGGAAGATGCCCCGCCTTTAACATTGATAGCACGAACGCTACCGCCGCCATCAATTGCTCCTTTAAACACTTTAAATTCAGTGTTTGCAAGCACTTCGCTTAAGTTAACAAGTTCAAGTGCAAATCTAGTGTCGGGCTTATCAGAACCATATTTATCCATAGCTACACTATATGGAATTCTTTTTAGTGGAAGTGAAACATCAACATTAAGGATTTTTTTGAACAAGTATTTTACGTAGTTCTCATTTATTTCTAAAACGTCATCAATATCTACAAAGCTCATTTCCAAGTCGATTTGTGTAAACTCTGGTTGACGGTCAGCACGTAAATCTTCGTCTCTAAAGCAGCGAGCGATTTGCATGTATCTATCATAACCAGAAAGCATCAATAGTTGCTTATACAATTGTGGTGATTGTGGGAGAGCGAAAAAGCTACCTTTGTGCACACGTGAAGGTACAAGGTAATCTCTTGCTCCTTCTGGTGTAGACTTGATTAATACAGGAGTTTCGATTTCTAAAAATCCGTTTTCATCAAAATAGTCTCTTGTAGCTTTAGCGATTTTATGTCTTGTCACCATAGCGTTTTGCATTCTGTCAGTTCTAAGGTCAAGATATCTATATTTCAGTCTAAGTTCCTCATTTACGTTTTCATCAAAAATGTGGAAAGGAGGAGTTTGAGCAGCTGATAAAATTCGAAGGTCTGTAACAAAAATTTCGATTTCACCAGTAGCTATTTCGCTATTCACGCTTTCTCTTTTTATAACTTTACCTTGAGCCATTACAACAAATTCTGGCTTAAGTTCTTTCGCCTTTGCAAAAACTTCGCTAGCTGTATTCTCATCAAAAGTAAGCTGAAGCAGACCAGTTCTATCGCGCAAATCAGCAAAAATCAGCGCGCCTTTGTCTCTTTGGCGTTGTATCCAGCCTGATACTGTTACGATTTCATTTTCATTGCTAATATTAATATCAGCGCAGTAATGGGTTCTTTTTAACCCTGTCATTTTGTCTAACATTATTATATATCTCCTTATAATTAATTATTCTTGTACTGGGTTTATTAGGTTGAAAAGCTCAGTATCACCGAACTCTTCTGCCATTTCTAAAGCGACCTTTTGCATGCCAGCATCATATAAAATGTCGCTGAGTGCATCTTCGAAATCAACTTCTATAGTTTCGCCTGTTTCCATATTTTTAAGATTAGCGCGTTTGCTAGCTAGCTCATCATCGCCAAGCACCATAGAAAATGTAGCGTTAATCTTGTTAGCGTATTTCATTTGAGCTTTTAGACTTCTACCGACTAAATCACATTCAGCGTTAAATCCATCTTGACGTAGTCTTGATATAATCTCGATAGCTTTGATGTTTGCTTTATCGCCCATGCTAGCTATATAAAGCTCGCAGTCAGCAGGTTTTGGGATATCGACTTTTTGCGTATCCAAAGCAAGTAAAACCCTGTCAATACCAATGCCAAATCCAAGCCCAGCAGTAGGGTTACCCCCTAATTGAGCTACAAGCCCATCATACCTACCACCACCACAAATTGTGGATTGTGCTCCTAAATCTGAGCAAATGAATTCGAACACAGTCTTAGTATAATAATCAAGACCACGCACGATTTTTGTATTAACTTTATAAGCGATATCCATTGCTTCAAGTCTTGTTTTCACGCCATCAAAATGTGTGTCACACTCTTGACAAAGATAATCTATCATAACAGGAGCATCCTTTGCAATTTCAGCACACACTGGGCTTTTACAATCGAGTATTCGCATAGGATTTTTGCTCATTCTGTCAAGACATGTTGTGCAAAGCTTGTCCTCAGATGCTTTGAAAAATTCTATTAGCTTTGCTGTATATGCACTTCTACATGTAGGACAACCTATTGAGTTTATGTTGATTGATATATTTGTCAAATTGAGCATCTCAAATATATTTTTAACCAAAGAAATGACCTCAGCGTCAGCAGAAGGGTTTGATGCACCGAAAAGTTCCACTCCAAATTGACGGAATTCTCTATATCGTCCTGCTTGCGGTCTTTCGTGTCTGAAACAAGAGATGTTATACGCAAGCTTCAGCGGCAGTGCATCATTTAGCAACCCTTTTTCCAAAATTGCGCGGACAACACCGGCGGTACCTTCAGGTCTTAGTCCAAAAACTTCATCACCTTTATCGGCTTTTACTTGGTACATTTCTTTTTGCACAACATCAGTTGTGTCGCCAACACTGCGTTTGAATAAATCGAGTGTTTCAAAAGTTGGGGTTCTAATCTCGCCATATCCATAAAGTGCAGCGACTTCAAACATAATCTTTTCTACAAACTGCCATTTATAGCTCTGTGTAGGTAAGATGTCCTGTGTTCCTCTAGGCGCTTTAATATTTACAGCCATAAAAATTCTCCTTTTCATTAAAAAACTATATAATTTTACAGATAAAAACTCTCGTCACTTGTTAAAAAACAAGGGACGAGAGTTTACAGTACTTCGTGGTGCCACCCTAATTCGGAGGTAAAACCTCCCTCAAATAATCCCTTTAACGCAGGGAATCGATAGCTCATAAAATGTCTTCGCAAAACAGTTAACAGGCTAATTCCACCAACAAAGCCCTCTCTAAAGATAACAAAAATTGCTACTCTTTTTTAATCTATGCTATTATTATATTACTTTGGATTTACGATGTTTCTCCAATCCAAATCTCCTCTTTCGAGTCCATGTACCAAAACTTCAGCTGTTGCGATATTAGTTGCTATAGGGATATTGTGAACATCGCAAAGGCGTAATAAATTATCTTCATTAGACTCACCTTCACCAGTTGCGAGAGCGTTTCTAAAAAATAATACGATATCAATTTCGTTGCATGCAACTCTTGAAGCTACTTGTTGAGCTCCACCTTGTGCACCGCTTAAAAATCTTTGAATATTAAGTCCCGTAGCTTCCGCAACAAATTTACCGGTAGTACCAGTTGCGCACAAGTTATGTCTACTTAGAATTCCACAGTAAGCAATGCAAAATTGTACCATTAACTCTTTTTTAGCGTCATGTGCGATAATAGCTATATTCATATTGTTGCTCCAATCTGCCATATATGGCATTAAAGTTTATATTTTATCAATAATTAATGGAATATATTCGCCGTCAATTCGCTTAGAAATGGCGGAAAACACTTTGTTAAACACATGCTTCTGATCTAAAAATTTTCCTTCAGCTAAAGATAATTTATATTCACTATCGTATGTAATCACTCCAATAAGTTGTGCGCCGACAGCGTCTATAACCATATCTAAATCTTTTATTTTTGACTTTTTTAAACCTTGCTTTTCAACTAAGTTTATTATAAGCCTGTAATTCTTATACCTCGATTCTTCTAAAATCAACACCATTTTTTGTGAATCACGCATGCAAACGGGGTCGGGTGTCGTGATAATTAAAATCATATCAAAAAGCTGATTTTCTTGAGATAAAACCCCTATGCCCGGACCGATTAAGCCAGCTGGCATATCGACAATAACCACATCAAAAACATTTTTTAGCTTTTTTATGTATTGCTTAATTTTATCTATATCATAATAGAAATTCAAATTTTCAGGAGCTGGGATGTAAAACAGGTTACTTTGTTGTTCACATTCGACTATTGCATCTGCAAAATTACATCTATTACAAAGAACATCGCTAAAATCAAAAACGACATTATTTTCAACACCAAGCATAATATCTATGCACCTAAGACCAATGTCCATTTAAAAAATAACAACTCGCTTGCCGGATACAGCATAAGAATTAGCTAAGTTAACACTTATCGAAGATTTACCTACTCCGCCTTTTCCAGAAGTAATTGCTATGACTTTTGACATTTTGCCTCCATTATATTTTGATATTGTTTGTGAAAATATTCTATTTCAAGATATATTATATAGCATTTTTGACGAAAAGTCAAAAAATATTTTACGTTTTGAATATTTTCTCTGTATTGACAGTTTTGTCGCTGAAAATTTGTTAGTTTTTCATACAAGATAAATGATATTTTTTACAATATGCTCTTTTTTTTAGCGAATAAAAACAAAAATGATCTCAAAAAACTATATTAGAGTCACATATCTTGTTAACAATAACGACATAATGACTATGATAGTAACAATAAGTGCAGCAATTCGCCTTTTTAGCGTGTATTTTGTTTTTTTATTCATAAATCACCCATTATTTCTTATATACGCTTGCCTATTTTTACATAGCAGATCATACTTGCTATAATACATATGAGCAAAGATAAATCCATATGAAAAGAAAATCCAAATGTTATTTTTATCACGGACAAATCAATTGAAATAGGGTTTGGAACACCAATTCCCACACTTTGTCCCCATGTAAGGAAATTAAGGAAGTTTACTCTAGTAGCAATCTCTGTAAGAACGCTGCCTAGCAGTATTCCAGCTAACAAAAATAAAATAAAAATAAATGCTTTTTTCATAGTGTACCCTCCATCTATTTACTATATACCAGTGGAGCCAAATCCACCGTCGTTTCTATCGGTAGTATTAAGTTTTTCACTCAACTCCAGCTCAGGAGTAATAACAGGTGCAAGTACCATTTGAGCAATTCTGTCGCCACATTTCACTGTGAAATCCACATCACTGCTATTTGTTAAAAACACAATTACCTCTCCTCTGTAGTCGCTGTCGATAACACCGACACAGTTTGCAGGCGTAATGCCATGCTTGCAAGCTAGTGAGCTTCTTGCGTAAACGAAAGCGCAAACAGAGTTATCCCACAACTCTAGCGCTATCCCTGTGTTTATTTTTTGGGTTTGGTGTGATTTTATTATAATATCATCGTCAATAGCTGCGTGCAAGTCGTAACCAGCACTACCATCAGTGGCTCTTTTTGGCAATATCGCTAAATCGGATAAAATTTTTACTTTTAGTTTTTGCACGATAGGTTCCCTTTCAAAATAGCAAATATAGCTATTTTTTGTTTTTATCATTACGGTTTTTATTTAGCCCACGATAATATAGACCTCGAGTAAAATCGCCCTCAGGTGCGCTTTTAGCTTGAAACTGTGAGATGATTTTTTCACACTGACTTTTTGTTTCGGTGGTGAAAAATAAATTGATAAAATCCACAGATTTAAATTCATCGACTTTATCACTAATATTTAGTGCACTGCGATTAAATAGCTCAGCATATGAAGCAAAATCATTGCGTAGTATCGTAAACTTATTACCCATTCGATCAAATATTTCACCAGTTTTTTCTTCCCCTATTGGGGAGTTTGCCATAAGCATTAGTGGCAGATGACCATACGCTTGAACTCCAATTTTTTGTGAGGTTTTAGCCATGTGGTTTATCTGTGGCACTGTCATTTCGACGGATAACTGAACATCTTTTACACCCATTTCCTCAAATTGCAATAATGCTTGAGAGTTAGCGATATTCAAAAAGCTTGATCCGAACATATTAAGCTTCAATTCTGTTGCTATTTCAATATGGGATAGATTTGACACGCTAATATTTACAAAGCCATTTTCCTTAAGCTCCCTCAATAAACAGATGAGGTTAGTTTCGTCTTTCATGAAAAAGCGTGGCAGTGTAACAACTACCTTTTGCGAAATTTTGCTAAGTTTAGGCATGTTTTTATGCACCAAATCTATCGGAAGATAAATGTATTCTATGTTATCTATCATGTCAAACGGTATCTGATTGATATCATAAAATGATGCGCGGATAGTCTTATTAATTATAGTTTCACGCTTAGTGTATTCTGGTTCAAAGTCAGAATACACACAGACATTTCGCTTTAGCCTGAGTTGGGTTAGTGCATCGACCGCTCTTCTGCGCAAATCATTGAGTGTAGATTTGCTGACTGCGAGATTTTCAGAGATTTCGCAGTTGATTTTTGCTATATAGTATGGTGTGTCACCGAGTTTTTTGAGCGAAGCGGTGACAGAATCAGTATCAATAGCTTTGTTAATGGCGGTTTGCGGACAATCCCCAGTCACAGTTGCGCTATGTCCGCTATCATCGCTTATAGTTAATGCGATAGGTTCATTGCGCAAAATTGAAATCTTCATATCCACGGGAATGGTTGGTTTTATTTTGTTGTAAGTTTGACTGAGCTCTTTAAAGATATTATCAGTAGCAGCAGTCACATCTTCTTTTGTACGATAGCCAAACATAGAAGGAGAAATGCTCCCTTTTAAATATCCATCTGTAAAACCGCTACGTGAAAAAACTGCTTTGAGCATATCAATATCAGGCGCAATACCATCTTTTAATCCAGCATAAGCTTTTGTAACTGCTGCGACATATTCAGCACGTTTCATTCTTCCTTCGATTTTTAAAGAGGACACATTTGCTTGAGCAAGCCCGTTAAAGACGTTAGCTGAACATAAATCTTTAAGTGAAAGCGCAAAAGAATCTTTGTCTTGGTTTAGGCTATGTGGCATGCGACAAGTACCAGCGCAGTTGCCTTTATTAGCACTTCTGCCACCAATCATAGCGCTCATATAGCATTGCCCTGAAACGCTCATGCATAGAGCTCCGTGCACAAAAACTTCAGTTTGTATGTCCACGGTTTGCGTGATTTCTTTTATAGCGTTTAGGCTGAGTTCTCGAGATAAAACGATGCGCTCAAACCCAAGTTTTTTTGCAGCCTTTGCTCCATTCACGCTATGAATTGTCATTTGCGTAGAGGCGTGCAGTTTCATGTTAGGACAAGTTTCTTTAACAAAACGCATTAACCCTAGATCCTGTATAATAAGCGCATCAACATTTAACTGTGCCGCTGACTTTAATATCTGCCTTAGCACGCGAATCTCGTTATCCAAAATCATAGTGTTTACAGTTAAATATACGAGGACGTTTCGAGCATGACAAAACTCTACGGCAGATTTCAATTCATTTTCATCGAAGTTTGCCGCATTAGCCCTTGCGCTTAAATTTTTCATTCCCAAATAAACGGCATTAGCGCCGTTTGCAACCGCAGCTAGTACACTCTCATAACTGCCTGCGGGTGATAGTATTTCCATGCTTAAAGTCCTTATTATTTGTTATCAATTTTTTCTTTTAATGTGTAAATTTTCAGCTCATTTGAAAGCTGTTCATTTATTTTTTCTAATGTCGAAACTTTTTTTGCAAGCTCGTCAGCTTTTGCAGCAGCTTTGTTAGTCTCGTCGATATATTCTTTTAGCTGAAATCTTAGATTATCCATATCTTTTGACATTTTTTCTAAATCATCAGTAGTAGCTAAAGCCACTAGCATGCATGAATTAGCAAAAGATAAAGTTTCATTTAAATCCATAACTTCCCGGATTTTTTTATCTAGTTTGCGAGCTAATGCTATTACATAATCGTCATTTTCTTGAGAATTTAGGTTATAATCTTTACCTGCAATAGTTACTTTTACTGTACTCATATTGTAATACTCCATTCTGTCGCTTTATACGACATTAAATTTATTTTTAGAATAATTTTCTTAGCTTATATAATAATCAATTGTATAAACAATAATTTTACATTATATATAATTATAGCAATCTAAGTCGATAAATGCAATATTTAAATAAAAATTAATTATTTTGCAATATTATAAGTGAAATAGTTGCATTTTTGTAAAATTAATGTATACTATTATAGAAAATTGTGCTTAAAATTCTATAAATAATATATTGTATTTTTGAAAATTTGTGGTATAATATAGTTGTAATCAAAAAGTTATTATTATTAATAATTAACTGCCTTGATTTAGTTTGTGTATATTATAATAATCCAACACTTATTATAATAGGGAGCCTTACTCCGAGCAATGGGGAGCAGACCTCCTGCATGGTTTAAGCCATGTAGAAGAAGGGAGCACAGATTTGCCGGGCGGCAACCCGCCCTTGTTTCGAGGGTTTTTATCAATAGCACGACTGCAAGGCGGTGTATTATAAAAACAACCGAAGTCATTTTATATGGCTTCGGTTTAAATAATATTTTAGCGAAAAAAGGTAGTGTGCTTTTATGGAATTAAACTGGCTTAGTCGCACAGAAAATATGCTAGGTAAAGAGAATATTGTGCTGTTGAAAAATAAAACTATTATGGTGCTAGGAGTTGGCGGAGTTGGCTGTGCAAGCATTGAGGCATTATGTAGATGTGGAGTAGGTAAGCTTATCTTAGTGGATAATGATGAGTTTGCACTTTCAAACTTAAATCGACAAAAATTTGCAACGATGGAAACTATTGGTAAAGATAAAGTTGCAGTGGCAAAAGAGCGTATTCACAGCATTAACCCTGAATGTGAAGTTATTGCAAAAAAAATGTTTTATCTTCCTGATAATGCAGACGAGCTATTTTCATGTGATGTCGACTATGTAATAGATGCGATTGACACAGTAACTGCAAAGCTTGACTTGGCTGTACAGTGCAAGCAAAGAGGAATTCCACTAATCTCATGTATGGGAACAGGGAACCGCTTAGACCCCACTAAATTTACAGTCGGGGATATTTCACAAACGCAAGGCTGTGGTTGTAACTTAGCAAAAGTGATGCGTAGGGAACTAAAAAAAAGGGGAGTGGAAAAGCAAGAAGTTTTATTTTCTAGTGAACCTCCACAGAGCACGGATATACAGCTTTCTGAAAATGGAAGACATCCACCGTCAAGTATATCGTTTGTGCCACCAGTAGCAGGATATATATTAGCCTCACATGTGGTAAGAAGGCTGATAAACCGTATATAATATGATTTTAAACAAATAATAGATAATGCTAATATTATCTATTATTTGTTTTTTTGCATTAGGAGGTTTTATGAAAAAGCTGTGGCTATTTGGTTTTCTAGCAGGCATATTAAATGGAGTTTTCGGCTCTGGCGGTGGTGTAATCGTGGTTCCGATGCTCAAAAAAATCGGTGTAGAAATAAAAAAGTCCCACGCCACTTCTGTAGCTATCATCCTCTTCATGAGTATAGTAAGCGTAATAATATATGCGGTAAAAGGAGTGGGGGTAGATTACTCTACACTAGTGATTTTAGTCATAGCAGGGATTTTTGGTGCATTGATCGGAGTAAAATTATTTGAAAAAATAAACTCCGATGTATTGCGCAGAATATTTGGACTTATCATAATCATATCAGCAATACGCAGAATATTTTTTTAGTCGGAGGGGAAAATGGAATATATTTCACTGGTTTTGGCGGGACTATTATCTGGTATATGTGCCTCGATGGGCTTAGGCGGAGGGTTTGTATTGATGGTATACTTAAATTTATTCACAGAAATCAAACAACTTGAAGCACAAATGCTGAACTTAAGCTTTTTTATACCGATTGCGATTTTGTCGGTGTACATGCACAGTATAAAAGGGAATATTGAAAAAACAGTAGTAAAAAAAACTTTTGCATTTGGTGTAATCGGCGTTATACTGGGCGCACTTATAGCGTTTTGGATTGATGCGCAAATGCTCTCAAAAATTTTCGGTGGATTTATCTTAATAGTTGGACTGCGAGAATTATTCCACAAAAAGCAAACAGAGCAGATTAATGAAAATTAATCTGCTCTGTAATTTAGTCAATTTTAATTTTTAGGCACACAGGATACTTGGTATCAATAATTTTATTAGTTCTGATTTTCAAATCTTCTTCCCCGTGGTAGTATGTTGTTTGTGCATCATATCCTAAAATTTCGATATCAAGCACATCGCCGTTAAATATTTTTTTACCAAGAGATTTTATCGTGATTTCTGAATTTTTAGGCCAGGATAAAACATTTACATAAATGTAGGGAGCATTGTATGTAAAGCGCAAATCTTCGGAGGCGAACGGCGCTCTATCAGTATCAGTGAACGCTCCTGACGGTATTTGAGTAGGCCCCTCGCCGTATACTTGCCAGTAGGTAGTATTGTAAATTGATTCACCGTTGACTGCTAACCATTTACCAATTTCACGCAAAACATATTCATCTTCTGCTGTTATAGTACCGTCTGCTTTTGGACCTACATTTAGTAGCATTGCGCCATTTTTGCTGACAATATCGATTATGTCGCATACGATGTCAACAGGATTTTTGAAATCGTTATTCTCAGTGTAGCCCCAAGAATTTTTAGCAATAGCAGTATCTGTTTGCCAAAACTGCGGCCTTATGTCGGATAATTGTCCGCGTTCGATGTCAAATACTGCTGTTTTATAACCGTAAGCATCAAATTTGTAGTTAATTGCTACGCCAACCCCCCACTCTAGTGAGCGATTATAATAGTATGCTGCGAATTTTTTTAGGTATGGTTTAAATGCCTTGTTTTGTATCCACCAGTCAAACCATATTACTTTAGGTTGGTACTTGTCAACAATTTCGCATGTACGCGCAAGCCAGTCGTCAAGATGCTCTTTAGAAGGAGGAGTGGAGTCGATATAATGAGTAAAATAGCTGTCTTCATTTGCGAAATCAGGATGTCTGTACCCATATGGCTCTACTAAACCCTCGCCATTTATACCACTATCAAAAGTAGTAGCTCCTGCAAAAAACCAGAAGTTTTCTGCTCTGTGGCTGGATGCACAGAGTACAATATCTTCTTTATCCGCTGCGGTTTTCAGCTCGCCTAACACATCGCGCATAGGTCCCGTTTTTGATGAACACCACTCTGATAAGTCACTATCATACATTTGAAAACCGTCGTGATGTTCTGCAACTGGCATAACAAATTTTGCTCCACTATCTTTAAATAGCTGCATCCAGTTGTTTGCATCAAATTTTTCAGCTTTAAACATCGGCACAAAATCTTTATACCCAAAATCTTTATGAGCTCCATAAGTTTTTATGTGATGCTCATACTCAGCTGAGCCTTCAAGATACATTTTACGTGGATACCACTCGTTGCCGAACGCAGGAACTGCGTATACGCCCCAGTGAATGAAAATCCCAAATTTTGCATCTATGTACCACTGTGGGATTGGGTATTTTTGTAAGCTTGCCCAGTTATCTTTATACTCACCATTTTTAATTACTTCATCAATTTTTCCTAAGTAAGACAGTACTTCTTGTTTCAAGAATATCACTCCAATCAATTTGTTAAACGTTTAATTTTTTATTATATTAACACAAAAAAATATTACTGTCAATGGAAAAAATGTAAAATTATCCATAATTGATATCTGTTAAAGAAATTTTTTTAAAATAGTGCATAAGACTGTTTTTTCACGCTCCTACCTCAAAAGATGCATTTGAGGTGTCGATATTCCGCATGACTAAGGGAAAACGGCAAAGGCTGTACGTTTTGCGCTACATTTTATTACTGGTTACTACGACTAATTATAGATAACAATATAAGTTTATAAAAAAGGTGTAAAAGCATTTAGCTTTTACACCTTTAAAAAATATAATTTTAGCGGAGGAAATTATGTCTTAATCCCTTCTTTTATTAGTATTTGTCTTGCATTTTCCATGTCTGCGTCATTAGGAGAGTCCATATCGGCTAAGGTATAATCTTCATCGACACAATCCCATTTATATGAGCCCATTTGATGGAAAGGGATGAGCTCTACTTTCTCAATACAACTATAATTTTTGAGGTAATCAGCTAATTTTTGGATTTTCTCAAAATCCAAGGTGTAATTGGGTATACACACATGTCTTATCCATACGGGCTTTGATACGCTCTCGCAAAAATCCAGCGTCTCAAGTGCATTTTTATTGCTCATTCCTGTTATTTTTATGCATTCATCATCATCTAATGATTTGATGTCTAGTAATATCAGATCAGCTTTTTTAATCGCAGTTTTTGTTAGAGAAAGTGGAATTGCACCAGAAGTATCAATAGCAGTATGTATTCCTTCTTTTCGTAGTAAGTCTAAAAGAGTTTCTACAAAATCAGGTTGCATTAGTGGCTCGCCACCTGATAAAGTTACACCGCCACTTTTGATAAAATTTTTGTACGAGAGTATCATTTCCACCAGCTCATTAGCGCTGTACTCTTTGCCATCTGCAATATCCCATGTGTCGCTATTGTGGCAAAAAATACATCGTAATGGACAGCCTTGCAAAAAAGCTACAAACCTTATGCCTGGACCATCCACTGCACCGAAACTTTCAAATGAATGTATTTTTCCGTTAATCTTTGACATGCAAAGTCTCCTTTACAAAATAATTCACAAATTTTCCCATGCATTATCCTGAGAAATAAAGCTATAATATTAATGCATTACTTCTTTTATATTGATAAATCTTGCGTTGGAAAGCTGTAATGCTTAGGGTGAAGTGTAATCTTCACCCTGTTTTTTTATTAAAATTTAAGTTGTTCGCCTTTATCATCTTCGTGCAAAGTAGCACCAGTAGCAGGCAAAGTTTTTGCTCTATAACGATGAGGATTAGCAAAAGCACCTTCATCAAAATCTTCGATATCTTGCAAATAGTGATTTTTTGCAAACTTCATAACAGCTACACCTAAAGTATCTCTAGTAGCTTTTACGTTAATCATAGCACTATTAAATAAAAGTTTGCGCTTTGAAGAAGAGGTTAAAATATACTCACTTTCTTCAGCCGAAAATCTAATTGCAACTAAGTCGCTCTTATCATTGTATGCATTTGCAAGCTTTTTGCGATTAGTCTTAGTTTGATACGAAGTTAGTGGGATTTTAGCGACCTTTCCATTTTGGAAGAAAAATAAAATATTACCACTATAATCGTTGGTGAGGATTGTATATATTAACTTTTCGTTTTCGTCAAATGATAGTTTAGCTGGAATATAATCCCCCATTAAACTAGCTTTTGTCTCATCAAAATCGCAGAGCCTTGCTTTGTATACTTGCTGTTTATCAGTGAAAAACAGTAAATGCGCCAAATTATTAGTCTGCGTTAAATATTTAATTTCATCGCCCTCTTTTAGTTTTTGCTCGCCACTCATTCTAAGCGACTGAGGTGTGATTTTTTTGATGTAGCCCTGCTTAGTCATAACTAGATGAACTGGGTTATCCTCAATTTCCTCAACATAATCTTCTTCAATTTCATCTGCGAAGATAAACATGGTTTTTCGTGGTTGAGAATATTTTTTAACCACTGCTTTAAGTTCATCTACAATGATAGCTTTTACTTTTGCTTTCGAAGCTAACACTTCTTCAAGATTTTTAATCTCATCTGCTAAAGCGGAAATTTCCTCAGTCCTGTTTAAGATATATTCACGGTTTAAATGTCTCAGCCTAATTTCTGCTACATATTCTGCTTGGATTTCATCAATTCCAAAGCCTATCATCAAGTTAGCCACAACTTCTTTTTCTTCTCTAGTGTGTCGAACTATATCAATCGCCTTGTCGATATCAAGTAGTATTTTTTCAAGAGCCTTTAATAAATGCAGTCTTTGTTTTTTCTTATTCAAATCAAAGAACACACGACGTCTTACACATTCTATACGATAAGCAATCCATTCATTTAAAATCTCACGTACTCCAAGTACATTTGGCCTACCTGAAATCAGCACATTAAAGTTGCAGGAAAACGAATCTTCAAGCGGAGTCATCTTATAAAGCTTTTGCATAAGCTTATCTGCATCAACCCCACGTTTTAGGTCAATCGTAATTTTAAGCCCTGACAAATCGGTTTCATCACGCATGTCGGAAATCTCTTTGACCTTTCCTTGCTTAACTAAATCGATAGTCTTATCCATTATTGCTTCTATTGTAGTGGTGGGTGGGATTTGTGTGATATCTATGCAGTTTGAGGATTTATCATACTCATATTTACATCTTACTTTAAAGCTACCTCGCCCAGTATTATAAATCCTGTCCAAAGCTTCCTTATCATATATGATAAATCCACCACTACTAAAGTCTGGTCCCTGCAAAGTTTCGTGCAAGTCAAACTCGGGGTCTTTTATTAAATTTATCGTGGTTTTACAAAGCTCATTTAAGTTAAATGGGCAGATGTTACTAGCCATTGAAACTGCTATACCGATATTTGCATTCAGCAAAACTGACGGGAATGTAGTAGGTAGTAGCGTAGGTTCAGTAGTTTTATTGTCATAGTTTGGGATGAAGTCAACAGTTTCCTTATCGATATCAGCGAAAAGCTCTGCGCATATAGGGGAGAGTTTTGCCTCGGTATAACGTGAAGCAGCATAAGCCATATCCCTCGAATACGCTTTACCAAAGTTACCTTTTGACTCGATATATGGGTGAAGTAGCGCCTCGTTCCCCCTGGAAAGTCGCACTAAAGTTTCGTAAATAGCTTGGTCACCATGTGGATTAAGTTTCATAGTTTGTCCTACAATGTTAGCGCATTTTGTTAGCGAGCCATTTAACAGCCCCATTTTATACATTGTATAAAGGATTTTTCTATGTGAAGGTTTAAATCCGTCGATTTCAGGCAATGCCCTAGACACGATTACGCTCATAGCGTATGGCATGTAGTTTGTTTCAATAGTCTTAGTTATTCCTTGCTCTTGAACTATACCAGCCCCTTGAATTCCAGCGGCTAAATTTTTATCTTTTTTGCTATTTTGTGATTTTTTTCTCGGCATAATTTTCTTCCCTTTATATTATGATATATCAGCTAATTCTAAATAGTCTTGCCCAAATTCTGATATGAAGTCTTTACGTCCTTGAAGATTGTCGCCCAACATTAAATCAAACATGTCAGCTGTTTTTTGTACGTCTTCTGCGACAACTTTTATAAGCCTTCTTGTGTCAGGATTCATGGTAGTAAGAGACATCATTTCAGGCTCATTTTCTCCGAGTCCTTTTGAGCGCTGTAAATTAAATTTAGTATCGCCCAAATTCTCGATGATATCGCTTTTTTCCTTCTCCGTATAAGCAAAGTACGTCATTTCCTTTGTGTTAATTTCAAAAAGTGGAGATTCTGCAATATAAACAAATCCCTCATTAATTAAAGTGGGAGTAAGCCTGTAAAGCATCGCTAAAATAAGTGTTCTAATTTGGAAACCATCATAATCGGCATCCGTACAGATAATGACTTTATTCCACTTAATATTATCGATATCAAAAGTGGAAAGCTCCTTGTTAGCTTTAGAGGAAACCTCTACTCCACAACCTAAAACTTTAATGATATCTGTAATGATATCATTATTAAATATCTTGTTAAAATCTGCTTTTAAGCAGTTTAATATCTTGCCACGTACAGGAATAATCGCTTGAAACTCAGCGTCTCGAGCGAGTTTGCACGCACCCAAAGCCGAGTCACCCTCAACGATGAAAATTTCGCGCATAGTCAAATCTTTTGAGCGACAGTCAACGAATTTTTGTACTCTATTTGCAATATCGACATTACCAGTAAGCTTCTTTTTCAGGTTAAGCCTTGTTTTTTCTGCATTTTCACGTGATCGCTTATTAATTAAGATTTGCTCAGTGATTTTTGCTGCATCGTCTGGATTTTCTATAAAGTAAACTTCAAGTTGATGCTTCAAAAATTCGGTCATAGTTTCGTATATGAATTTATTGGTAATAGCTTTTTTGGTTTGGTTTTCATAAGAAGTTTGTGTGGAAAATGATGACGAAATGAGGACTAAGCACTCCTCGACATCATTAAAGCTGATTTTTCCTTCCCCTTTCAAATATTTACCATTTTGCTTTAAAAAGCTGTCAATCTGCGATACAAAAGCTTGCTTAACTGCTCTTTCTGGAGAGCCTCCATGCTCTAGAAAACTGGAGTTGTGGAAATAACCACACATTTTACTGCGGTTTGAAAAGCAAAGCGCAACATTAAGCTTAACCTTATACTCAGGCTTGTCCGCACGATCGCGCCCCATGCGCTCCGCTTGCCATGATAGCACGGGTGTGAGGGATTCTTCACCTACAATTTCTTCAACATAATCCCTTATTCCGTTTGCATAAATATAATCTTTTGTGAAGTAGGTACCATCTTCTTCTTGATATTTTAGCACAAAAGTGACATTAGGATTTACGATAGCTTGCTTTTGCAGTATGTCTTCAAAAAATTCACGTTCAATATTAATTTCTGTGAACACATCTAAATCAGGTTTCCAATGTGTTTTAGTACCTGTTTTACGTCCGCTGAAGGCTTCTTTTTTCAGCCCACCAACATTCTCGCCCTTTTCAAAGTGCAAATCATATTTATAGCCATCGCGAATTACTGTAACATCCATATATTCGGAAGCGTACTGAGTAGCACACGCACCGAGTCCGTTTAGGCCGAGTGAAAACTCATAGTTCTCGTCGTCATTATTTTGGTATTTACCACCAGCATAAAGCTCACAGTAAACAAGCTCCCAGTTATAACAATTTTCCGCTGTATTAAAATCAACTGGGCATCCACGTCCTGAGTCCTCTATCATTATGGAATTATCTTTATACCTTGTGATTAAAATTTTATCACCATGCCCGTCACGAGCCTCGTCAATCGAGTTTGATAGTATCTCAAAAATGGAGTGTTTACAGCCCTCAATACCGTCAGAGCCAAAGATAACCCCAGGTCTTTTTCTAACTCTATCAGCGCCTTTTAATGAAGAAATACTCTCGTTTGTATAGTTTTTTTGTGCTTTTTTTGCCATAATTATCATGCGAAATAAGCTATTCGCATTTCCACCTTTCTATTTATTGTATATGAAAGAATTTTGTTATCAATATCTTGTATATTAACTTTAATATAACAAGTTTATCAAAAAAAAATAAAAATGTCAAAGTAAATTTAATATTCTATAAGAAAAATTATTCTTGTAATTCATGCTACTTTTGTGTATAATATGTATATTAATAAAATTTATGCTGATCTTACAGCGGGAATGGAGATTTATTTATGTTTTCTCAAATGCTTGATACAATCGGATTTGTTAACGAATATGATAAGGAAGTAGCAGGTGCAATGACACTTGAGCTTTCAAGACAAAGAAGAAATATTGAACTTATTGCGAGTGAAAATATCGTTTCTCCTGCAGTCATGGCTGCAATGGGGACTGTTTTAACGAATAAATATGCTGAGGGTTATCCTACAAAAAGATACTATGGTGGCTGTGAATGTGTTGATATCGTAGAAAATATCGCGATTGAGCGCGCTAAAACTTTGTTTGATGCAGAACATGCAAATGTACAAGCTCATTCCGGAGCACAAGCTAATATGGCTGTATACTTTGCGCTACTACAACCAGGCGATACAGTTATGGGCATGAACTTAGCTCATGGTGGACATTTAACTCATGGCTCACCAGTTAACTTATCAGGCAAGTACTACAATTTCGTGCCTTATGGAGTTGAAGATGACACTCAAACACTTGATTACGATAAAGTGCTGCAAATTGCAAAAGAATGCAAGCCAAAACTAATTGTAGCTGGGGCTTCTGCTTATCCACGAGCAATTGATTTTGAAAAATTAGGAGAAATCGCAAAAGAAGTTGGCGCATACCTAATGGTAGATATGGCACATATCGCGGGTCTAGTAGCAGCTGGATTGCACCAAAACCCAGTACCATACGCTGATGTTGTAACTTCGACTACACACAAAACATTAAGAGGTCCACGTGGCGGACTTATTCTTTGTAAAAACGAGCTTGCTGCTCAAATTAATAAAGCTATCTTCCCGGGTACACAAGGTGGTCCATTGATGCACATCATTGCAGCAAAAGCAGTGTGCTTTGGCGAAGCGCTAAAACCTGAGTTTAAAGAATATATGCAAAATGTAGCAGATAACGCGGCTGCTTTGGCTGATGCGTTAATAGGTTATGGTTTTGACTTAGTTTCAAACGGAACAGACAACCATCTAATGCTTGTTGACCTAAGAAAATTTGACATCACAGGCAAAGAGTTAGAGCGCAGACTAGATGATGTATACATAACTGCGAATAAAAATACAATTCCAAACGACCCACAAAGTCCATTTATCACTAGTGGTATTAGACTAGGAACACCTGCAATTACAAGTCGTGGAATGAACACTGAGGATATGAAAGTTATAGCTGAGTGCATCTATTTGACAGCGACTGAGTTTGATACAAAAGCAGACTTGATCAGAGAAAAAGTAACTACACTTTGCGATAAATATCCTTTATACGAATAAGGCTAACTTTAAGTAACACCCCCACTTTTAAAAGTGGGGGTTAAATTTAACTAAAAGGAGGGGTTATATGTCGGCACCACTTGCGGATAGAATGCGCCCGAAAACTTTAGATGATATGGTAGGACAAACGCATTTACTTGGAGAAGGAAAAGTTTTGCGTAAAATCATCGAGAGCAAAAAAATCCACAATATGATATTTTATGGCCCTTCAGGGGTGGGGAAAACTACCTTAGCTAGCATAATAGCTGCAAAAACAAACAAAACCTTACATAAGTTAAATGGAACCTCGACCTCAACAGCTCAGATAAAAGAGATAATAGCACAAACAAATACGCTTATGGCGAGCAACGGAATTTTACTATATTTAGATGAGATACAGTACCTTAATAAAAAGCAACAGCAATCATTGCTCGAGCATATCGAAAATGGAGATATCACCCTCATCGCTTCGACTACAGAAAATCCATATTTCTATATTTACAATGCGATTTTGAGCAGGAGTACAGTTTTTGAGTTTAAGCCTGTGTCTTCTGAGGATATTGTGAGGGCAATAAATCGTGGTTTTGATGCTATGGCAGAAGAGCTTAACACTAATTTTGAGTTCGAAGAGGGAGTAGCGCAGTTTATCGCAAATACTTGTGGTGGAGATGTACGAAAATCGCTTAATACAGTAGAGCTTTGTGCGCTTTCAGCTGAATATATAAATGAAAATAATAGCTTAGTGACGCTTAATACTGTAGTAGAGTTAAGCCAAAAAAGCAATATGAAATATGACAGAAACTCAGACGAGCATTATAATATTCTTTCTGCATTTCAAAAATCAATTCGTGGTTCAGATGAAAATGCAGCCTTGCATTATCTGGCTAGACTGATTGAAGCAGGGGATTTGATTAGTCCGTGCAGAAGACTTTTAGTAATAGCTAGTGAAGACATAGGACTTGCATACCCACAGGCTATTAGCATAGTTAAAGCTTGTGTAGATAGTGCGGTTCAACTAGGATATCCAGAAGCGCAAATTCCACTAGCACAAGCGGTGATACTGCTATGCACGGCGCCAAAATCCAACTCAGCAGTAGTTGCGATTGGTGCTGCACTTGCAGATGTGCGCTCGGAAAATTTTGGAGATATACCACCATATTTAAAAGATGGGCATTACGAGGGAGCACAAAAATTAGGGAACTCAGTAGGATATAAATATCCACATGACTATAGTAATCATTATGTTAAACAGCAGTATTTGCCAGATAATATTTCAAATAGGGTTTACTATGATTTTGGTGAAAATAAAACTGAGCAAGCTGCACTACAATATCGCAAAAAGATAATAGAGAAATAATGAAGATATGGTTTGAAACTATTTACATATTAAAGAAATTTAAACAAAAAATGCTCTTGTTATTCTTTATACTTCGCATGATGAGAGCAGAACTTTTTATAGTATATTGTGCCGATGCGAAGCGGCGGAATGGAGCATTAAATTGAGTAAAATTATTGATGTCCACACGCATATATTCCCCGATAAAATAGCGAAGAAAGCCAGCGAAAGCATAGGAGATTTTTATGGCATTCCGATGGAAAATGATGGTACAGTTGAAAATCTGATTATGCAAATGAAGAAAAGTAATATATATAAAAGTGTAGTGAATTCATGCGCTACAATAAAAGAGCAGGTAGTTCCTATTAATAGATTTATTCACGATAGCATTTCAAATCACGAGGAACTTATAGGACTAATAACATTGCACCATGATTTAAACAACAATCAAATTGAAGATGAAATAAATTTTGCACATGAGAATAATTTTGTAGGGATAAAACTACATCCAGATTTTCAGAAAATAGATATCGATGACGAAAGACTGCATCCAATATACAAAGCTGCCGATGAAGCAAAACTGCCAATTCTTATTCATACAGGAGATCCAACGCGTGATTTTTCGCATCCGCTTAAACTTTTAGCAGTTGCAAAAATTTTCCCGAAACTAAAATTTTTGGCAGCACATTTTGGTGGGTATACAAAATGGGAATTTGTAAAAGAATATGCACAAACTCCTAATGTGTATATTGACACTTCGTCTTCGTTAGAGTTTCTTGATGTAGAAAATGCGACTGATATTATTAGCGCTTTAGGGGTGGATCATGTGTTATTTGGTACAGATTACCCAATGTGGGATGCGAAAGATGAAATAGCTAAAATCAAGAGATTGGGGTATAATGAAAAAGAATTAGAAGATATTTTCTATTATAACTCACTAAATTTTTTTGCTATTAAGTAATGTTTTTATCTTAATTTCCTTTTTGCGATTACTTAAAAAATCCCCTTGATTTTTTAAAATTGAAGTGATATAATTATCTTAGCAAAAATATTGATATTGTGAAATACTCACAAATAAATAATGTTGTTTTTGTTGATTGTGCTAAAGATTGCTAATTGATGCATCATTTTAGCAATCTATTACATTAATATAGCATACTATATTAAGAAATTGATCTCAATCAACTAAAAGCTAAACTCGTAATTTTTTAGGGGCTTGAAACATGTTAAGATTTGCACAAGTTTATAAAAACAAGGATGTTTTTTCTGAATATTTAAAGCAGTGTAATGTAGCAAGCGATGTAACTTGCTTGGTAAAAATATTCACATCTGTTTTAGATAAGGACTCTGCTGTACAAGTTGCATCAGAGATAAAAGACTTATTGCCTAATGCTCAAATAGCAGGTGCTACTTCTGCAAAAGTAGTAGTTATAGAGGGGCATCAACTTGAATTTGAGACTATTGTTTTAATTGAAATTTATCAAAAACTTAACATAAAAATTGAAACTTTTTCTTGGGAAGATAAATCAGTACAAAAACTTGCTGTAGAAGTCCACAACACTTTTTCAGGTGAAGATATGACTGAAAACACATTAGTGAATATTATTTTCACTGATGATTATTATGATATA
This sequence comes from uncultured Oscillospiraceae bacterium, assembly GCA_964370225.1. Taxonomy (GTDB): domain Bacteria; phylum Bacillota; class Clostridia; order Oscillospirales; family Ruminococcaceae; genus CAYJII01. The sequence goes on along the minus strand of CAYJII010000003.1, from coordinate 2,339 downwards.
AATGAATTTGTTTTGCAAACTAATGATTTGTTCCCGACTGTTAAACTAGTTGGAGGAATAGCCGGGGATTTGCTAAATATTGGTGCGCCCGGATATGTCTTTACAGATAAAGGATATATTGAAAAGGGTGCTATTGCGTTTTGTGCGATTGGTGATGATGCTCATAATTTTTATAGCGTGTCAAATTCAATGGAAAAAATTGGTCCGGTACATGAAATTACTAAAACAAACGAAAGCATACTTGAAGAAATCGATGGTGAGTCTGCTTATGACTGGATATGCGAATATCTTGAATTAGCTGAAGACCAAAAAATTTCGAGTGAAGATTGGGGCGAAATTGCTGAAAAAGATTATTTGACCCATTTTCCATTAATGATTTCAAATACTGAGAGCAGTGGTCGCTATTTGAAATATGATAAAGAAGCAAACAAATTTTCGCTATATTTTTCACGACTTAGAAACGGAACTAAATTTCAAATGGGTTATGTAAACCCTGCTAAAACTATTCAAGATAGCATTGAGGTGTGCAATAAAATACTGGAAACGCCAGTTGAACATATTTTCACATACTCTTGTTTATTTAGGTTAATGTATTTAAAAAACTGCGCAAAATGGGAGATACTTCCATTTGAGAAGTACAATGTATGCGGTATTTTTATGATGGGTGAAATTGCGTATGATGGCGAAAAAAATGTTTTTCACAATGGCGCAAGTGTGTTTACTGGAATTGCGGAGAATGAAAGATATGTAATCCCAAATTTACTTGCATTAGAAAATACTACGCTTATAGAAGATGATGAGAGTTTTTACTCTATTGTCAGAGCGAAGGGGAAATCTCTATTCCAACGTCAAAGCTCAAAACTAATTGGACAGATTGAAAATATCGAGAAAGCCAATTCATATAATAACACACATAGTTTAGATAGCACTTTTGGGATACCTACTGTTTATCAGTATGAAGAAGATTGCAAAAATTGCGGCTTAAAAAAGCTGTGTGTTATCGAGATTATAACCGCGGATAACACGATTGCAAGTGTTGGGTTACCGCAATACTATACCGCTAGCAAAGAAATTTTTGCAGATGCACTAAATGTGCTAAATTACTATGATGGTAGTAAGCATATAAAAATATATAGCTTTAACTATAAAACATTTATTTTATCTGCTAACGATGATATGCATGATGATGATTTTTCTGATGTAATGTATAAGCTATATGAAAATTTTGAGTATGCTACTTCAAAAGAAACAGGCATATCAAATGTTGCAAGATTTGCGATGGTATTACAACAAAAAAACATGTTAGAAGCTGGACTCAATGCGTTAATTGAGCATAAAGATACACAGGATAACTTTATAGTAGCTGCACAAAAAGCTAATGCAGTACCAAACTTCATGGAAGAAAAAAATGTTATCGATTTGCTTAATTCTGCGATAGAAAAAAATTGGGTTATACCATATTATCAAGGGATATACAATAATAACACTGGAAAAATCGATAAATATGAAGCGTTAATGCGAATAATTGATGATGAAGGAAAAGTATATTCACCATTCATATTTATGGACATTTCCAAAAAATATAAATTTTACAATAGAATTAGCCAGATGATGATAGAAAAGGTTTTGCATGATTTTGAAGACCGAGATGAAACAGTATCGATTAACGTTTCTATGTACGATATCCAGTCATCAGTGTTTAATTCATGGCTTGTAAATAGGCTAAAAAGTTACTCTAACCCTGAAAAAATTATCATAGAGTTTGTAGAGACAGAAAATTATCAGTCGCTAGAGACGCTATTTGATTTTGTTGGTAGTATACGTGATATAGGTGGGAAAATTGCTGTCGACGACTTCGGCGCAGGATACTCAACTTTCTCGACTATTGTTTCGTTAAGCCCCGACTTCATAAAAATTGATGGAAGTATTATAGCGAAGATTGTGAATAACAATAAAAACTTAGTAATACTCAATACGATAAAACATTTAGCAGAACAAATGAATACACAAACTGTAGCTGAATTTGTAGAAAACTCAGAAATTCAAGATATTGTAAAAGAATACGGAGTTACGCATTCGCAAGGATATTATTTCTCAAAGCCACTTCCTATTAATGAAATAGACACATAATTTAAGTAAAAAAAGTATTTGCAATTAATATATTGCAAATACTTTTTCTTTTTATTGTCTTTCTATTCTTTTTTTGAAAATTGAGCCGATAATAATAGAGAATAGTGAAATTCCCGCGTATAGAAAAATATATAATTCTGAGCCAGTTCCCGATGGAGAATAATAAAAAAAATATAATGGTAAAAAAAGTATTCCTACCCAAATTGGAA
>CAYJII010000002.1:0-97306 GCA_964370225.1 uncultured Oscillospiraceae bacterium | reverse complement strand
CGACAGAGAAAAATTACAAGAAAGACTTGCTAAACTTTCAGGTGGTGTTGCAGTTATCAAAGTTGGTGCAGCTACAGAAATCGAAATGAAAGAGCAAAAACTACGTATCGAAGATGCACTTGCTGCTACAAAAGCTGCTGTTGAAGAAGGAATTGTTGCGGGCGGTGGTACTGCTCTAATCAACGCAATGCCAAAAGTAAGCGCATTAATCGAAACATTAAGCGGAGATGAGAAAACTGGTGCTACTATCGTGTTAAAAGGTTTAGAAGAACCAGTACGTCAAATCGCACTTAATGCTGGGCTTGAAGGTTCAGTAATCATCGACAAAATCATCAATAGCAATAAAATCGGTTACGGTTTTGATGCATACAACGAAGAATTTGTTGACATGATTTCTACTGGTATCGTTGACCCAACAAAAGTTACAAGAAGCGCACTTGAAAACGCAGCTAGCGTTGCATCAATGGTGCTAACTACCGAAAGCTTAGTAGCTGATATCAAAGAAGCTGCTCCAGCGATGCCTGCTATGCCTGCAGGTGGTATGGGCGGAATGGGTGGCATGTACTAAAATATAGTACACCACACAATTTTGTATAATAAAAAAGCGGACAACTCACATGAGTTGTCCGCTTTTATGTTTTAATAAAGTGAAAACTTAAGCAACACCGCAATCGTCGTAATCGCTCCATTTTTTGTTGTACGCCCTGTCGCTAATAAAGCGAGATACAAGATAAACTGCAGTAATACCTACAGCTACCAATCCTAAAATTAATGTTACTAGTGAGAATGCACCTAATACTTTGTTATAAGCTTTCATATTTACTCCAATCCGTCGCTTTGCACGACTAAATAAGATTTGTCTTATTAATTATATCATAAACAATAAAAGCAAATATGTCAATATAAGCAGAGAGAATTAACAAAATATTATGATTTGACAGTATCAGATACATAGTTGAAAATTATAATTTTATCGCATGTGACTACAAATACAAGCTTTGAATTACAATAAAAGGTAAATTTTTACAAAAATTACATTGACGGAAATGCTTTAGTGTGATAATATATAAATACCAAATATTGGAAAAGGATGATTAAATGAAAAAGCTAAGTTTAGATATAATGTTCAACGTTTCAGACACAAGCTTAGAAGAAGTAAGCGATAACACTCCACGATTAGACTGCGCAAAACACGTACTACACGAAATCATCAAAGATAATCTTACACATAGGCAAAAGCAAATAATTCTACTGTATTTTTTTGAAAACAAAAATACAGTAGAAATTGCAGAGTTATTAGATATAAATAAATCAACTGTTTCTCGCACATTAAAAAGAGCGGTAAACAATATATCAAAGTACATACGTTACTATAAATTCAGGTGATATTATGCTCGGTCTTTTGGCTTAAAGATTAAAGCGACAACAAGTCCTGAGAACACTGCTGCTGTGATGCCCGCGCTAGAAGCGGTGAGACCTCCTGTCATTACACCGAGCAAGCCATCTTTTTGCACTGCCTCTTTCACACCGTTTGCGAGCAAATTGCCAAAACCAGTGAGAGGCACTGTCGCCCCAGCACCTGCAAATTCCACAAGTGGGTCGTATAACCCGAATGCGCCGAGTACCACCCCGACAATTACGTATAAAACTAAAATTCGAGCAGGAGTTAGCTTGGTATAGTCAATCAAAATTTGACCTATAGCACAAAATGCTCCTCCAACTAAAAAAGCGTATAAAAAATCCATATTGCACCTCACAAATCACTTATTCATGGAAATATGCACAAGGTGAGCAATACCCGGTATGCTCTCACCCTGTTGAAAGCTTGTAGTCGACATTAATGCGCCAGTAGCGACAAATAGCACGTCATTTAGGCGTCTTTCTTGCATAGAGGTGAAAACGTACGAGCAGAGAACAGAAGCGGAACAGCCGCATCCAGAGCCACCAGCGTGCACGTCTTGCGTCTTTCTGTCGAAGATTAATTTGCCACAGTCGTTATGATTTGCGGTAATATCGATACTATCACGCAATAAAATTTCATGAAGCAAATCTGAGCCTATATGCCCTAAGTCCCCAGTAAGGATTAAATCATAATCAGCTGGGGTGGTGGAGCTGTCCTCAAAAAAAGTTTTTATTGTCTGTGCTGCTGCCGGTGCCATTGCTGCCCCCATGTTGTTTATATCCTTAATCCCCATGTCTTTTATGCGGCCGATTGAAACTGCTTTTACGTAAGGTGGCGCTGTAGACTTGCCGAGGATAACAGCGCCGCCGCCAGTGACTGTCCACTGGTTGCCAGGAGCGCGCTGTCCGCCATATTCTAAGGGAAGGCGAAACTGGCGTTCTGCCGAGCAAAAGTGGGATGAAGTGACAGCTGCGGCGGTTTCAAAAGTCGAGCTGTCCACTAAAAGCGATGCTAGGGCAAGGCTTTCTGCCATTGTCGAGCAGGCGCCATACAGTCCTAGAAACGGGATGTCCATTTCCCTAAGCCCATAGGTTGAGCCAATGCATTGGTTTAGCAAATCGCCAGCGAGGAGAATATCGATATCCATCGTGGAAAGGCATGCTTTTTGCAAGCAAAGGTTTAGCGCATCCTTTTGTATTCTGCTCTCAGATTTTTCCCATGTTAGTTCACCTAAGGTTGTGTCCTCATGGATAACATCAAAATATTGCCCTAAAGGACCGTCACCTTCTTTCTTGCCGACGATAGAAGCGTATGCGAGGATTGAGGGGGCGTTTTTCGTGATAACTGTACTTCTTCCCAATTTCATGTTATTCTCCTTATCATATCAGTAAAGTTTAAATAAGTAGAGTATCAGTCCATACACTACAGATACAGAAATCCCATAGACGATAACGGGACCTGAGATGATAAAAAGTTTAGCACCAAGTCCCAGTATTAGCCCTTCGGTCTTGAATTCGAGAGCGGGAGAGACAACCGCATTTGAAAAGCCAGTGATAGGTACTAATGTGCCAGCACCTGCACGCTTTGCAATTTTATTGTAAAGGTTGAGCCCAGTTAAGAGCGCTGCTAAAAATATTAGTGTGATGGATACTGCGGTGAAAGCAATTTTTTCGGATAGGCCCGCGTTTGTGTAGAGTAAATGCAGCGCTTCTCCAATTGTACATATAAGCCCACCGACTACAAAAGCTACGGGAATATTAATGTATGACTTGCTATTTGGAGATGCTTTTTTTGTCATCTCACTATATTCTTTGTTTGAAATATTCATCTTATGCTCCAATCATAATGCATGTTTTACGCATTAATAAAGTTTTAAGTATAAATATTGTTGACTACTTTTATTTGAATATACTTTCCCTAAAAAATATGCATCTCTGATTGTGCAATTGCGCAATCAGAGATGCATATTTGGTTATTAAATTGTATAAGACAATGTAACTAGCAATTATTAAAAAAACAGCGAAAGTAAATCGGTAAGTTTTTTTAGTTGGAATTTAACTTCGGATAAGTCTTTATTGGATGGAGATAGATATTCGTATGAAATAAATCCGTTCTCAGGCTTAATTGAGCCAAATAAAGTTCGAGGGATTATCGCAATCGAAGCATAAACTCCGTGTTTTGTTAATATTTCGCCAATAAACTCGTTTGGCTTATCGTTTGCTAAAAATAGCGCAACACCATCAGTATCGAACAAGGAAACTTGCTCCTCGGTATTGTTTTTAGTGAAAGTTAAATTGGCATTACCTAAACGGTACTCAGCTTTTTTCGTCCATTCAAAGGTTGAAGTCATAAAGAAAGTATTTTCAATAAACTTCCTAATTATTATTCTATCAAGGCAATAATGGCTTCCAATTATTGCAAGCGCCGCATTGACAGCTTGCTCTTTATTCGCTGCAGAGTACATAGCCTCAAAAACAAGCTCGAAAATCGAATCGGCATAATTATCTAAAAATGTAGTGCCACGTTCAGTTTCAGAGAATGGCAAGTTTTTAAGAGTATCTTGCATAGCGGAGTTATTTATAGTAAATCTGCTTTTTCCGCTTTTTTTGGACACATAAAGCGCCTTGTCTGCTTTTTCGAACACTTCATCAAAAGTAAGATTTATCGCATGGCAAATTTCTACACCAACACTAGCACTAATTGAAATTGCGGTGCCATGTTCTTCGTAAGTGAGATTTAAGACATCGCATAAACCCTGCGCCTTTGTAATCACGATATCGTTATCAGGAATATTTTTTAGCAGTACAACAAATTCGTCGCCACCAACTCGTCCAACGATATCACAATCTCTAAACAGAGCACAGATATGTGAAGATACATCTTTAAGCACGTAGTCACCGTAAGCGTGACCGAAAGAGTCATTAATTTGCTTGAAATTATCTAAGTCTATCATAAAAAATGCGTGTGAGCTTCCTCTTAGACTAGCGTCAAATAGAATCTCAGAAATTTTTTCTTTTGTGGTAACTTTGTTATATAGCCCAGTGAGCATATCGTGTTGAGCTTTGTAGATAAGGTCAATTTCGCTTGTCTTTTCGATGTTGATATCCTCAATAAACATATATCCCATGAAAGAATCCTTTTCAGGATTGTCAAATAATCTGAATGTAGCTCTTACCCACTGATAATCGCCATCAAGCAATATTTTAAACTCAAAAACTATTTCGTGGTTAGTTTTAGAAAATTGACTCATAAAATAATTATCTGATAAACTTTTCACTTTATCCAAATCATCAGAAGAAATATTGCTAGCAGGTATTATTGAAAAGATGTCATCAAAGCGGCCGCATCTTTTTAAACTACGCAAATGCTTGTCTTCGTCACCAAGAAACTCTTTTGCAGTAAAGTTAATTTCGTAAATTCCAAATGATTTTGGCGACATTTTGTCGTAAAATGCTTTTTCTTCATTCAATTTTAGCATTTTAACTTTATCTTCATTAACATCATTAATGTAAACTCTCGCTAATATAGAAGCGGAGGACTTTGAGTATATCATGGTCGCAGTAATTTCGTACCAAAGCTTGCTGCCATCGGGCATAATGCGACGATAATCATAAGTTAAGGTGCGCTCGCCTGCGTTATATTTTTCGATAAGTGCGTTTGAGCTAAAGTTATCAAGGAACCCTTGTAGGTAATCGGGATCTACAACAGCGTGAGCTGCATGATACATCATTTTAGTAAATGATTTTATTGTAGTGAATTTATTAGCTTTTAGCCATGTTTCACTAACATTTATTGTGGTGTCAGTAGTCAAGTTTGCTTCATAAATCAAAAATTTATCCGAAGTCATCGAAATGCTATATTCTTTTTCTTTTTCAAGATAGACTTCGTTTGTGATATCTTGGTTAATCCCAATTACTTTGAAAGGGACACCATTTTCATCGGAAAAAGTTTGACCTAAAATGCGCAGATGGACTTTATTTCCATCTTTGCTAACTGTAGAAATTCTTTCTTCGACGATACTTTCACCAGCGTGCACTCGCTTAAACCAACGGGTTACTGCATTAGCGCTCTCAGGTGGGACAAGCCCTCTTCTTGGCAGTTCTTGTAGTGGGTTTTTCAGAATAAGAGGAAGCCCAAATTTTCGTGCAGTGGTTTCTTCGTGGATAAGCTCATCTTTTTTTATGTCATACTCAATCATAGTGATATTGAGTAAGGACAGTATCGTTTTGAGATTATCATTTTTTGATTTAACCAAATTTATTTTAACGTCATTTGTAACATCGGTAATAGTAGCGCGGAAAACTTGTTGTGAGTTTACAGTGATAGTTTTACCAATAATATCTAGATGTAAAAACTTACCACCCTTGCTACAAATTTCGATAGTTACTTGTTCTATATTGTTGTCATTCTGATTGAGCACAGCTCTTTTTAATTTATTTTTATTTTCAATGTTTAAAAATCTATCAAAATTAGAATGATAAGTATTAATAAATTCGTTAGGAGTAACATTAAGCATATTGTAAAAAATGTCGTTATAGTCTATTGCGGTAATTTTATCTTCAATAACCAAGTCAACAAAACCCATTTTGTGCAAATCACAGAATGAGCAAAGTATGTTTCGATCATCGAATATTGCCGATAAATTGCAAAAATTTTCGCGGATATTCACAATTAGTACCCCCTTGTTTTATTTGCTATAAAAAAATAAACATATGTGCAATTATAACATATTAAAGAGGTAACCGCAATACTTTAAAATGAAAGTCGCATGTTTTTCGCTGTTTTGTATAAAACGTGATAGAGAGTGTGAAAAATTAATAGAATTATGTTGGATTTGAGCTAAATCGCCTTTTCCATCTCGATTTTTAGCTTTTTGATTATGCGCTTTTCTAGTCTAGAAATGTAACTTTGTGATATCCCAATTAAATCTGCGACTTCTTTTTGGGTCATTTCCTTACCAGACAATAGCCCAAAGCGCAACTGCATAATTTGCTTTTCTCTACTGTTTAAATTATCCACACATTTAACAAGCAAATCTTTCTCTACTTGATACTCAATGTTTTTGTTTACACTATCGTTTTCCGTACCTAAGACATCGGATAGCAAAAGCTCATTCCCATCCCAATCAATATTGAGTGGCTCGTCGATTGAGATATCGCCTTTACCTTTGGAGTTTTTGCGCAAATACATGAGAATTTCGTTTTCGATACAACGAGAAGCGTATGTAGCTAGCTTTATATTTTTCTTTGGGGAAAATGTGTTCACTGCTTTGATAAGGCCGATAGTGCCTATGGAAACTAAATCTTCGATAAAAACGCCAGTGGACTCAAATTTTTTTGCGATGTATACCACTAGTCTTAAGTTATGTACTATTAAAGTTTCTTTGGCGGTTTCGGGGTCGGTTTCAAGTTTAGCAAAGATGATTTCCTCTTCGCTTTTATCCAGCGGTGCAGGCAAAGTTTGTGTGCCGTTGACATAATATATGCTAGACATATTATATTTTATCACAAACAGTTTGAGCTTTAAAAATAAATTGGTTATAATCAATTTCATACCTCCGTTAATTAGTGAGTTGTTTTCTTTTAGTTGATGAATGAGCTATGTATTACCGCGCCATACTGCGAATCTAAAATTTCGTAGCTAACAATTCCTATAAGTGTTTGTACTTCTTTTTTTTCGCCATTTTTATATTCGATGACAGACTTATCCGGTTTAAATGCAGGTAGTATCGACACTTTGTTCACCGTGCTAACGCTAAGCACCCTAATGCGCTTTTGCCAGAGAGGATCATCGATTTTATCAAAGTTTAGGGATAGTATGTCTTCACAAATTTTATCGGGGATGAGCTCTTTTATACTATTAATATTGCAGAGAATGACGGGTAAGGAGCTCACAGCGTCGATGATTTTATTCCCGCTATCCAAAAATCCTTTTAGCAATACTTCTTTGCCATAGATATTTACAGATAGCAAGCAGCTCTCGCTAACAAGTCCACGTTTTGCGAAAAAAGCGTAAAATAGCTTTATGAGCAAATATGAAACAATCGTGGAAATGACTAAAAATAAAGCTGAAATATTAAAGTAGACTACGCCATTTTTAAATATCATTGATGGTGGTGTGATAAAATAAAACAAGGCAAGCATCAAACCACCAAAAATAAAGTTTACTATGTAAAAAACAGCGATGTTTCTTAGATTTTTGCTCAGTTTTTTTTCAAAAAAGCTGAGCAAAACGATTGCGCTAGCCATAAGAATTTCTACGATACTATATAAAATTGAGCTGTTAAAGTCGATGAATATCACAAGCGAAAACATGCCACCGAGCACAGAAGCGGAAATGATGCGCCACTTTTCCGTGTTAAGATTTAATAAAAGTTTAGTGGATAAAAGCAGGCAATATGTAATAAAAATATTAAGTAAAATCAGCACATCAACATAAATGGTGTTTTGCACTATATCAAATCCTTAATCAAATTTAGGTGATATACTCATTTTAGTATGTTTTGAGAATAAAAATTGTCAAAAACTGGAGTTGAGAAAAATATTTTTTATCTTAGTAGAAAAAATGTGTCAACATCCAGACAAAGGACATATTATATCTTAGGAAGATTATTTTATCTATCTTTAAAGCCTATTATTGCTAACATATAAAGATAATAGCCACGCAAATAATAAGGAGTTGATACCATGCCTTGCTCAAAATGTCAAAGCTCAAATCAAAACTATAATCCTTGCACATATTCTGATTATGCCCAAGTGACAGAGGACAACGTGTGCACAGGAGAAAATGTACCACAAAGCCTAATAAATGGCACATGCTATTTTAGAAAAGCGGATGAATTTACAGTTTGCTGCGACCCAAATGGGGTTTGCGGTTATTACAAAAAAGCTGATAGAAACTTGTTTTGGCCGGAGTTTGCGCATCCACGCTGGTTGCCATGCAGCGATTTATACAGCGGATAGATTTTGCGCTAAAACAAAAAAGGTTGTGACAGCATTACGCTGTCACAACCTTTTTAAGTATTATGTAATTTATAAAGCGAGTTTTGCTTCGATTGCAGCTACTTCATCAGAAATTAAGCTATCAAGAGTATTAAACTCATCTGCGGACAAGCTAAAGTCGCAAGCTTTTACATTTTCGAGTACGTGTTCAGGCAGAGTACCACCGCAAATTATCGGACCGATTTCTTCTTGTGAAATTAGCCAATTAATCGCCACTTGAGATACAGGCTTGCCTAAGTCATTTGCGAAAGATTTTACTTTATCTGCAAGAGATTTGTATACAGTCCAGTTATCACCCGAGAATTTTGGATTTGCTAGTCTAACATCGCCTTCTTCCCACTCGTTAGGGTCAAAATGTGAAGTTAAAAGCCCTTGAAGTAATGGGCTATATGGCAAAAATGGAATTCCATGCTCTTTGCATATCGGTAAAATTTCGTTTCTGCTACGATACTCAAGAGGGATAGCATGGTAAAAAGTAGGGTTGTGCTCAAGAAGATTATATAGCCCCTGGTAGCAAGAGATACCGTATTTTTCCACGCCTAAAGTTAAGTCTTCTTTTGAGAAGTTTGTAAGCCCGATGCTTAAAACTTTGCCTTGTTCTTTTAGCTTAACCAATGCTTCAAGGCTCTCTTCGATAGGAGTGTTTAAATCTCTATCAGGCCAGTGCATTTGGTATAAGTCGATGTAGTCAGTGCCCAATCTTTTTAAGGACAAGTCGACTTCTTTCATAATAGAATCTGCGCTTAAGTTTAGCGATACATTTTTGTTATCGTCCCAAACCATACCGCATTTTGTAGCGATGAATACTTCGTCACGATGACCTTTTATACCACGGCCAAGTCTTTCCTCTGCTGCTCCAAAACCGTAAATTGGTGCGACATCAAAAAAAGTTACGCCAACTTCTACAGCGGTTTGTACTGTTTTAATTAGCTGTGCATCTTCACTATTTGTCCAAAAATCTCCACCAGAAAGCCCCCAACAACCAAATCCGATTGCAGGCAACTGCTTATCAAAAGCTTTAAATTTTTTAAATACCATTTCATTCACCTCGTAAATTTGTTATAATCATTATATTACTAAGAAAAAATATTGTCAATAATATTACATATTTTACCTTAATAAATAATTAATAATTTAGCCACTTTATTTTTAATAGGTTTTATGCGAGAATATAGATAGAACAATTGTTAGACCGCATTGGCAAAAATGCGGGCGATTTCATAAACCTGCAGGAGGACAAGATGAATAACATATTAATATGCGATGATGAAAAGGATATAGTAAATGCACTCGAAATTTATTTAGGCATGGGTGACTATAAAATATTTAAGGCGTATAACGGCAAGGAAGCGTTAAAAATAGTCGAGAGCGAGGATGTGCAGTTAGCGATACTTGATATTATGATGCCCGAAATGGATGGGATAACTGCAATGGAAGAAATTAGGAAGACGAGCAATATCCCTGTTATTTTGCTCACTGCAAAAAGTGAGGATTCTGACAAAATACTAGGGTTAAACTCTGGTGCTGATGATTATATCACAAAGCCGTTTAATCCAGTTGAGGTTATGGCTAGGGTTAAATCGCAACTTAGGCGATATACCACGCTAGGGGCAAGCGTTCAAAGCTCAAATACTGTGATAAAGATTGGTGGGGTTGCTATTGACGATGTCAGCAAAATCGTGACGGTAGATGAGGAAGAGATTAAGCTGACGCCGACAGAGTATGATATACTTAAGCTTTTCATGCAAAATCCTACAAAAGTGTTTTCGCCAGAAAAAATATATACTACGATTTGGGCGGATTCACCTGTGGGAGTACAAAACACAGTGGCGGTACATATTCGTCACTTGCGTGAAAAAATAGAGATAAACCCATCAGAACCGAGGTATATAAAAGTAGTTTGGGGACAGGGGTATAAATTTGATGTCAACAGCTAGGAGGGAGAACAATGGGGACAATAGCATATAGATTTTGGGTAAAAGTAGTTTCAGTGGTGCTCTTTTACGTATCTGCAATTATTTTTTGCTTTAGTGCAGCAATATTTGCATACATGCTTGATGGGCAACTTGCAATGTCAGATATAGAAGAATACGAAGTGGATGCACTTGAGAGTAAATATGTAGATGATATTAGTTATCAAATATATAGTATGGTAGCGCATGATTATATACAGTCTGTACAGATAGTAGAATATGAAGAAATTTATCATAATGATGCAATAGTATACTATTCGATACATGAAAACGGCATACAGATAGGTGGAAATTATAATAGTGTAACTCGTGAAGTGGACTATATGTATCGCAGAGAAACACCGTATTCTTATGAAGTGTATGTTGAAGAGATATTAAGGATTGGCGAAACAGCTGAATTTGCGACAGATTTATTTACGGCTGACCAGCTAAAAGATATGGAATATCTAAGCGTAACAACTGAAGGTAGCGAGGCCGAAATCGAGAATTCGCAGGAGACCATAATAACAGAAGATGGTATTATACTTAGAGTGGGACAACAACTTCAAGGAAAAAATGGTGAGATTTACGAAGTGATGTCGGATGGTACTCTTTACGTATTGGAATCTGATCCATATTTAAACTTTCAAATTGTTTTATATTTTACAGGTGAAATCTTAACTCAAGAAGAGATAACGAGCATTGAAAACACCATTACATTAGGCGATGTAGCGGTTCCGGTTATCGATAATATTATACCTATAATGATAGTGACATTCGCAATTGCGCTGATAACATTTATTTTACTAATGGCAGGAGCGGGTCGCAAAGTTGGTGTTGAGGGTGTGCACCTAAACTCATTTGACAAAATTCCGTTTGATATACTATTTTTAATAGTAGCATTCCCGTTACTAATTGGCTTATCTTCGTATGAGTTTCTTCCAATAATTATCTCACTTGTCCTACTCTTACCTTTGCTCATGACATTTTCGACCAGAGCAAAAGCGAGACATTGGTGGAAAAACACATTGATTTTTATTGTGCCGAATTTTTTATGGCGAGTATTTAGAGGTGGAGCATTAAAATCACCGATGATACTAAAGTTTTGCATTGCATTAGTTCCGATGTTTTTAATTCAGCTTGTAGTGTACGGTTCTTCGGACGGCATAGTAGAATTATTTGTACTACTGTGGAGTACATTTGTAATATTTGTCATGTTTGTGTTAATATCGGTATGGGCAACGAAGCTAAAACAATCCACACAAAAATTGTTTCAAGGTGATTTGGATCATAAAATTGACACTTCAATTATGGCGATAGAGTTTAAGGAAATAGGCGAAAACATTAATAGAATTACTGATGGCATGAACATTGCGCTTGAAGAGAAAATGAAAAGCGAAAAGCTTAAAACTGAGCTGATAACAAATGTTTCGCATGATATTAAAACTCCGCTGACGTCTATAATAAACTATGTTGACTTAATTAAAAAAGAGGAAATCGACAACGAAAAATTAGAAGAGTACACCGAAGTTTTAGACAGACAATCCCAAAAATTAAAGCGACTCATCATAGATTTAGTGGATGCTTCGAAAATTTCCACAGGTAATGTGGAGATTAACCTAGAGGCAATCGATATGTGCGTGTTTGCGGAGCAGCTAGCTGGGGAGTATAGCAAAAGGCTTGAAGAAGAGGGTCTTGAGATTGTAACAAATTTCCCAGGTGTGCCGATGGTTGTGCTTGCAGATTCCAAGCATTTGCAGAGGATTTTTGATAATCTCATGATAAATGTGCTTAAGTATTCGCTAAAATCGTCAAGGGTTTACTTAGATGTAATTGACAGTCAAAATGCAGTGACGTTAACGCTTAAAAATACGTCAAAAGAAAAGCTTAATATCGACCCGAGCGAGCTTATGGAGCGCTTTGTACGTGGAGATAGTTCAAGAAATACAGAGGGCAACGGGCTGGGGCTATCAATAGCTCAAAGTTTAGCAAAAGCACAAAATATTAACTTTAGCATACAGATTGACGGAGATTTATTCAAAATAATAATCAACCTACACAAATATTATGAGTAGAGGATAAAAATAAAAAACTCTTGGCTTGAATTTTCAAGTCAAGAGTTTTATTTTGCGCATATACATAGTCAAGAGTGACTACTATTGTGGTCAAAAATTATTTAGGTACGCTTTCCCAGTCTTTTAGAAATCTCTCAATACCAGAAGTAGTAAGTGGGTGGTTGATAAGAGAAGTGATAACATTGTAAGGGATTGTAGCGATGTGTGCGCCTGCTTTTGCGGCGTCAAGCACATGAATTGGGTTTCTGATGCTAGCAGCGATAATTTCTGTTTCGATTGCGTGCACATCAAAAATTTCAACGATATCATAAATTAAATCCATACCATTTTGACCGATATCATCAAGTCTACCTAAGAATGGGCTAACATAAGTAGCGCCAGCACGAGCTGCTAAAAGAGCTTGTGTTGCAGAGAAGATAAGCGTTAGGTTTGTTTTGATGCCTTTTTCTGTTAGGATTTTAGTAGCTTTTAAGCCTTCTTCGCACATTGGGATTTTGATTACAATGTTTTTGTGAATTTTAGCAAGTTCTAATGCTTCTTCAACCATAACTTTTGAATCAAGTGAAATAACTTCAGCTGAGATAGGTCCATCAACAATACCTGTGATTTCAGTAACAACTTCTTTGAAGTCTCTTCCTTCTTTTGCGATTAGTGATGGGTTTGTAGTAACGCCACAAATAACTCCTAGGTCATTTGCCATTTTAATATCGGCAACATTTGCGGTATCGATAAAAATTTTCATGTAATATCCTCCTAAAATTTACTGCATATTTTTGTGAAAAACCTTTTTGAATATCAGAATTTTTTCACTAAACTAATTATATAGTAATATTACATTTCAGTCAATAAATATAAAAAGTATCAACTAAAAAATATCACAAATTTTTCTTCCCTTATTTGTAATATTAGTAAAAAAATGTTAACAAACAAAAATTTGATGGTAAAAAGTTCACAAGTTTGTTATAATTACACTATTATGTATTTATTTAGTCACCAAAAATGTGACAGAATGGAGCAAAAAATATGAAGTTAAAATTAATAAGAGTACTATCAGCTACGGCAGCTGCGAGTATGCTTTTATTTTCATCTTGCGGAATGTTACCACAGGAAGAGGAAGCGCTAGCTCCTCCGGTAATGGCGCCTGAGGAAGTAGAGTACGTTACACATGAGGTGAAGATTGGTGACATCGTCAACGAGCTAAGCGGTAGCTGTGCGGCGGTTAGCAAAACGCAGTACAACCTATCCTTTACAGAAATGGGTGGGCATTTAGACAGTATAAATGTAAAACTTGGAGACGAAGTTACAGCAGGACAAGTATTGGCTACATTGGATACTGACAGTCTTGCAAAAAATATTGAAATAAAGAAAGTGCAAATTAGCAAAACGAATTTGGAGATTGATAATATTCTAACGTCTGCTAAAAATGAACTTACGCTTTTGGAAAACGAAGTTAACTTAGTTTTAGAAAAAAAAGCGGAGCTAACACTTAGACTAGAAGATGAGACGATTAGCGATGAAGATCGTGCTGGAATCCAAAGTGAAATAGAAGGCATTGATGACAGCATGATTAATTATAACATCAGATTAGAAAATGCTAGGAACAATGCTGATGCTACGAAGAACACAAGCATTTTAAGCAAAAAAATGGATTTGCAAATACAGGAAATCGAACTGAGTGATATGGAAAATACTATGGCTAAATCCACAATCACAGCGCCGACTGCGGGTACAGTAGTATTCATCGAAGAGGTAGCGGTGGGAGATTATGTTCCAGCGCTAAAAATGCTTATTGGCATTGCTGACCCACAAGATTTAGTTATGGAGTACACAGGGACAAAAGCAAACTCGCTTAAAGTTGGAATGGCTGCAACTATTACTGTGAATGATACCGATTACGCTGCAGAAGTTGTAAGCACACCGTCAAATGTGCCTGTTGAACTTATGGAATTGTACGAAGATACAGTGCTATTGTCCTTTGCTGAAATTCCAGAGGGGCTCGAGCTTGCTGATAGAGGGAATTTTGTGGTTGTGCTTGAGGAGAAAAGCGATATTATCGTCGTGCCTAAAAATGCAATCGTTACATATGTAGGTTCGTACTATGCGAGAGTGCTCAAAAATGGAGTAGGAAATGAGCAAAGTGTAGAAGTAGGAATAACATCATCAAGCGAATACGAAATTATCAGCGGACTGGAAGAAGGCGACTTGTTAATTCTAAATTAGAGGAGAGTAACTGTGTTTGGATTTTCGATCAAAAAGCTATTTCGCAACAAGTGGATGATGATATGCCTTTTATTAGGATTTGTCATAAGCATTGCGGTAATAAGCAGTATACCTATGTATACAAACAGTATTTTACAGCGCCTTTTAATGAAAGATTTAGAGGAGTTGCAGATAGAAGATTTTGAGGATTACCCTGGGCATATTTCAGTTTCTACCGTTACAATTACGGAAGATGGCGAAGACGGACCGAATTTTGAGAAGTATTATGAGCTATTGGATAAAATTGATAATGGGCTTGCAACACTGCCACAAATGGAACTGGATTATATGACAAAACTGGCTTCATACCCAAATGCGTATCTCGAGATGGTTAGTACTTCGAGCGCACAGACCAGCTCGAAAAAGAACATCACGTTGCACGCAATGCAAAACATTAATGAACATGTTGAACTTATTGCGGGCGAAACTCCGTCTGGAGAAAGGCTCTCTGACGGCTCGTATGAAGTTATGGTAACCGAAAAGATGTATAGTGATTTTTCGCTAAATATTGGGAATACATACACGATATATCAGTATGAAGATGACGAAGAAAGCGTAAAACTTAAAGTTGTCGGCGTGTTTACACATAGCGCACCTGATGATGTATATTGGTACTTTACAGTGGATTATTATTCCAAAAGTTTTATGATGGACTATGATTTATTTAACCAAGATTTTGTCGCAAATAATCAGGTTGACGGGATGTATTACCTGTTCTCGTACGATTACCACACGCTACAAATGCGGGATGTAAATTCGCTGATAAACTCGTATAATATGGTTAATCGACAAGTAGGCGACTATGGGAAGATGAACTTTTCCGCATTGGAAGTTATGGAAGATTATTCAGCTAGGATGGATGAGCTTAACACGACTTTGTGGATACTTTTAGCTCCCGTAATAATCATGTTGCTGTTTTATATTTTCATGATATCCACGCTGATTATGGATTATGAGAAAAATGACATCAGTCTGCTAAAAAGTAGAGGTGCAAACAATCTGCAAGTGTTTATCCCAATTGCGATACAAGTAGGGATAGTTTGTGTTGTCGCGATAGTATTAGGTTTAATTTTGGGATATGCCTTAGTTGCAGTTTTAGGTTTATCCAACGGATTTATGGAGATTATTGGACGTAGTGCGCTTGATATACAGGTGAACATCGATAGCACATTGATGATATCGCTTGCTGTAATCATCGGCACAGGAATAATATCGATGCTCATACCTGCTTTTGCAGCGTGTAGGCTTTCGATAGTAGAGCATAAAAGAAATATTGCAAATGTAAATAAAACTCCGTTTTGGAAAAAATTTGGGCTAGACTTCATAATGCTTGCAATATCGGGATACGCGATATATAACTATAATGTTGTATCTTCGATAATGTTAGTAAGCAACACGACCATGCTAGCAAAAGTTGACCCCATGCTATTTGTAATCAACACGCTGTTGATTTTAAGTTTGGGCTTATTGTTTTTGCGAATTTTCCCATTTATACTTAAGTTTATATTTTTTCTTGGCAAGAGATTTTTCTCCCCAGAAATTTACGCATCACTCCTATCCATTGCGCGTTCGGGCGGAAAAGAACAATTTATCGTTTTGTTTTTAATACTCACAGTGTCGCTAGCAATGTTCAGTGCGACAACAGCAAGAACGCTCAACACGTTCATGCTGGATAGAGTGAGCTATGAAAATGGTGCAGATATGGTCATGAAACCTGCGTTTCCTTCAAATGTTAATTACTACATTGTGGACGACTCGGATGGAGAGGGCGACGTGGCTCCACAACTTATTCCTGTTTCGCAAACAGAGGCAGAGAATAACGGAAACTATATAACGACAGTGGATTATTTAGATATCCCGATTAGCCCAATTCAAGAGGTGGAAGGGATAGAGAGCGCTACAAAAGTGTATACAAATGACGATATCACAATCACAAGCACGGATGCGAATGCAAATGCTAAGATGATGGCGGTAACTCCGAGTGAGTTTGCTGAAGTGGTGTGGTCAAGGAGCGATTTGTTCCCGCATCATATCAATGAGTACCTAAATCTTATGGCTCAAGACAGTAGGGCTTGCCTAATCTCAAGCAGTGTGCACGCAAGAGGCTTTGATGTCGGCGACGAGATTAATATAACTTGGAACGATCAACCGTATGAGATGACCGCAATTGTTTACGGGATTGTGGATAAGTGGCCGACATTTAACCCAGTGCAAAATTTTACTACGGGTGAACTGACATCATCGAATTTTGTAATTACCAATTATAGCTTGTATAACTCACAAATGAAGTTTGAACCATTTGACATTTGGGCATCTGTTGACGATGTAACACCAACTGCCGAAATTTACGAAGATTTGAACGAGAATGAGATAAACTTAATGTCGTTTGTCGACACAAATCAAGAGATTATCGAGATTAAAAATGATCCGATGTTGCAAGGTATAAATGGCACGCTAACACTTAGTTTTATTGTGACACTTGTGGTTACTTTAGTCGGATTTATCGTGTTCTGGACACTGAATATTAAAGAGAGAACATTGCAGTTTGGCATTCTAAGAGCGATGGGTCTATCAAAATATAATCTGATAACAATGCTTGTTTTCGAGCAGGTGATTTTATCGGGAGGCGCAGTAATTGCAGGGGTAATCATCGGTAATGTTGTGAATAATATTACGGTGCCACTACTGCAAAATCTGTATAGTCCAGTGGAGCGAATGCCAGAGTTTTTAGTGCATATGCTACCAGAAGATTTAATTAGAATATTTGTTGTAATAGCTGTGATGATGCTCATTGGCGTAGCGGTTCTTGGATATATCGTGACAAAAATTAAGATTGACCAAGCATTAAAATTAGGTGAAGAATAGATGGAAAATAATATAAATCGGAGGCGAAACTATGTCAGCTATATTGACTGCAAACAATTTAATAAGGCAGTATAAAGTCGGTGGAGACTATATTAATGCTGTTAATGGGATTAACCTTGAGATAAAAAAAGGCGAGCTAACTATATTAAGGGGACGCTCAGGCTCGGGTAAAACCACGCTTATCAATTTACTTAGCACGCTAGACTCCCCTACTTCTGGCACGATTTTTTATGGGGATAGGGAGCTGAGCGCATTTAATGAGCGTCAAAAAAATGAATTTAGGCGCAAAGAAATCGGTATTATTTTTCAGGCAGTTGCGCTAATTAGCAAAATGAATGCGCTGGAAAATGTTGAGTTTGGGCTGAGAATTGCGGGCAAAGCGAGAAAAGGACGCATAGACATAGCCAAACATTATCTGCATTTATTAGGGCTTGGGAAACGCATCTCTCATATGCCTGGGGAATTATCAGGTGGGGAACAACAGCGTATTGCTATAGCAAGAGCGCTGTGCTACAAGCCGAAGATAATTTTTGCGGATGAGCCGACAGCTGAGCTTGATACTGCTACAGGTTTACATGTAATGAAAGTGTTTAAAGAGCTAATCAGAGACGAGGGGATGAGCGTAATTATGACGACGCATGACCCGAATATGATTGAGATAGCTGACACGGTATACACTTTGAGTGACGGGGAGATAGTAAATGAGTAATGAAGCTATAATATCCTGTGAAAACTTGGTTAAAATATATAAGAAAAAGGACTCTGAGGTTTTAGCGCTACAGGGTTTGGATTTGGAGATAATGCCTGGGGAAATCGTGGGTATCATCGGAAATAGTGGTAGTGGGAAATCTACGCTACTTAATATGCTTGGTGGATTGGATATCCCGACTGCGGGCACACTCATGGTGGCAGGGCGCGATTTGCTAAAGTTTAAACCACAAGATTTAATCGAATACCGCAAAAATGTGGTGGGTTTTGTATGGCAGAATATCGCTAGGAATTTGATACCTTATCTAACTGCGATTGAAAATATTGAGCTGATAATGCGACTTAGCAAGAAAAAAGTTACGGCTGAGGATCAGGAATACTGTAGAAACTTACTTGATATAGTAGGGCTCTCTCATAGAGTCAACAACAAATTAAGCGAGCTTTCTGGCGGTGAGCAACAGCGTGTCGCAATATGTATTGGGCTTGCAAACAGACCGCAGATTATGCTGGCAGATGAGCCGACAGGCTCGGTTGATACGAGAACTTCGGATATGATACTGCAAGCGTTCCACAATGTTAATGAAAAGCTTGGGACAACTATTGTAATAGTTACGCATGATATGGCGCTGTCAAGGAATGTTAATCGAGTAGTTGCAATTCGCGATGGGAAAACCTCAAGCGAATTTATCAGGCGGAAAAAATATTCCTCTGAGATGGACGAAATGGGAACATTCTTAAGCGAAGAGAGCCACGAAGAGTTAGCGGTAGTCGATAAAAGCGGACGTTTACAGCTACCGAAAGAATATTTAGAGCAGATGGGAATTACAGGAAAAAGCAAGGTTAAAGTTGACTTTGATGATGGGAAAATTATGATTGAACCGTCTACTGAGGAAGATGAAGAATAGAACTTACAGAAGATAAAGGAGAATGAAAATGGACAAAATTTTGCTAGATAAATACGCTGCCTTTACGGTAAAAACTGCTGCGGGAGTTAAAAAAGGACAGACTGTTATAATTAATTCACCGATAGAAACTGCTTTTTTTGCACAAATGTGTACTAAAATTGCATATGAAATTGGTGCGAGAGAAGTAGTAGTGCAATACAGTGATGAGAAAGTATCGCGCATGAGAATGGAATATGCGAGTGAAGAAGTAGCAGGTGAAATCAAGCCGTATATCCCACGTATGAAACTGGATTATTTAGAATCGGATAGCGATGTTGCAATCATCAGCATTGCTTCAAGAAACCCTGAGCTTTATAAAGGTATTGATGCAAAAAAACTGCAAATTGCAAAAATTGCAGCGGACAAAGCGATGGAAGAATACTACGAATTTATCGTGAACGACCGTGCTCAATGGACAATAATTTCTGTGCCAAGCGAGAGCTGGAACAGCAAAGTTTTCCCTAATTTGTCAAAAGAAGAAGCTGAGGAAGCTATGTGGGAAGCAATCTTCACTTGTACAAGAGTGAGCGGTGGTGACCCTGAAAAAGAATGGGATGAGTTCATAGAAAAAACTGTTAATCGCAAAAAAGTGCTAAACGATTATAATTTTGATGCGGTGAGAATGACTGCGCAAAATGGTACGGATTTAACTGTTGGGCTTGCTGACAACCATATTTGGGATGGTGGAGTTTCCTCTACAAACAAAGGTAATCGATTTATCGCAAATGTGCCGACAGAAGAAATTTTCACATGCCCACATAGAGAGCGTGTAGACGGCAAAGTTTACTCATCAAAACCATATATCTACAATGGTGATATCATTGAGAATTTCTACTTCGAATTTAAAGATGGCGTAGTAGTAAATTATGGTGCTGAAGTTGGCGGTGAGCATCTAAAAAGCATGATGACAATTGCGGACAATTCAAACAGAATTGGTGAAATTGCAATCGTAGATAACAGCAGTGGTGTAGGTAAAAGCGGTATCCTATATTACAACACATTATTTGATGAAAACGCTGCTTGCCATATAGCGTTTGGTCGTTGCTATCCTACCAACATAAAAGGTGGGGATAAAATGAGCAGAGAAGAACTTGAAAAAGCAGGCGGAAATTACAGCATTATCCATGAAGATGTCATGGTTGGCACATCGGATATGACGATTGTCGGTATAAAAGAAGGTAAAGAAGACGTTACACTAGTCAAAGATGGTTTTTGGGTAATATAAAGCCACTAAAGTTTTACTCGATTTTTTCAATAAATCGTGGTATCAAAAGGCGAAGCCTTGGAAGATTGTACGCAGACAAGCGGAATATCTTAGCAGTGGAAGCCATCCCTCTAAAAAGGCTACTGCTGCAAATATAAAAAAACTCTTGACAAAATAATTATTTGAGTGTATTATAATATCAGTTCAAAAATATTTGATTTGAAATTTGTTTATTGAAATTGGTGAGAACATGTTAGAAGATAACAACCGAATAGCAAAAATATTTAAGGCGTTATGCGACGAAAATAGAGTGTCGATAGTGAAATTATTGCAGAGTGGCGAAAAATGTGCGTGTAATATTTCAGATGCACTAGGCCTATCGCAATCAAAACTGTCATATCACATGAAAATTTTATGCGAAAGTGGTATTGTGGAATGCTGGTATGTAGGCAAATGGACACATTATCAGATTAGCGAAGTCGGTAGTGCGCATGCGATATCCATAATGCGAAATCTTACAAATGTAAATAGTATACAGCTTGACAAATGCTGTAAAGAAGCCATCTAAGGATGGCTTCTAAAGCACCTCTAACATCAAAAAAAATTGATTTGAAAGAAAAAGAGAAAGCGAGAATAATTATGAGTAAAGAAAAAAACAGTGGAATCGGCTTTTTTGAGCGATATTTAAGCCTATGGGTTATCATCTGCATGGCGGTTGGCGTGCTAATAGGGAAGTTTTTCCCAGCATTCCCCGAGTTCATGAGCAACTTTGAATACGCAAATGTATCAATCCCGATTGCGATACTAATTTGGCTGATGATTTATCCTATGATGATGAAAGTTGATTTTCAAAGCGTTAAAAATGTTGGGAAAAATCCAAAAGGGCTTTTTGTCACATGGATTACAAACTGGCTAATAAAACCTTTTACTATGTTTGGGATAGCTTGGTTTTTCTTTTTCGTGGTGTTCAAAGGCTTTATCACACCTGATTTAGCAACGGATTATCTTGCAGGCGCAGTACTGCTAGGAGCTGCACCATGTACTGCGATGGTGTTTGTATGGAGTCATTTAACTAAAGGAAACCCAGCATACACAGTTGTACAAGTGGCTACAAATGACTTGATAATTTTAATAGCGTTCACACCGATTGTGGCATTTTTGTTGGGTGTAAGCGGAGTTACTGTACCGTGGGATACGCTGATTTTGTCTGTGGTGCTATTTGTTGTAATACCTCTTGTAGGTGGGGTTTTAACGAGGAGTGCTGTTACTAAAAATAAGGGAAAAGAGTATTTTGAGAAAAGCTTTATTCCAAAATTTTCGAACGTAACTATTATAGGATTACTATTAACACTGACGCTTATCTTCTCTTTCCAAGGACATGTTATCCTAGAAAATCCACTTCATATCGTGTTGATTGCAGTGCCTCTGATTATACAAACATTCCTAATTTTCTTCACATCATACTTAGCTTCAAAAAGTTTGAAACTATCGCATGATGTCGCAGCTCCTGCTGGGATGATTGGCGCATCTAACTTTTTTGAGCTGTCAGTAGCAGTAGCTATTGCGCTATTTGGCACACAAAGCCCTGTTGCACTTGCGACTATAGTTGGTGTGCTGGTTGAAGTTCCTGTAATGCTTATTTTAGTGAAGATTGCAAACAAAACAAAGCATTGGTTTAAATAAAAATGAATAAAAAAAGGTGCTATCTTGTAAGATAGCACCTTTTTATAATTTAGATGTTATTATGTGAAAAATTATGAGTGGATGATGTCATGCAAAATTTTATGCCCGACATCGGTCATAGCGATACTTCCTTTTTCGAAATCAGCTGTATCGAAAACGAAACCATCTTTGCCTATGGATTCTTCCATAGTTTTGATGAAATAACTATATACTGCCGAATTTTTATATTCAGAGTATTCGTAGCTATCTAGCGGAATATCATAGTCAAGTGTGATTAGCCCGAGAGCTTCCATATCGGTTAAAATTTTGCCACAAGCTTTAACTTCGTCCATGCTAGCGTTTTCGTCTTGCAAATAAACAGGAGCAAGCGCAACTGATTCAAAATGCGAAGACTTACTGCTTTTCATCACAAATCTAACTAGTGGAAGATATGTTGTTTTTGCCATGCTTAGTAAAATTTGTCTTTGCTCAGCTGTGATAGCTGGGATTTCTACAGGCGCATGTCCATGCTTGCCACAGCAACCGTGACCATGATGCTCGTGTTTGTGATGTGAATGCCCATGTTTTCCACAGCATTTACCTTCTGAATGATTATGTGCGTGATGCTCGTGGTGGGAATGTCCACCGCAACCGCAGTTATGATTATTTGACATATTATCAATCCTTCTTACTTAATATAGTTAGTTTTATCTTACTGCACTAATTATACAGAGGTAGATACCTTTTGTCAATTGGTGAAACGCTCAAAGTTTATTTAATATAGCAGAAATTTTGATATAGACTTTAGTTCATCGATGTGATATAATCATTTTAATATATTACTGCCACCGGGTAGAAATGCGTCTGCATTTGTTTACACATCATTAGGTCTAAGAAGATGTGTATGCAAATGTTTGTTTTTTGGGAGGAAATATGACAAAAAGAAACGTCAAAAGCGAGTTTGTGAAATATGTTTCGTTTAATATCATCGGCATGATTGGATTGTCCTGCTATATCCTTGCGGACACATTTTTTATCGCGCAAGGAATAGGTGCAGACGGATTGACCGCGCTGAATATTGCGCTGCCAGTATATAGCTTCATCAGTGGTGTTGGCTTGATGATTGGGATTGGGGGAGCGACAAGATACGCTATCTCCAACTCAAAAAATATTTTTACGCAGTCGCTGTATTACACAGGGCTAATGACCATAATTTTTGTTATAGCGGGCATATTTTTCTCTGAGGAAATTGCGAGAGTGCTCGGTGCAAATGACGAAGTCTTTATTAACACAAATATCTATGTTAAAACGATATTATGTTTTTCGCCTATGTTTTTGCTTAACAATGTGATTATTTGTTATGTGCGAAACGATAAAAATCCAAAACTTTCGATGATAGCGATGCTGGTGGGGAGTTTCTCAAATATTTTGCTCGACTATATCTTTATATTCCCTTTAAATATGGGCATATTCGGAGCTGCACTTGCAACAGGATTTGCGCCTCTAATCAGTCTGATGGTACTCTCGTCATACTTTATCCGCAAGAAAAATAGGTTTCACATTGTTAAAGTGAAACCTAGACTCAAGAAAATCTTTGATATATCCGCACTTGGTGTGTCTGCGCTGATTACGGAGCTTTCCTCAGGTATTGTAATCATCGTATTCAACATCATAATCTTGGGGATAGCTGGAAATATAGCAGTAGCAGCATATGGGGTTGTCGCAAACATCGCGCTGGTTATCACCGCAGTTTTTACAGGTGTGTCGCAAGGTGTTGGGGCGATAGTGAGCAGATGTTTTGGCGAAGGGGATATTAGCGATGCGAAAAAAGCTCTCAAATATGCTATCATAACTTCGCTTGGGATTGCGACTGTGGTTTACTCTCTTTCATTTGTTTTCTCGACACAAATCGTAGCCGCCTTCAATGAGAGTGGCGACATCGAGCTTGCCGGCATTGCAACAAATGGGCTACATATCTATTTTATATCATTTGTGTTTGTTGGAATTAACATAGTTATCGCAACATATTTTAGTGCAATCGGTGTTCCAAAAACAGCTTTTATTATTTCGCTTTTGCGAGGGTTTATCCTAATAATTCCGATAACGATAATTTTATCGTGGTTTTTTGGAATAAATGGCGTTTGGTTTTCTGTGGTTGCTACTGAGTTAATTGTGATGATATTTGCGGTTATCACGCTTAAAAAAAGTAAGCAATAAAAATTTTATATCTAAAAGCGGTTTTGTGAGTAAAACCGCTTTTTTTGCGCAAAATATTATTTGTTAGCCGTGGTTTTCACATTGCTTTGATTTTATGCAAATATTACAACAAAATTAGTATAGGTTAGCGATAACTAACCATTATGCATAAAATATGTAATAATTTGGTGATAATAACGAAAAAGCATATAAAATTTTTGAGTAAAAGAACAAAAATTCTAATATTTTGACATTGACAATTTTTTGACAATATGTTACCATTAACAGTACAGAGTTGTTAATTTTTTAACGATTTTGTAAAAGCATAAGAAAAATAGAGAAATACCAAGAAAACCAAGATGGCAAAAATAATGAAAGGACACGGTGGTTTACAGATGGAATTAAATTACTCAAAGAATTGGGATAGTTTTACAACTGGGAAATGGAGTGACGTTGCAATTGATGTTAGCGATTTTATTACGCTAAACTATACGCAGTATGATGGGGATGACACTTTTTTGGCTCCAGCGACACAAGCGACCAAAAATTTATGGGAGCAAGTAGTAAAACTAAATGGAGAAGAACAAGAAAAAGGCGGAGTATTGGATATGGATACGGAAATAGTGTCCACTGTTACATCACATGGCCCATGCTATTTAAATAAAGAAGAGGAAACGATTGTAGGTTTCCAAACAGATAAACTTTTCAAGCGCAGTTTACAACCTTTTGGCGGAATTCGCACAGCTTATAATGCATGCAAACAATATGGATATGAAATTTCCGACGAGATTAAAGATGCGTTTACGAAATACAGAAAAACGCATAATGACGGTGTTTTTGATGTGTATACTGATGAAATAAAATTAGCTAGAAAATCTGCGATTATCACAGGTTTACCTGATGCATACGGACGCGGAAGAATTATCGGGGATTACAGAAGAGTTGCGCTATACGGTATCGATATTCTTGTTACAGATAAAAAAGAACAGCTAAAAACAGCAGCAGTGAGAATGACTGATGCTAACATTAGATTGCGTGAAGAGCTTTCTGAGCAAATTAGGGCATTAGGCGAAATAAAAGAGATGGCACAAAGCTATGGCTATGACATTTCTCAACCTGCATCTAATGCAAAAGAAGCGATTCAGTGGATATATTTTGGCTATCTAGCTGCAATTAAAGAGCAAAATGGCGCGGCAATGAGCCTTGGGCGTGTATCAACTTTCCTTGACATATACATCGCGCGAGATTTAGCGCTTGGGATATGCACTGAGGAACAAGTACAGGAGTATATTGACCATTTTGTAATGAAACTGAGATTGGTTAAATTTGCTCGTACACATGAGTATAACACGCTATTTTCAGGCGACCCAACTTGGGTGACCGAGTCAATTGCTGGGATGACTGTTGATGGCAGACACATGGTAACTAAGACGTCGTTTAGATTTTTGCATACACTAACAAATTTAGGCCCAGCGCCTGAACCAAACCTTACTGTTTTGTGGTCACCAAGACTTCCTATAAACTTTAAGAGATATTGTGCAAAAATGAGCATACAGACCTCGTCAATCCAATATGAAAATGACGAGCTAATGAGAGCTGTGCATGGGCATGACTACGCGATTGCTTGTTGTGTTTCTTCCATGAAAGTGGGCAAGGAAATGCAGTTTTTCGGAGCGCGTGCAAATCTTGCAAAATGCTTATTGTACGCAATAAATGGTGGTATGGACGAAAAACTAAAAATGCAAATTGGTCCGAAATACAGAGCGGTAACGAGCGAATATCTGGAGTATGATGATATCATGCAAAAGTATGATGATATGCTTGAGTGGCTTGCTGAAGTGTATGTAAGTGCGCTGAACATCATACATTATATGCACGATAAATACTGCTATGAACGTGTGCAGATGTCGCTACATGACAGAGAAGTAAAGCGTTATTTTGCAACGGGGATTGCTGGGCTTTCGGTTATTGCTGACTCACTTAGCGCAATAAAATACGCAAAAGTTAAAACTGTGCGTGACGAAGATGGGCTTGTAGTTGATTACGAGGTAATCGGGGACTATCCAAAATACGGAAACAATGATGATAGAGTTGATAAGATAGCGATTGACATCGTGCGCAAGTTCATGGAGAAAATAAGAAGGCACCACACTTATAGAGATAGTGTGCCGACTATGTCAATATTAACGATTACATCAAATGTAGTTTATGGTAAGAAAACTGGCTCTACACCTGATGGAAGAAAAGCTGGGGTTCCTTTTGCACCGGGTGCAAATCCGATGCATGGTAGAGATACTTCTGGAGCGGCTGCGTCACTTGCATCAGTTGCAAAATTGCCGTTTGAAGATGCGCTAGACGGTATTTCGGACACATTCTCAATAGTACCTGGGGCATTGGGCAAAGATGACAGAGTGTTTATGGGTGACTTTAATTTAGGGGATATCTTGGTGCAGACTATGGACGATTTCAATAATGATTGTACAAACATGGCTTGCAGACAACCAAATGAAATAATTGATGAAGATTAGTATTGTGAAAAGGAGAATAATATGAGCGAGAAAAATGAAAAACAAATCGACAATTTAGTGTCCTTACTGGACAGTTATACTCAAATGGGTGGACATCACTTAAACGTAAATGTATTCACAAAAGAAACACTGCTAGATGCGCAAAAGCATCCTGAAAAATACCCACAACTTACAGTAAGAGTATCGGGATATGCAGTTAATTTTGTCAAGCTAAATAAAGAGCAACAAGACGATATTATCTCCCGCACATTCCACTCGAAAATGTAGTTATATAGTTTTATTGAGGTGGGAAAAGAATGAAAGGATATGTGCATTCTATAGATTCTTTTGGCACTGTGGACGGCCCTGGTATAAGGATGGTAATCTTTATGCAGGGTTGCCCTTTGCGCTGTAATTACTGCCATAACCCTGACACTTGGAGTGTTAATACAGGCAATCAAATGTCTGTGGAGGATGTATTAAAAGAGTTTGAGAAAACAAAGAAATTTACAACTGGCGGAATAACAGCTACAGGTGGTGAACCACTGTTGCAAATAGATTTTTTAATCGAGCTTTTTAAGAAGTGCAAAGAAAAAAATATTCACACATGCATAGATAGTTCTGGTATAACTTTCACTGAACAAAACAAAGCAAAATTTGATGAAATTATGCAGTACACCGACCTTGTGCTGCTAGATATAAAGCATATCGATAGCGATGAACACAAGATTATGACTGGTGCACCAAATGAAAATATACTGAATTTTGCGAGATATCTATCACATATAAAAAAAGATGTGTGGATAAGACATGTGGTGATAGAGGGGATTACGTTAAACGAAGAATATTTATTAAGGCTTGGGGAATTTTTATCCGAGCTTAGTAATATTAAAGCGCTCGATATCATACCATATCATACAATGGCTGAGGAAAAATATAAGGAGCTTAATATGAAATATCCGCTTGAGGGAGTAGAAGCTACATCTACCGAGCGTACTTCATATGCGCTGAGTGTTATAGTGAAAGGCGTAAAACAAGGGCTAGTTAATAAAAACGCTGAGAGGGACAAATGAACATAATAAATTTTTTGAAAAGTCTGCTTGCAGGCGTTGCTATATCAATTGCTGCAGTCGCTTATTTGAGCGTCGAGCACAATGTTATAGGCGGAGTGCTCTTTGGAGTAGGTCTAATTTCGATATATTTGTTTGACTGGAATTTGTATACGGGCAAATGTTGTTATCTTCCGCAAGATATAAAGCGTTTTGCCCCGATTACAATATTAGCGCTAATAGGTAATCTTTTTGGAACAGTAGCGACAGGATATATCATAAGACTGAGCGGGTTATCGATTGTGGAAAAAGCAGAGACGGCACTCGTCTCAAAGCTAGACCACACGCTGCTCGAGAGCTTTATTCTCGCGATTTTCTGTGGCATTTTAATGAGCGTAGCAGTGCTTGGATATAAAAGGCAAAAAGATGACTTTGGAAGAAGCATTATAATTATACTGCCGATAACGGTATTCATAATCGCAAAATTTGAGCATGTAGTTGCAAATATGTTTTACATCTCGCTTGCAAATTCGTGGAGAGCGGATACAGCGCTCTTTACGCTAATTTGCGCGGTGGGAAATGCTGTGGGTTGTATCATTATTCCGACATGCGAAAAGCTGATGAAAAAGAGTACCACAAAAAATGCGGTATAAGCTTAGTACATACTGCGCTTATTAAGCAGTACTAACCAATAAACATAATTTTGACAAGGGACAAACAATATGATAAGATTGATAGTATTAAAGTATTATGCTAATACTAGAAAATCACTGAAAATATCAATAATACAATAAAATTATGGAGGGGTTACTATGTACAAAGCAGATAAAGATAGATACTCAAAAATGGAGTATAGCAGAAGTGGAAAAAGCGGATTGATGTTACCTAAAGTTTCACTGGGACTATGGCATAATTTTGGTACTGACGCAGATTATGGCAATATGAAAGATATATGCTTCACCGCTTTTGACAACGGGATTACACATTTTGATATCGCTAATAATTATGGACCAGAACCTGGGAGCGCTGAAGAAAACTTTGGGAAAATATTGCGCGAAGAAATGTCCTCTTACCGTGATGAGATGATAATCAGCACAAAAGCTGGCTATACCATGTGGGATGGACCTTATGGCGATTGGGGGAGCAGGAAATATTTACTGGCTAGCCTTGACCAAAGCTTAAAACGCATCGGGACAGAATATGTAGATATATTCTATCACCACAGAATGGATCCTGAAACTCCGCTAGAAGAAACCATGTCGGCATTAGATCAAGCAGTAAAAAGCGGGAAAGCGCTATATGCTGGAATTTCTAATTACGATGCAAAAACTACAGCTCGCGCGATGGAGATTTTACGTGAACTTCGTTGTCCTTTTGTGATAAATCAAGTGAGATACTCGATATTTGATCGCCATATAGAAAAAGATGGCTTGCCAGATTTTGCGGCTCAAAATGGTTGTGGACTTATGGCATTTAGTCCGCTAGAACAGGGGTTACTTACTGACAGATACTTAAAAGGAATTCCTGAGGATAGCAGAATTAAAATGGACGGTAGATTTTTAAGCGAAGAGGCAGTTGTTAAACGTAGCGAGAGTGTTAAAAAGCTCAACGAAATCGCACAAAATCGTGGACAAAGCCTAGCGCAAATGGCACTAAGCTGGATATTAAAAGACGGAAAAATCACTACAGTTTTGATTGGTGCGTCAAAATCTTCTCAGGTGCTAGATAATATAAAATGCATCGAAAACACAAGCTTTACAGCACAAGAGCTTGAACTAATCAATAAATTATCTGTTTAAATTGATACATATAAAATAAAAAAGAACACTTTTGAGCAATCAAAAGTGTTCTTATGTTTTACAATAAATATGAAGCGGATATAATAAAAGCACACCCAAAATCATTCCGTAGTACTATTATCTTGCACTGCTTGAATTAGTTTATATGGAATTTACATCAACCCATGCTCTGCGCTGTATAGATAAATCAACTGCATCCAAAATTTGTGAACACTTAACCCCATCGTAAAAACTAGGGCAAGTAGCAGTATCATTAGCAATTGCGTTAACAAACTCGTACATCTCATGCACAAAAGTCTGCTCGTAGCCTAAAACATGCCCTACAGGCCACCAAGCGTGTAAATATGGATGCACAGCTTCGGAAGCTTGAATTAAACGGAAACCTTTAAGCCCTTCTTCATCGTTTTCATTATAGTACTCTAGCTCATTTATTCGCTCGATATTAAAGCGGATGCTACCGAGCGAGCCGTTAATCTCAAAATTGAGATCGTTTTTGTGACCTTGTGCAAATCTTGTTGCCTCAAAGCTACCGAGTGCACCGCATTCGAATTCTGCGGTAAATAGAGTAGCGTCATCGACAGTTACTTCACCCATTTGTGCAGCAGAAACGTCTGCAGTTGCGCTGAGCCCTTCCATCTTTTCTACGATAGGACGCTTTTTAATGAAAGTTTTGCTCATACCGCTTACTGTTTTGAAATCGCCAACCAAATAGCGCGCAAGGTCGATTACATGTGCCCCTAAGTCGCCATGTGAGCCGGAGCCGGCAATATCCTTTTGTAAGCGCCAAATTAGCGGAAAGTTTGGGTCAATAACAAAATCTTGTAGATATTTGCCCCTAAAATGATAAATTTCGCCAAGTTTGCCCTCGTCAATCATTTTTTTAGCGAGAACAACTGCTGGTGCAAATCTGTAGTTAAAACCAATTTGATGTTTGATTCTTGCTTTTTCAGCGGCTTCTAACATTTCTCTTGCATCACTTAAATTGAGAGCAAGCGGTTTTTCGCAGAAAATATGCTTATTGTTTTTTGCCGCTTCGATTGCGATATCTTTGTGGGAATCACTCGGAGCTGTGATGTCGATAACATCAATATCATCACGTGTAACTAAGCGTTTCCAGTCAGTTTCATAGCTTTCAAAACCAAGCTTACCAGCCGATTTTTTCAGCCATTCCTCATCTCTACCGCAGATTGCTTTTTGATACAGAGTGTAATCGGTGTCAAAAAACATCGAAAGTCGCGCATATGCATTTGCGTGAGCTTTCCCCATGAATTTATATCCAACCATTCCGACATTTAGTGCTTTTTTTGACATATTTTAGACCACCTTACTATATTATTTGTTTTATCGTGATTTTCTTTAGTAAAATTGTAGCATAAATTATGATAACTTACAAGCAAAATTTTAATTAAAAAATAAAAATTTACCATTAAAACAATACAAAAATTGTATACTATTACAAAATATAAAAAAGGGGAAAAAACTATTGACATAAAGCTCAAACTGTAATAAAATATAAATACAATATATAGTGTTAAATAGCACTGTATATACAATAACATGTATATTCGAGGTATTTATACCAATAGTTATAATAAAGAAAGATTTGAATGGAGATAGTGAAAATGCTTACAAAGATTAGAAAAAGAGACGGGCGCGAAACTACATTTAACAAAGAGAAAATCGTAAAAGCAATATATAGAGCAGCAAACGCTTTGGGCGGAACTGATTATAAACAAGCTGAACATGTTGCAGATATGGTAGTTGACTACTTAAATAATAATTATGTTGAGGAAACACCATCAGTAGAGCAAGTACAAGATGCTGTAGAAAAAATGCTTATCGAAAATGGTAATGCGAGAACAGCAAAAGAGTATATCCTTTATCGTGCTACTAGAACTAGAGTGCGTGAAATGAATACTCGCTTGATGAAAGTATATGAAGATTTGACTTTTAAAGAAGCTAAAGACAGCGATGTTAAAAGAGAAAATGCAAATATCGATGGCGACACCGCTATGGGTACAATGCTAAAATACGGCTCAGAAGGCGCAAAACAATTTTACGAAATGTTTGTACTGGATCCAAAACATTCTGGTGCACATGGTGAGGGCGATATCCACATCCACGACTTGGACTTTTTAACTTTAACTACAACATGTTGCCAAATCGATTTGGACAAGTTGTTTGAGGGCGGATTTTGTACTGGACACGGATTTTTACGTGAACCAAACGATATCCAAACATACTCAGCACTAGCTTGTATCGCTATCCAATCCAATCAAAATGATCAACATGGTGGACAAAGCGTACCAAATTTTGAGTATGCAATGGCAAAAGGTGTTAAGAAAACTTACATTAAAAAATATAAAAACAACCTAGCTAAAGCGCTAGAATTCCAATGCGAATGCGAAAATGCAATTGAAGTAGCAGACGGCATAGTTAACGCTGTGTTGGCGGAAAACGAAGTTTCTCCTGTAATTGCTAACGATAACGGCTATGCTGAGTTTGAAGTAGCACATCTGCTAAAATTAACAGACGAAAAAACAGCAGAAAAAATCCAAAAATTTGCGGTAAAACATGCGTATGCTGAGACAGCAAAAGCAACATATCAAGCAATGGAAGCGCTTGTGCATAACCTAAACACAATGCATTCAAGAGCTGGAGCGCAAATTCCATTTAGTTCACTAAACTATGGAATGGATACTTCTCCTGAGGGCAGAATGGTTATGGAAAAACTATTACTTGCGACTCATGCTGGGCTTGGTAATGGCGAAACACCAATATTCCCAATCCAAATTTTCAAAATTAAAGAGGGAATTAACTATAACCCAGAAGATCCAAACTACGATTTATTTAAACTAGCGTGTAAAGTTTCTGCGAAAAGATTGTTCCCAAATTTCTCGTTTATCGATGCGCCATTTAATCTTCAATATTATGTAGAGGGTAAACCAGAAACTCAAGTGGCATACATGGGATGCCGCACAAGAGTTGTTGGAAATCACTATGATAAAAACAATGAAATCGTAACAGGTAGAGGAAACTTAAGCTTTACTTCAATTAACCTTCCAAGACTTGCAATAAAAGCACATGGTAATGTTGAGTTTTTCTTCGAGCAACTTGATAGACAAATCGACGTTGTGTGCGAGCAATTGATGGAAAGATATAATATCCAAGCGCAAAAGAAAGTTAAAAACTACCCATTCCTAATGGGTCAAGGCGTGTGGATTGGCTCGGACGAATTAGGTCCAGAAGATTCTGTTGCTGAAATTCTAAAACATGGTACATTATCAGTTGGATTTATTGGTCTTGCTGAGTGCCTAAAAGCGCTAATTGGTGTTCATCATGGTGAAAGCAAAGAAGCACAAAATCTAGGACTAGATATCATAGGATTTATGCGCAAAAAAATGGATGATGAGTCAAATAAAACAGGTTTCAACTACACATTAGTAGCGACTCCTGGTGAAGGGCTATCAGGCAGATTTGTTAAAATTGATAAGAAAAAATATGGGGAAATCGAAGGCGTTACAGATAGAAATTACTACACTAATTCATTCCACGTACCTGTTTATCATGGCATTAATGCGTTTGATAAAATAAAAATAGAAGCTCCATACCACGCGCTTACAAATGCTGGACATATCTCATATGTAGAGCTTGATGGCGATACTACAAATAATATTGAAGCGTTTGAAAAAGTAGTGCGTTGCATGAAAGAGCAAGGCGTAGGATATGGTTCGATTAACCATCCTGTTGACCGTGACCCATTGTGCGGATACACTGGTGTAATTGACACAGCGTGCCCAGGTTGCGGAAGAACTGAAGATGATGGACACGAAAACTTTGAGAGAATTAGACGTATTACAGGATACCTAGTAGGTACCGTAGAAAGCTTTAACAACGGTAAACGTGCCGAGGAAGCTGATAGAGTAAAACATTCGATTTCTGGTGAAAAGGAAGTTATCTAAATGTCAAACACGCTAAGAATTGCCGGAGTAGTGAGAGAATCTGTAGTTGATGGAAACGGCATACGCTTTGTGATATTTACGCAGGGTTGCCCGCATAATTGTGTGGGTTGCCATAATCCCGAAAGCCACGATGCAAAAGGTGGGTATGACTGCGAGATTGAAAAAATCATGGTGGAAATAAAGAAAAATCCACTATTATCGGGAGTGACTTTTAGCGGGGGAGAACCACTTTTGCAAATACCTGTGCTAAGCGAGCTTGCAAAAAAAGTGCGAGCGGAAAATTTAGGATTGATAATATACACAGGCTACCGCTTTGAAGAACTGTTAAAGCGAGCGGAAAGTGAAGATGACTTAATGGAGCTATTAGCGCACACAGATGTGCTGATAGATGGCAAATTTGAGCTTGAGAATAAAGATCTAACGCTAAAATTTAGAGGAAGCTCGAACCAAAGATGTATTGACGTGCAAGAATCTTTAAGACAAAACAGTATTGTTTTGCATGAATGGGATTAAATCTTTTCATATACACCTCACATTAAAAGAGACAGATAAGGAAAACCTTATCTGTCTCTTTTATATTTATTATGTAATTTATTTTACTCAACTGTAACGGATTTTGCAAGGTTACGTGGTTTGTCCACGTCACAGCCTCTTAGTACAGAAGTATAGTAAGCAAAAAGTTGTAGTGGGATTATGCTAAGTAGTGGCATTAAAGCTTCATCGATATGTGGGATTGTAAGCAAATATTTATATATACTCTTGTCGATGTTGAAATCTTCACAAGCTATCATTAAAACTTTTGCGCCCCTAGTAGTAACTTCTTTGATGTTGCTGATAGTTTTTTCGAGCAATGCAGACTGTGTAGTTAGCGCAATAACTGGCACATTGTCCGTGATAAGAGAAATAGTACCATGCTTTAATTCGCCAGCAGCATAAGCTTCGCTATGAATATAGGAAATTTCCTTTAGCTTGAGTGAACCTTCTTGGGACATCGCATAATCGAGTCCTCTGCCGATGTAAAATAGATTTTCTGCATTTTGGAATTTAGATGCATAATATTTGCAGTCATCACATTTTTCTATAAGAGCTTTCATTTTCTCAGGGATTTCAGTCATTACTTTGATATAAGACTTCACTTGTTCTGCTGTCAAAGTCTCTTTTATTTGTGCTAATTTAAATGCAAATAAGTAGAGAGAGGACATTTGCACAGTATAAGCTTTGGTACTCGCTACTGCAATTTCAGGACCTGCCCAAGTGTAGAAAACACTGTCTGCTTCTCTTGAAATAGAAGAACCAACAACATTAACGATGGCTAGAGTATGTACTCCATTTGCCTTTGCTAAACGTAGCGCAGCGAGAGTGTCGGCAGTTTCGCCAGATTGGGAAACGATAATAACAAGATCATTTTTGCCCAAAACAGGGTTTGAGTATCTGAATTCTGAAGCAATGCAAATATCAGTTGGCACGCGCGTGAATTTTTCGATAATATCCTTGCCCACCATACCGGCATACATAGCAGTACCACAAGCGACAATATGAATTCTATCCACAGATTTTAGTATCTCGTCGGTTAAGGTATCCACACCTAAGTCAACAAGCATGTCATCTGTAATTCTAGGAGAAATAGTTTTAGTCAAAGCGTCAGGTTGCTCATGTATTTCCTTTAGCATAAAATGTGGGTAACCGCCCTTTTCTGCGGATTCGATATCCCAAGTAGCAGTTAAAACTTCTCTCTCAAGCATTTCTTGGTCGAGGTTAAAGATATTAACTTTATACGCAGAAAGCTCTACTATCTCGTCTTCTTCGATAAGCTGATAGTCTTTAGTGTATTTTAAGATTGCTGGGATGTCGGATGCTATAAAGTTTTCGTTTTTACCAACACCAACAATCAGTGGGCTGTCTTTTCTAAGCGCATAAATTCTATCGGGATAATCCTTGTAAATTATTCCAAGTGCGTACGAGCCTTTTAAAGCCGCGGTAACTTTTTTTATTGCGGAAAAAGGATCACCTTTGTAGTAGTAATCAAGTAATTTTGCAACAGTTTCGGTATCGGTTTCAGATTCAAAAACATAGCCTTTAGCTGCAAGTTTTTCTTTTATTTCAATGTAATTTTCGATGATACCATTATGAACAACTGAGAGGATTTTGCTGGAATGTGGGTGGGAATTGACATCGGAGGGTTCTCCGTGCGTAGCCCAACGAGTGTGCCCGATACCGCATTTGCCTACCGGAGCATTTGTGTTGCCAATCTTTGCAACCAGATCATCTAGTCTGCCTTTAGCTTTTTGGATAATAATTTCGCCATTTTCAAAAACAGCGATGCCTGAGGAGTCATAACCCCTGTATTCAAGCTTGCGCAATCCATCGATTAGGATTTCAGTACAGTTTTTCTCACCAATATAACCTACTATTCCACACATAATTATATCTCCTTTTCATATATAAATTTGATGCTAACATCATAATTATGACTTGATTAATAATTATTTTCTCAATTAATATTCATGCACAAAAACTAAATTTTTGTGACTTTTGTACCCTGTCTAGTTTCGCTAACTTCATAGCCTTGTGCTGTGATTTCGTTACGGATGCTATCTGCTAAAGCAAAATCTTTTGCAGCTCTTGCTTCTTTTCTTTTTTCTAATAAAGCTAAAACTACAGGTGGTATTTCGTCAGTTTTATTTGTATACATCAGACCTAAAACATCGGTGAGCTCTGTGAATATTTTCATCGCAAACTCAAGAGTTTCTTTTGAAGCTGTGTTGTCTGTCAAAACTAGGGAGTTGATATCACGCACAAGCTCAAACACGTTTGAAATCGCATCTGCTGTGTTTAAATCATCTTCCATGCTCGAGATGAAGTCGTCTTTATGCAGTAAAAGTGTAGCGCGAAGGCTAGTGTTAAGCTCTCCACTTTTCGCGTTTGCAAGCGCTAGCTCCATGTTTTCTTTACAAGTATAAAGACGCTCTAATGCTGATTTGCACTGCTCGATAATTTCAGTAGAGTAATTAATTGGGCTTCTATAATGCGCTTGTAGCATCATAAAGCGGATAGGCTCATAGCCATATTCCTCGGCAACAGTGCGCACAGTGAAAAAATTGCCCTTAGATTTGGACATTTTCTTGTTATCAACATTGATATAGCCGTTGTGCATCCAGTAATTAGCAAAAGCTTTGTCGTTTGCACATTCGCTTTGAGCAATTTCGTTTTCGTGATGTGGGAAAATCAAATCTTGCCCACCACAGTGGATATCGATAGTGTCACCCAAATATTTTTTTGCCATAGCAGAGCATTCGATATGCCACCCAGGTCTACCGTTGCCCCATGGCGACTCCCAATATGGTTCGCCTGGTTTTGCGCTTTTCCATAAAGCGAAATCCATTGCATCTTTCTTAATTTCGTTAGCGCTAACACGTGCGCCTGCCTCTAAATCTTCTAAAGGCATGTTAGAAAGTTTGCCGTATTCATTAAATTTATTAGCGTTAAAATAAACGTCACCGTTAATTTCGTAAGCGTATTCTTTCTCAACCAAAGTTTTGATGATATCGATGATGCTACCGATATTTTCTGTAACTTTAGGATGTGTAGTCGCTTCTCTAACGTTAAGTCCCGTAGCGTCGATTTTGTATTCTGCGATATAGCGCTCAGAAATTTCTAAGGAAGTTACCCCTTCCTCATTAGCTTTTGCTATGATTTTGTCGTCAACATCCGTGAAATTTTGCACGAAGTTAACATCGTAGCCCATGAATTCATAAAAACGTCTTGCTGTGTCGAAAACACAGATTGGGCGCGCATTTCCGATGTGAATTAAGTTATAAACAGTAGGTCCACACGCGTACATTTTAATTAAATTTGGGATAATTGTGGTTAAATCCTCTTTTTGTTTAGTCAGAGTGTTATACACTTTCATTTGTTTTTTTCTCCTTTTCTAATTGTGAAACTTTATCTTCTAGCACTTTGATTTTGTGCAATAACTTACATAGTTCTTGTGAGATTGGGTCTGGGATATGCACTTGGTCCAAGTCGCAATCCGGGATTTTTTGCACCCGCACACCATTTTTCATAACAATCCTTGCAGGTACACCAACAGCAGTGGAGTTTGCGGGGACCTCGCTTAATACTACCGCATTTGATGCAATTTTGCTATTATCGCCCACGGTGAAAGGGCCGAGCACTTTTGCGCCGCTTCCTATCATCACGTTATTTCCTAAAGTGGGGTGGCGCTTCCCTTTGTCCTTACCAGTACCGCCAAGGGTAACACCTTGATATATCGTGCACTCGTCGCCGATTATCGCCGTTTCGCCGATTACAACGCCAGCGCCATGGTCGATGAACAGCCCTTTACCGATTTGTGCGCCAGGATGAATTTCAATTCCAGTATGAAACTTGACGCTCTGGGAAACAAAACGAGCTAGGAAAAAGCATTTGTGCGTATATAACCAATGTGCAAGTCTATACCAAAATACAGCATGAAAGCCTTGGTACAGCAAAAAAATTTCTGCTGTGTTTCGTGCTGCTGGATCTCTCTTTTTTATCGACTGTAAATCATATCTAATATTTTTAAACATATAATTCCCTCCATATCATATAAATATTAATTAAAATGCAAAAATACCGCCATCATGTTTACACATGAAGGCGGTATAAAACCTCGGTTCCACTTCAAATTTATCGCTATAATATCTTTAACGCAGATTAAACGGAATTGGCTACTGTTGTTTTCGCCCACCCAGCTCAAAGAGGCACTTCGCAATAAATTTTTGGTGGAATATCACAGCAAAAAACTCCACTCTCTGTCAAAAATTTTTATTGTTACTCTTTCTTATCAAAGCTTTTATTTATATTATATTACAAAATAATAAATATGATACTGTATAGTTTAACATATTTTTAGTGAAAAATCAAGTCTTTTACTTATCAGTTACGATGCAGTCCTTATTTTTGATTAAATATTCGATACCAGAAACTAAAGTTATCGCAGCGCAAATCCACATAAGAATGTTTGAGATAAGTGGAATATCGATACTTAATGGAGTGACATCATTTATTGCAAGCAACAGCAAAATTCCGCTGATAGATATCATTTGAGTCACAGTTTTTATCTTGCCATAGATGCTTGCGGCGATAACAATTCCATTATCCACAGCGATTAATCGAAGAGAAGTCACTAAAAATTCTCTAGCTATTATAATGATGACTGCAACGCTTGAAGTAAGCGAAAGTTCGATAAAAGCTACTATTGCAGACACTACTAAAACTTTATCCGCCAATGGGTCCATAAATTTGCCGAAATTTGTTACGATATTTTGTTTTCGTGCGATATTTCCATCTAAAAAATCTGTAAAAGATGCTATTGCGAACATGATGAGCGCCCACAAAAAATTATAAGGAATTATGTCAAGTAACAAAAATGCTAGAAAAAATGGGACTAGTACTATGCGCACTACAGTAAGTTTGTTTGGTAAATTCATTAATTATCTCCGTTCTATCGCTTTAATTATTGCATTAATGGAAGTCTAACTGTAACAGTTGTTCCGACGTCAATCGTACTGGCAATCGTTATTTCTCCGTCGTGCATCAAAACAATCTCATTAGCAACTGCAAGCCCAATTCCCGAGCCGCGTCTGGTTGAATTTGCTTTGTAAAACTTCTCTTTTACTTTGGATAAATCATCTTGCGCAATCCCTAAACCTGTGTCGCTTACAACAATGTTGATAAAATCTTCGTCTTCACGAACGTTGATTTGCACAGTGTCACCTGGGTCGGAATATTTTAGCGCATTGTCGATGATGTTGATGAAAACTTGCTTTAGTCTGTTTTTATCCCCAAAAACTGAGGATACCATTGCAGGTTCATGATATAAAAGCATCTTGTTATCACGCTTTGCACGCTCGGTGTAAATTAGCACTGCGTCGCCAAGCTCAGCTAAAATATCGATTTTAGTTTTAGTCAGCGTGAATTTGCCGTTTTGCATACGTGAGAAGTCAAGCAGCTCTTCCACCATGTCCGATAAACGCTGGGTTTCGGTCATAATAACATGCATGCCTTTTTTGACCATGCCAATGTCGCCTTCTCCCATTGTCACTAGAGTTTCCCCCCAACCCTTTATTGCGGTCAGTGGAGTTCTAAGCTCGTGTGAAACAGAGGAGATGAACTCATTTTTTATCTTCTCACTCTTTTGTATTTCGTCAGCCATTAGGTTTATAGCAAGACATAAATCACCTATTTCGTCATCGGAATTTTTTATTATACGTGCGCTCATGTCGCCTTCAGAAAATTTTGTTGCAACACTAGCGATATCTCGAACCGGTAGTACGATGGATTTTATGAAGAAGGTGTTAGAGATTAGTATTAACAGTAATATCAATATAATAGCACCAAAAATCCCTAAAGTTATACCTAAGATGACATTGTCTACCTCATCGAGAGAAATGACATAGCGTATGGCGGAATAATCTCCGTTAATTACTGGCAAGACTATGGAAATAGCCATAATTTTTTCGCCTGTAGTCGAGAGGTTTCCGATGTAGTAGCCCGTTCCTGTAGTGGAGTTTAAAGCTTCGTAGTAATCATCTAAGTCGTCGATAACTGTAATGTTGGTAAATCCACTGGAGGTTACTGCTATGCTACCATAATGGTTTATTGCCATTACTTCCATCGCGTTTTTGTCCTCAAAATTTTCAACGAGGGAGCGAAGTTCCGTGTTGAAGTTTGCGTTTGAGTCCTGGGCTACCCTTAATATGTAGTCAGAGCCTGA
The DNA here is from genome assembly GCA_964370225.1 of uncultured Oscillospiraceae bacterium. GTDB lineage: Bacteria > Bacillota > Clostridia > Oscillospirales > Ruminococcaceae > CAYJII01. Next base: position 56,964 of record CAYJII010000002.1, on the reverse strand, counting down.
GGTAGCGGCAGAGGAAAGAATTTGTCTAGCAGAGGAGTAGTAATAATTTTGGATAGCAAGGCTTGTGATAATTGCAATGAGTAGCAAAATAATTACAATAAGGCTTAAGCTGTTAACAAGCCATCTTGTAGTAATGCTCTTTACTGCCATTATATTCACTCTCCTTAAGTTTATCGTAAAAAAATTTTAGTTATTATCGTCGTCCTGCCATTTGTAGCCATAACCCCAAACAGTTTGGATATATTTTGGGGTAGAAGGCTCGTCTTCAATCTTCATGCGCAAACGCCTAATGTTCACGTCAACAATTTTGATATCGCCATAATAATTATCGCCCCAAATTTCTTCGAGGATTTTATTGCGCTCAAGTGCGACATTTTTATTTTTAAGGAATAAGTCCATTATTTGGAATTCCACTTGCGTCAAATCCACGACAAAGCCATCCTTCGAGACTGTACGACTTTTGGGAGAGAGCATAAAAGGACCTGATTTTGTTGGGGTAATCTCTTTTGATGAAGATGAGTTCATGGTTACACGGCGGTGAATAGCATCAACTCGAGCAACAAGCTCCGATGGACTAAATGGTTTTGTCACATAATCGTCCGCGCCTAGCATAAGACCGCCAACTTTATCCATTTCCTGAGCTTTTGCGGAGAGCATTATAATGCCCATAGTTGAGCTTTTTTCTCTGAGCTGTTTGCATACGGAAAAACCGTCAATGCCTGGCATCATTATGTCAAGTAGTACGATGTCAAAATCTCCGTTTTTCTCATCGAAAACTCTAAGAGCTTCTTCGCCACTTGAAACATCCGTAACAATATAGCCTGAGCGCTGTAAATTGATAACGACAAAATCTCTTATAACGTCTTCGTCTTCGCATACTAATATTTTTTTCATTATATTATTCCTTCCTTATTATATCAGAATTAATCAATCAAACTAAAATTGGCAATAATATCATCCGCGCTCACTGAAAATTCGCCTGCGTTTTCAAAAGTTTTGTAAGCGTACACAAGTTGTCCGTTACTCAAAATTTCGCTATAACCATATGGAAGCTCATTTTCTGGGAGTGTGGAGCGGATAAAAACTCTGATGCTTAAAATGTCAGTTGTAGGAGCTCTAGTTTTCTCATCAAATGTGCTAAAAACAATTTCGGAGTTGATGATGTTTTTAGTAGCGGTAACTTTTGCTAAAGAACCATCTTCGTTAACCCAAGTTGAGGGTAAAAAGAAGCTGTATCCTAGCGAAAAATCCGTGTAAGTAGTGCTTTGGATTTGAAGTAAACCGTCGATGTAATTATACCAATTGGTGTAATAAATTTTCTCGTAAATATTTGCTTCCTCATAGCCTGGGATGAGGACGTTTTTGGGGATTTCATAAACTAAATCATCATTTAAGTCGGTGCAATAAAGCCCAGCGAGCCTAGTAGAAGCTAGCAGTGCGGACTTGTTATCGCGCAAGGACAAATTGACAAGGTTTCCAAAACTATAGGTAATAATTTCTGTAGTATAGGTTTCGACGCCACTTTGCGAATCAAAATAAAGCGCGTTTGTACCGTTATGGAGCTTGCCTAAATATATGTTGACATATCGTGGATTTGTGTCATCCATCGTTGTTTGTGATACTTCTGTAACAGTTGAGTTTTCAATCTCAAGCATCTTAGCGACAGTTTCAATTTGCGTTTCTGTTACTACGGTGTTAGCAATGAGGATAACCTCACGCAATGTGTCATTGTCGATGTCATATACTTCGTAATCCACGCAGTTTGTGGAATAAATTGCATTAAGCGTAGAATTATAGTATTCATAAACATAAACGGTTTTTTCGGTGGCACTCGCTGTGTTAAACCCGATGACAATGTACTCTTTGCCATCTTGCTCGATAAAATTGAGCTTTTCCACTTCGTTTGCGTTTATAGTGGTTTCGTCATAAACCGAAACCCATTCGCCATTTTGCTGGTCTAAAACATTTATCCTAATCGATGCGCTGGAGTTTGTGCTTACAGCAGAAGCTTCCTTGTAAAACACCAGTGCCTCACTACTAGGTTCTGAGTCGAAATTTTCCACTACAAAAGCAGAGGTATAATTTCCTTTTTCTGGGTAAATCAAGTTTATATTGCTACCTACTTTGTTTTTTAAAGCAGCATCAATCTCAAGTTGCTCTTCGGATAATTTAGGAGGTGAAATCAGAGCTTCTATAGAAGTTTGAGTGACACTGCAACCAGAAAAAAGTAAAGCTATAGCGATGATAAGAAGAGATAATTTTACTTTCAAACAAAAGCTCCTTTCACACATGAAAATAATAAAAATAAAACATGTTTATTTTTGGTTTAGATATAATTGCTTATACCATAACATTATAACATAATTTTCACTCCTTTGTACATAGTTTTTTGAAAAGTTCAAATACAGCAATGAAAAATACATAATTTTTACTGCGTTTTAAAGTGAATTTTTATCATAAAAATACTTGCAATGCATGCTTGTTTGTGATATAATATTTAAGCATTACGCACGCAGTGATAAATCACGGCCGGGTGCTGAATAGCTTCAGTAGCTGTGAAAGCTCTCATTGCGGAGGAAATTAACCAAAAACAGGAGGTAACTACCATGGCAGTAGTATCAATGAAACAACTTCTTGAAGCAGGTGTACATTTCGGTCACCAAACAAGAAGATGGAACCCTAAGATGGCGGAATATATCTTTACAGAACGTAACGGTATCTACATCATCGACTTACAAAAAGCGGTAAAAAAACTAGAGGAAGCTTATAGCTTCGTAAAATCCGTTGTTGAAAACGGAGAAGAAATTTTGTTCGTAGGAACAAAAAAACAAGCAGGCGATTCAGTTAGAGAAGAAGCGTTAAGATGTAACATGCATTACGTAAACGCTCGTTGGTTAGGCGGAATGATGACTAACTTCAAAACAATTCGTCGTAGAATCCAAAGACTAGAACAACTAAGAGTTATGAAAGAAGACGGAACTTTTGATTTACTACCTAAAAAAGAAGTAATCAAATTAGATCTAGAAATCGAAAAACTTGAAAAATTCTTAGGCGGAATCAAAAACATGAACAAACTTCCAGGTGCGTTATTTGTTGTTGACCCAAGAAAAGAAAAAATTGCAGTAGCAGAAGCTAAAAACTTAGGTATCCCTGTAGTTGCAATTGTTGACACAAACTGTGATCCGGACGAAGTTGATTACGTAATTCCTGGTAATGACGATGCTATCAGAGCGGTTAAACTTCTTGCTGGTGCTATGGCTAACGCTGTATTAGAAGCAAAACAAGGCGAACAACTTGAAGAAGTTGTACAACCTACTCAAGAAGAAAACGTAGTTGGAGAAGTAGCGGCTGAATAATTTGTTTTTAGAACAATAAAATCAAATGCCCGCGCGTATGCTCGGGCATTTTTTCAAGGAAAAATATTATACTTAGTTAAATAATACTAAGAAACTTTAGGAGGAAATTAAAATGGCATTTACAGCTAAAGATGTTAAAGATTTGCGCGACAGAACTGGTTGCGGAATGATGGACTGCAAAAAAGCACTTACTGAGTCTGACGGAGACATGGAAAAAGCAATTGAGTTTTTAAGAGAAAAAGGACTTGCTGCAGCAGCTAAAAAAGCAGGAAGAATTGCTGCTGAAGGTTTAGTAGTATCTGTAGTAAAAGGCAATGTTGGTGTTGTTTTGGAAGTTAACGCTGAAACTGACTTCGTTGCTAAAAATGAAAGTTTCGTTGAATTTGTTAATAACGTAGCATTAACAATTTTGGATAAAAACCCAGCTAATGTTGAAGAATTAGGTGCTCTACCTTGCGCTAACTCTGACATGACTGTTGACGAAGCTCTAAGAGATAAAATCTTAACTATCGGCGAAAACATGAAAATTCGTCGTTTTGAAAGACTAGAAGGCGCTCTAATTCCTTACGTACATGGCGGCGGAAGAATTGGCGTTATGGTTCAATTCGATACAGACGTTGCTGATAAAGACGGTTTTGAAGCATATGGTAAAGACGTTGCAATGCAAATTGCTGCTGTTATCCCACAATACGTAAACAAAACTGAAGTTAGCTCTGAAACTGTAGAAAAAGAAAAAGAAATTTTGATGGCTCAAGCGCTAAATGAAGGCAAACCAGCAAACATAGCTGAAAAAATGGTTATGGGTAGAATTGCTAAATTCTACAAAGAAGTTTGTTTATTAGACCAAGGCTTTATCAAAGACCCTGATATGTCAGTTGAGAAATACACTCAAGAAACAGCTGCTAAATTAGGCGGCAAAATCGAAATTTGCAAATTTATTCGCTTTGAAAAAGGCGAAGGACTTGAAAAAAGAGAAGACAATTTCGCTGACGAAGTTGCAAGTATGATGAAATAATTTTAGAATAATTATAGTAAAAAAGTCGGCATTATAAATATGTCGACTTTTTTGCGATGTATGCGTAAAAGGAGAGAAAATTATGCAAGAGTATTATAGTTTAGAAGTTGCGGGGCTGAAAAGAGAATTACCAATTTGTGCAGTTAACGAAAGCCTGTCAATCGCTGGTTTTGTTATGTTTTCCGACGTGGAGTTAACAGTAGCTTGTGCCACAGAGCTGTTGGCTTTGTTGCCAGAGTATGATGTAATCATTACTGCCGAGTCTAAAGGTATCCCGCTAGCGTACGAAATGTCAAGACAGGGTGGTAAAAAGTATTTGCTTGCTAGAAAGAGCATCAAACTTTATATGACTAATCCTGTTGGAGTAGAAGTGAAATCGATAACTACTGCAAAAGAGCAAGTGTTATATCTTGACATCACAGACAAAGAATATTTAGCAGGCAAAAAAGTAGCTGTAATAGACGATGTTATCAGCACAGGGGAGTCACTAAATGCGCTTGTGTCGCTAGTTGAGCAATCTGGAGGAGAAGTTGTCGCAAAAGCTGCAGTTTTAGCTGAGGGCGACGCTGCGGACCGTGATGATATCATTTTCCTAGAAAAGCTACCGCTATTTTTCAAATAAACTAATATAATTAATCGAAATAAATTATAACTGAATATTGGGGTTTTCGCTTAAAATAATCGGCGAAAAATCTAATAAAAAGCGATGTGCTTAGCACATCGCTTTTTTGTGTTTAAGTATTCATAAGGGAGAGAACAGCGCCTTCTCCTAAAATTTCTTTTGTGATTTCTCGAAGCGTAGGCGAATAGCCATCAGAAGTATTCACGTAATGAGTCGGCAGGTCGAATTTGGGTGCGTTATAGCTCCCAGGCTCAACTTTAATATTCTCTTTAACCATCTGCACACCCTTATCACCATGAAAATATCCCCTAAGTGGGTCGGATAAACCACGCTTGATAAAGCGCTCGAACGCGATATCATCATCAGCGTTGCAAATCACAAACTGGATGTTTGCAATTTCCTCAAATCCTGTGAGCATATGCGCCCAAACAGGGTGTTGGAAAGCGGCTTCTGCGATGATGGAAATATTATTTTCAAGCAGGGATTTTAGCGTGTCAAAAAATATTTTTGTGACTGCTAAATTTATATCATCTGGGAAAGTGTCGTGGCTTTTGCCCATTGTGTGCACGTAGCCTTCCTTTATTTTATCCCGACTAATCACTTGCATATAGATGGTGTCCGCTAGCAAATGTGCAAAAGTTGTCTTTCCGCTACCTGGTCTTCCAGTAACAATTATTAAGTTTGGTTTTTTCACTGAAATCCCCTCGTTTTCTCTATTTTTAATTTTCTATAAAAGCTAAAATATTGTCGCATTCAATGATGAGTTCATTTAAAGTTTCGTTTAAATCGTAGGATTGCTGAGAGTCATTTTCGATTTGCTCGACATACTCCCAAGCATCTTCGACCCCTCTTCGCAAATTGTAAAAATTCAGGGCAATTTGATTAATTTCGTAGTCAGGTCGATGCTTTTTATAATTAGCAAAAAATTCAGCGAAGAACTCAAAACCTTCGAAAGAGAAGAAATCTGCCTCTGCTGGCGCGAATTTTAAACCCTCCCAGTCGATGAGGATAAGTTTCCCGTCGGTCTGCATCAAATTGAGTGAGTGCACATCTGTGTGACAGAACACAAACGGCAAATTTAATGCGATGATGTCCTTTTGCAGGCGATATAGCTGCGCGAGCTTTTCCAATAGAGCTTCCTTGCGAGAGCTTAGAATTTCTGACATTTGTGGAAGGGCACTGTCAACTTTGTTGATAAGAAAATCTTCAAAACTGTGTGCAAATGCAATGTCGAAATTCTCAGTTATAACGCTTATATCAAGGTTTTCTTGCGGCGAAAAATTATGCAAACGCCCGATGATGTCGCCTAGCTGGCTAGTGTAGCTTAATGTTAAGCCTTCGTTTTCGATGGTTGACCCTTCGATGATATCGTACAACATGTAGATATGCTCATCGTCTGCGCAAGTAAAGTCTCCCGCAGCAGTCAACAGCGGAACAGAAATATCTGGGCTAAGTGAGGTTTTATCGAGTAGCAACAAAACTTGTGCACAATGTGGGATTAATGCGGTGACACGAGAGGTGATTGCTCGTTTTTTTTCATACGCTTTGAGGAAAAAGCGTTCGCCGTTTACACATGTTACGATAAAAGCAAGCGCTGCAAACCCACCACTTATAGGTGTGATTTGCGTTGGTAGAATATTATAATTTTGCGTTAAAATTTCCTTCATTTTGTCCACCTCAATTTATAATTTAAAATCATCTTCACTGTATTTGGGGAGTATTAATATTTTCTTTGGGATGCGCTTAAGTGGAGCATATTTAAATTTTTTACAGCTGTAATGCTGTGCTACTATGCCGTTATGTGGACATAAAAGCATTTTATCATCAATTGTATTACGTACATGCTCGCAGTAAATGCAACATGGCTCGATAGTATTACCGAATAGCTTCATAATACCCTCCATTTTTATAGTAGAATGCATCGAAATGCAAAGTAACTATATTTTATCATATTTTCGACTAAATGACAATAACAAGAGACCTAAGAACAACATAAAAATTGATGCAATTGGCGAAGTGGAGTATCCATGTACGATAAAATGTTCGTGAGAGGCAAACACATCTACAGTTTGTGGGAAAAATTTCAGTAGCACAAAACAAAAAATACAGCTGATGATTGTGTTAGCTACTCGAGATAGAAGAAAACCTTTGAAGCTGACTTGGCTTTTTTGTAGCAATGCCATAATTTGCATGATTACGCATATGCCCCCGAATGCAGTAAAGGCGCAGATTAGAATGATTTCGTTTGTAAAATTATGATTTTGTATTTCGTAGCAACCAAAACTTACTTCCAAAAAGCCTTTGAGAACAAAAAGCAAATCCCCCTTAATCGGGAGTAAATCCAAAAATGGGAAGAACGCAAAAAATGCTATGACGAAACTGCAAATCACCGCCATGGCTTTACTCGAGCTATTTACTGCATTTACCAGTGCCACAGAAAAGTACATCTTAATTTGATGTGAGTCTTGTGCTTGCTTGTGCACATGCTTTTCTAGCGCCCCCATAAAAAGCCCAATCACAAGGCTTGAGAGAATTTGCGAAGCGTATAAAAGCACACCAAGCCAAACTTTCCCCCACAGGGCTATACCCACTCCTGTGATTAAAAATGCTGGCGAACAGTTAGTACAAAAGCATAGCATGTACTCTGCGGTACCTTTGCTAATATCGCCAGACTCCAATTTTTCAGACAGAAGTTTAGCACCAATTGGATAGCCCCCCAGCAAGCTTAAAATATATATGCAAAAAAGCGAGGGCTCAAGCTTAAACAGCTTTTTGGCGAAGTAGGAAAATGGATAGGATATCACTGTTTGCATACTAGTTGAGAGCACGAGCGAGGAAAAAATCATGAAGCCATATAGCGAGGGGAGCAATACATTAAGCGACACATCCACCCCTGAAACTATGCCTGAAAACATCAAATCGCTACGCAAAAGTAGGAACGTGCAAACGATGATGAGCAGTAAAAATTTGATGAACATACTTATTTTAGCTTTATTTTCCATGTGTCAAACCACCTTTATTAGACTGATATATTAAGTCAAAATATGTATATGCGCTAATGGTGATGAATATATATAAATACAAAGATTTAAGAAGAAAATATTGCTATGCGCGTGAATTGTGGGAGTAAATGATGAGAAATAAAACTAAAATTTTTAGCGAACTGAAGATAGAATATCCACAAATAACAATTCAGTCGAACAAAGAAATTGTGGTGGAGGGGTGCAAAGGTATTGTTGAATACAACACAAACTCCATAAAAATTAGTGTTGGAAAAATGCAAATGCTCTTTAGTGGGAATGATTTGACGCTAAAAAGTTTAACGCCAGAACATGTAGTTTTGACAGGTGAATTTACGTCTATAGAGTATATATATTAGTGTTGATGATATCGATATTTGGAGGGATTTATGTATTTAAAAGTGCTGAGATACACAATGGGATACGTAAAATTTAAGGGGACTGGTGTGTTTTTTGAGCGTTTTTTAAACATGCTCTCAAACAATCACTTATCCATTTGGGATGTGAATGTTAACGACACAAATATAACTGCTAGTTGTACGCTTGCAGACTACAAAAAAATAGAAGTAATAGCACAAAAACTTGAAATTAAAATAAATAAGCATGAAAAATTTGGTTTACCGCTTAAAGTAAAGACGCTAAAAGCGAGGTTGGGATTATTTTTAGGATTGGTCTTTTTCGTCGCATCAATCATTGTGTATAACAATTTTATTTGGGAGATAGAAGTGGTAAATTATGATGAGCAGAAAAGCGAATTTCTGCTGGAAGAGCTCAAAATTTTTGGGGTGCATGTCGGAGCATATATACCAGATTTAGACTTGCGTAGTGTAAAGGAAGAGGTGCTCATACGCTCAGAGGATTTGTCGTGGATTGCGCTCAACAGAGAGGGCACAAAAATAACGGTTGAAGTTGCGGAAAAAGACGAATCACCGCAGGTGGAATCAACGGAAATATGTGATGTTGTTGCGACAAAAACGGGGATTATAATGCAAATGGAAGTGTACGAGGGGACAGCGCTTGTGACGATGCACGATGTTGTGGTCGAGGGGGATATTTTAGTTAGTCGCGAAGTGAGGACGCCAACAGCGGAGCAAAAAGCTGATGGGAGCTTTGTCGAGATGGTAAGCGAAGTTTCAGCCGATGCAAAAATCATCGCTCAAACCTCGACAGTTCACACGATTTCCTTTGCGCTTAATCAAAGCGAAAAGGAATATATAAGTGAGAGTGCTACCAGAAGATTTCTTAGTGTTTTTGGGGTTAATATACCGCTTTTTATCGCATTTGATTTTGAACATGAATTTGATGAAAAGATAGAATATACACCGATTGCGATAGGTGAAAATATTTTGCCGATTGGAGTTTATGAAAAAAAGTATGAGTTTTATGAAACTGTAGAAAAAACATACACAAAACAAGAGGCAATCGGTATAATTGCACATGGATTTAAGGCATTTGAAGAGGAAAATATGGCAGATGTGAGCATAATAAGTTATACCGATATTGTTACAGAAAGTGAAAACACAATTTTTGTGAAAAGAGAATATGTTTCACATGAAAATATAGCAAAAAAGACTACAGAAATAGAATAATATATTTGTGTATTTTGCAAAGATACAAATGATGATAATTATGGTATAATAAAATTGCGACAGGTATGTGTTACATAAAATGATAAAAACAGAGCAAACAAAATAAAGGAGAACGCCCTGAGTGATAGAAAAACTGATTAATATTGAGAATAGTGAATATATATACGATCTATTTGGAAACTTTGATGAGAACTTAAAAATTATCGAAAATGAATTTGCGGTAAGTATTATAAATCGTGGCACGGAAGTGAAAATTTCAGGCGAAGAAATCGGGATTGAAAACACAGAAAAAGCAATTGAGGGATTAATACTTTTGCTTGATAAAGGCGAGAGCATCACCCCCCAAAGCATTAGATATATCATCAGTCTTATTAACGAAAAGCAGAGTGTTGAAAGAGTAAAAGAGCTAACTGATTCTGATATAATTTGTCTTACAACGCAAGGGAAACCTATCAAGCCAAAAACATTAGGACAAAAGCAGTATATCGAAGCAATTAAGAAAAACTCTGTAGTTTTTGGCATAGGACCAGCCGGAACTGGGAAAACTTATTTGGCGGTAGCTATGGCAGTGAAAGCTTTTAAAGCAGGCGAAGTCACAAGAATTATTTTAACTAGACCCGCGGTTGAAGCAGGCGAAAGTTTGGGCTTTTTACCGGGGGATTTGCAAACAAAAGTAGACCCATATTTAAGGCCGCTTTACGATGCGCTGTTTGAGATGTTGGGAGAAGAGAGCTTTTTAAAGCATACTGAGCGCGGAACAATAGAGGTAGCACCTTTAGCATATATGAGGGGAAGAAGTTTGAATGATGCATTCATCATTTTAGACGAAGCCCAAAACACCACAAAAGAACAGATGAAAATGTTTTTAACCAGACTTGGATTTAATTCAAAGTCGGTGGTGACAGGAGATATCACACAAATTGACTTACCTGAGCAAAAGCGTTCGGGGCTTGTTGAGGTTGTGAAAATCTTAAAAGGTGTTGAGGATATTGATACAATAAGATTTAGCGAGAAAGATGTTGTCAGAAGCAAGATTGTTCAGGATATAATAAAAGCTTATGACAAGTACTACAAGGAAGGAACAAAGAAAAATTATGGGAAAAACTAAAGTGTTAATCAAAAACAACCAAAAAAACATTAAGATACCTACAGGTATAAGGCTTTTGATAAGACGCTGTTGCAATGCAGTTTTAGCGCATGAAAACATTGATGCGGATTGTGAAGTGAGTGTTACTTTTGTAACAAATGAAGATATAAAAAAATTAAACAAACAATACAGAAATATCGATAAAGAAACCGATGTACTATCATTCCCTTTGCATGATAAAGACGAATTTTTAAGCGGCGCACATAAAGATGAATATGTGTTGGGCGACATCGTTGTTTCAGTGGAAAAAGCATACGAGCAATCGGGGCTTTACGGGCACAATATCCAACGCGAGATTGGGTTTTTAACCGTGCACTCCATGTTCCATTTGTTGGGATATGACCACGAAGATGGTGGGCTATTTGCAGTGCAAATGCGCGAAAAAGAAGAGAGCGTTTTATTAAAACTGGGTATTCCAAGAGGATCCAGTTATGTCTTGGAATAATAGATAATGAACAAATTTACAGGTGAATTTTACACCTTATACAAAAGCTTTAAATTTGCAGCGAAAGGTTTTAATTACGCTGTAGATAACGAACGCAATATGAGAATTCATTTGACTGCAGCAGTCTTTGTCTTGCAGTTTGCGCTTCTTTATGAATTAAATCAATATGAATATGCGGTATTATTTATTTTGTTTGGCGTAGTGATTTGCGCCGAGATGATTAATACTGCGATAGAAGCCTTAGTTGACTTGCAAACGTCCTCATATGCAACTCTAGGTAAAATAGCGAAAGATGTCGCCGCCGGATCTGTTTTAGTCTTGGCGGTGGTTTCTGCGATTGTGGCAATTATACTTTTTGGGGATATAGAAAAACTTTTGCTCTTGTTGGGCAAATTTTATGAAAATCCACATTTTATTTTAATTGCGATTGCTGAAATCATTTTAGGGGCATTATTTATATTTAGATGGAAAAAAACAAAGATTTTTAAAAACTAGAATTTATGATAAAAGAACGGAGTCTTACATGAACACAAAATGTGCATTTATATCTATTGTCGGTTGCCCTAATGTTGGGAAATCCTCGCTGTTAAACACAGTTTTAGGTGAAAAACTTGCAATTGTTACCAACAAACCGCAAACAACACGCACAAAGATTACAGGGGTACTTACATTAGACGAAAAGCAGTATGTCTTCATAGACACACCGGGGTTACATAGTGCTAAAACTAAGCTTGGCGACAATATGACAAAAGCAGCACATGCTTCGCTAAACGACATAGATTTAGTGCTTTTTGTGGTAGAACCGCATCTTAAAATTAATGAGATACAACTACAACTTATTGAGAATTTAAAGCAAAAACGCTTGCCTTGTATTCTCGTTATAAATAAAATTGACCTCGTGGGCGACAAAGCTAAACTTATCCCTGTAATTGAAAAATTCACTGCGCTACATAATTTTGAAGCGGTGCTTCCTATCAGCGTGGAGAAAAAAGATGGGATTGACGTGTTAATGAGAGAAGTGGACAAATTCTTAGTTGATAGCGTTCATTTTTTTCCTGAGGATAGCTTAACAGACCAACCTGAGCGAGTTATCATTGCAGAAAGATTGAGGGAGAAAATCCTAGTTAATATGCATATGGAAATTCCGCACGGAACTGCTGTTGTGGTTGAAAAAGTGCATGCAAGGGAAAATAAAGATATAATTGATATCGAGGCGACAATATACTGCGAAAGAAAAACTCATAAGGGTATGATTATCGGGAAAAATGGAGCTGTATTAAAGCGAATTTCTTCACAAGCAAGGCATGATATTGAGAGTTTTCTTGATATGCAAGTCAACTTAAAGTGCTGGGTAAAAGTGAAAGAAGACTGGCGAAATAAAGATGGCTTTATCGATAATTTTGGATTATCCTTTAAAAATTAGTGCTAATACTTTCCTCACATAAGCAGAAAAACTTTGTAAATATTAATATAAAGAAAGCGTAGCTTTACCTCTTTAAGGAGGGTATTAATATGAACGAAAAAGATAGGCTAAAAGCGTGGAATATCTTCTACAGCAGTGGGCAGATTAGCGATTATTTAAGATACAAACAAGACAGCGAAAAAACAAAATTCAAGTCGGAGAGCGATTTAAATGCTGATAAAAACCACGGGACTGGTTATACGACAACGCAATATAGGCGAAAATGACAAGATGATTACGATACTCACAAAAGACTATGGAATAGTTGAAGCTTCAGCGAAAGATGCCAAAAAAACTAAAGGCCCTCTGACAGCTGCGACCCAGCTTTTGTGCTATTCGGAGTTTTGCTTATATCACAAAAAAAACTACTATTCCGTAAATAGTGCAAGCACGATAAATTCATTTTATGATTTACGCCTTGATGTGGTAAAAGTATCACTAGCTGCGTATTTGTGCGACTTATCAAACTATATTTCCCCCACAGAAGAACACTCGTGGGGGCATTTGCGTTTTCTGCTGAATACGCTACATATGATTTCGACCGAGAAAAAAACCGCAAAACTGCTCAAAGCGATATTTGAACTTAAAATTATGTCCTTAAACGGATTTATGCCTGACTTAGTTGCATGCAACGAGTGTGCTGAACATGGCGAGGGTGAGTATTATTTTTTGCCGATAGAGGGTGTAATATACTGCAAATCCTGCCTTGAAAAATCAGAGCTTGTTGGGGAAGTCAAGTATGAGCTTAACTCTGCGGTATTGCATGCGATGAGACATATTATTTATTCTGAGGACGACAAAATTTTTGCGTTTAATCTGCAAGGAGAGTCACTCGGTGCGCTCGAATATATAACGGAAAACTATACTTTGATACACACAAAACCAAATTTTAGCTCGCTTAAAATGTATAAGCAATTTACTGATTAATATAACTGAAATGGAGCAAGATGATGTATACGATAAAAGAAAAATACTGCAAAAGTCTTGAGCTTGATAAGATTTTGCAAGAGCTTTCGCAATTCACTTGTTGCGAATACGCCAGAGATATGGCGCTAAATTTAAAACCACACACAAATATAAATATGGTGCGAGACGACGTCTTAAAAGCAAATGATGCCTTTAGACTCTCCTCGCATTTTGGAACACCTTCATTTTCTAACTTAGCTGATCCAGAACCACTGCTGAAATTAGCAGGTGCGGGTGGACTACTCACGCTCAGAAATTTTTTAAATCTCGCAGAAGTGCTAAGACAAGTGCGCCTTTTAAAAGAATGGTATAGACAATGTGAGAATACGCCAAACAGCCTTAAAGAGATGTTTTCGCTCCTAATTCCAAATAAGGAGCTTGAGAAAAAAATCACATCGATTGTTATCTCAGAGGATATGGTGGATGACTTTGCTAGCCAGGAGTTAGCGAGCATAAGAAAGAAAATTCGTTCGACTGAGGCTAAAGTAAAGCAAAGCATGGAAAAGCTCATAACATCGAATAAATATCAAAAAATGTTGCAGGATTCGCTGATAACAATGCGAGATTCAAGATTTGTTGTGCCAGTTAAAGCAGAGTATAAAAACGAAATTCCTGGGCTTGTGCACGACACTTCTTCTAGTGGCGCGACGCTATTTATCGAGCCGATGGCAGCAGTGGAAGCCAATAACGAAATACGAGTTTTACAAATACGTGAAAAAGCAGAGATTGAGCGAATTTTGTATGAACTCAGCGCGCTATGTGCAGAGAGTGCAGATAATATAAAGAGCAATTTCGAGATTAGTATGGCGCTGAATTTGTACTTTGCTAAATCGCATCTAGCGGCGAAAATGAATGCGATGATGCCCGAAATTGTTGACAATGGCAAAATTGTACTAAATAAGGCTAGACATCCACTGATTGATAAAAATATGGTAGTACCAATAAATGTAAATGTAGGCGAAAAATATTCTACACTCGTTGTGACAGGACCAAATACTGGAGGTAAAACAGTTACATTAAAAACATTGGGACTGTTGACGCTAATGACGATGTGCGGAATGCTCATTCCAGTGAGCGATGGAAGTACAATTTGTATATTCCGCAAAATATTAGTCGACATCGGCGACGAGCAGAGCATTGAGCATAACCTCTCGACTTTCTCTTCGCACATGACAAATATCGTCTCAATCTTAGGTGAGGCAGACAAACAGTCGCTCGTACTTGTGGATGAGTTAGGCTCTGGTACTGACCCTGTTGAGGGGGCGGCGATAGCGATAGCTATACTCGAAAAGCTGAAGGAAAAAGGCAGTATCGTGGGGGCGACCACACATTACCCTGAGTTAAAAGTGTATGCGATAGAGACAGAAAATGTTGAAAACGCGTGTTGTGAGTTTGATATAAAAACGCTACAACCAACATATAAACTACTTATAGGTGTGCCTGGGCGCTCGAATGCATTTGCGATTTCGAGAAAGCTTGGACTAAGCGAAGATGTGTTGTCCTTTGCAGAAAGCCGAGTTTCGCAAGAAGATAAAAAGCTAGAAGCTGTAATCGATGCGCTAGATAAATCGCGCCAAGAATTTGAACAAAAGCATGATGAGTATAGCAAAAAGCTGTATGACATAAATCATAAGCATGAAGTTTTCTCTAAAAAAGAGAGAGAATTTGAGGTGCAAAAAGATAAACTGCTTGAGGTTGCTCGTGCAGATGCAAAAAGGCTTGTAGAGCAGGTGAAATTGCAGTCTCAAACTGTGATGGATGAACTGCTAGAAATTAAAAAGGAAAAAGATAGCGAAGATTTTAGGCAAAAAACTGTCAATGCAAGGAGCATGCTAAAAGGAAAACTAAACTCACTGCACTCACTTGCAAACCCAGTTAGCGAGAGGGTTAACGATAATTACATACTGCCAAGAAAGCTAAAAGTAGGCGACGATGTTTTGGTAGTGGATATCAATAAAAATGCGGTGGTGCTTGAGATATCGAGCAAATCAAATGAGGTGCTACTGCAAGTCGGTATCATGAAAGTGCGTGCTAAGACTGATAATCTACGTTTGCTTGAGAACAGTACAAAAAAGAAAAAGCAAACAGGCAAAACCACAAGAAATGTTACAAAAGCAGTTACAAGACAAGCGAATATGGAGCTTGATTTGCGTGGAATGATGGTGGAGGAAGCTTTAATGGAGGTTGATATGTTTATCGACCAGTCGATTATGTCGAATATGGAGCAAGTTACTATAATTCACGGTAAGGGAACGGGCGCGCTTAGAGCAGCGATACATGCGCATTTTAGGCGTCAAAAGCATATTAAAGCGTTTAGACTGGGCACATTTGGCGAGGGTGAATCCGGAGTTACTATAGTAGAGCTTAAATAAGAGCATATTTTCATGCAAACAATCATATAATTATTTGACAAAGCTTTTGCTATATCAAAAATTGTAATGAGACGGTGATGAAATGCTATCAAAATTTGAAGATTTAAAAAGCAAAGAAATGATATGCGTCCACGACGGGCTAAAAATAGGTTATGTTGACGACATCGAATTTGACTTAGAAAAGTTTGCGATTACGCATTTAATCTCATATGGTAGAAGTAAATTTTTTGGCTTATTCGGAAAAACCACTGACATTAGGATAAGTTGCGATAAAATCCAAATTATTGGAGAAGATATCATTTTGGTGAGCGAATATAAGTCCGATGTGGTAATCACGAAGAAAAAAGAGAGCTTTTTGAGCAAATTATTCGAATAATTTAACTAAATGAGAATTTTTCCTTGACATTTTTGTAAAAAAAAAGCATAATTATTGTATATGTATAAATATAAATTCGCGCAACAATACTTAAGAGGATAAATAGGCGTGATTTTATCGCTATGTTGGCGTAAAACATGGCAAAAATAAAGGTTATTGCTTTATACAGCAAATTTAATATGGAGGATGTCTATGAAACAAAAAAATATAGCTTATAAAACGCTACAGCTAATTGCAATCATTGTGCTAGTGCTTGCGCTTATTGTTACAGGCGCATATTTCTTAGTGCAAAATTCGCTATCTGTGGCGGAAGAAAACGGTGGATTACCTGAGTTGTTCGGCTACAAATTTGTTCCTGTTTTAGATGATAAAACTGCAGATGTTGGGATAGCGGAAATTGGCGATATGGTTTTATTCCAAAGTGTTGCAACTGAGGAGCAACTAACTCAGTCTGACACGGTTGCGTTTAAAGCGTCAGATTCAGTGAGGACAAACTTATATGGCGAAAATTACACTGATTACTGCATTGGTATTGTCTCCACGGCTGAAATTATTGATGGAGAAGAGATGTATTACATAAGTGTTGATTTAAACGAGACACCTGTGGCTGTGTCTACTAGCACCGAGTTTTTCAAAGGCGAGTATGCAGTCGGAGTGCTGGGGTCATTGTTTAAAAGCATGACTTCAAGCTTGGGAATAGTTTATTTTGTGACTATCCCGATAGCGTTATTTGTGATAATGCAACTAGTTGCGGTGCTTGTAAAAGTACTAAGCAATGCTAATTCCGATGAACTAATTGAGGAAATTAAAGAAGTTAAACCAATCGAAAAAGCACCGATTAGTAAAGCTACTACAGAAGGTGCTGTGAAAAGCAATCCACTTTTTGTATCTAAGATTGATGAAAAACCACCGACTATCAGTCAGAAAGATATCGCACCAAAAGTAGTGACACCAAAGGTCGACACTGTGCCAGCGATTAAATCAGTAGATGAAGTTCAAAAAGAGAAAACAACTGAAATTAAGCCAGTAGTATTGCCGAAAGTAGAGCAACCGATTGCGGCTACACCAATTAGCAAAGCAGAGCCAATTACTACTACACCTAGTCAGGTGAATTTGCCTAATATGCAAGAGGATAGATTAGAAGAAGAGAAAAAGAAAATTATCGATGAATTTTTGATTTCTACGCCAATAGTTTCGCTAGATGATGAAATCATGTTGATAGACAAGCTATTAAAAGAAATTCCATCCAGTCCTATTGTTGAAGAGCTGATGAAGAGCGAAACAATTTCAACACTAAATACGGACTTTTTACCAGAAGCTGCACCTGATATGGAAGCAAAATCTGATAAAGCGTTTGAGGATTTTATGAGTGTACAGAAAAGTTCATCTTCACTTGCAGTGATTACTCAGCTTGATAAAGCGATAAGTACAAATGACTATGAAAACTTGGATAACACGATAGAATTTGACTTAGAGCTCGCAAAACAAGGCTTGCCAGTTGACGAGATTACAAAACAGGCTGAAAGAGATAATTTTATAAAAATAGCAGAAACTTTTGCTTTAAATAATTTCGTTTCAATTGACTTAAAAGAAGATGCTATTGATTTTGACTTTAAAAATATAAAAGCAAATGCGATAGAAGTCAAAGCAAATGAGCAAGGTGACGGTTTTATTATTAGCACGCCGAATTACGAGGCGGATATTAAAGTAGACGTAAAGAGAAAATAAATGAAGTTAAAAGCATATATGATTATTTACTTAGACGAAATAATATATATGCTTTTATTTTTGGGGAATATAAGATTTCGGAGGTAATATGAAAAGAAAAATAATTATAACATTAGTTGCAATAATGCTCGTATTGACTGCGTGTAGCGATGTTTCTAAGGTGGAGTATAGTGGGGAATATCCAGCATTTAATTCACAGCTTGATAGCGATGGAGCGGACAAAACCTTAGACGATATCACAAGCGAAGTTTATGGCGATAACGATAATCAGAGCAGTGATGCACAAATAGATACTGATGATGAGCCTGAGCAAGTGGAAGAAATGAAGGGCGTGTGGATTTCCTTTTTGGAGTATGAGTGGGCGCTAAAAGGAAAAACCAAAGAGCAGTTCACAAACAATATCACGGAAATTTTCGAAAAATGCGTGGATTTGGAACTTAACACAGTGGTGGTGCAAATGCGCTCGCATGGCGATGCATACTACGATTCAGAGATTTACCCAACATCAGAGTCTGCAAGCGGTATATATGGAATACCGATTGCGTATGACCCACTTGAAATAATGGTGGAGCTTGCACATTCAATGGGGCTTGAAATTCATGCATGGATAAACCCTTTTAGGCTAAGTACGAGCGAAAATATGGATATATTGAGCGAAGATTATAAGATTAAGCAGTGGTATAAAAATCCTGAGTATATGCAAATGGATGAGAGCAATACGATGTGGTATTTAAACCCTGCAAACGAGGAAGTTATTACGCTGATTACAGACGGAGTTAGGGAGATTGCAGAAAATTATGACATCGATGCTATGCATATAGATGATTATTTTTACGTATTGCCCCCTGATAAGTTTGGGCATAGCGAAAGTGTCGCAAAAGAAGCAACGAGCACATTAGTGAAAGCTATATATGACACGGTTAAATCGGTTGATAGCAGTATAGAGTTTGGGATAAGTCCAGCTGGCGGATATTCTGAAGTGCCAAACTCAGATATACATTATTACACAGATTTACTATTATGGTGCACCACTGAGGGGTATATAGATTATGTTGTCCCACAGATTTATTGGGAATATGATCATGAAACAGCGCCATTTGTGCCTACAATGGAAAAATGGGAAGCTTTGCTTAAGGATTCTCATGCGAAACTATACATAGGTTTAGCGGCATATAAATTTGCAGAAAACGACATTTTAAACCAGCAGATTGAAACGGTGAGTGATTCTAATAATTCTGATGGGTACGTGCTATTTAGGTATGATAATATTAAATAAGCTAGGATAAAGCATTATACGCGCAAAAAAAATCAGGCATAAAGCCTGATTTTTTTATATATTAGTAGCTATTAATATTTATCATCATTATAGATAAATGAATCTGCATCATGCGAATCTGTTATTGCAAGTTTGCTTTTTGTTGGAGCAAATACAGTTTGTTTATTGCCGTCTGTTAAAACGAATCCACTTAGTAGTTGTTTTAACAAATTAGCTTGGCTTGAAAGCTCTTCACTAGCAGCAGCACTTTCTTCGCTTGTAGCGGAGTTAGTTTGAACAACTGCAGAGATTTGGTCAAGACCAATAGTGATTTGAGTGATTGCAGCAGCTTGTTCGCTTGAAGCTTGTGAGATTTCAGAGATAACATCGTTAGTAGCAACAACATTTTCTACAGCAGAGTTTAAATCTTCTGCGGTAAGGTCGGTGTATTTAACACCTTGAGCGATTGCAGAAACGGAGCTTTCGATTAAGTCAGTAGTGTTTTTAGCAGCCTCTGCGGATTTAGCAGCAAGATTACGAACTTCCTCAGCAACAACAGCGAAGCCTTTTCCAGCAGTACCAGCTTTAGCAGCTTCAACAGCAGCGTTTAAAGCAAGGATATTTGTTTGGAAAGAAATATCTTCGATTGTTTTAATGATTTTGTTGATTTCTTTGGATTTTGTATCGATTTCGTTCATCGAAAGTTTTAATTGTTGCATTTGTTGGTTGCTTGAAGTAATCGCATTTGTAGCAAGTTCAGCCATTTTGTTAGCTTTAAGTGAGTTTTCTGCATTGAGTTTAACTTGCTCAGAGATTTCGCTGATTGATAGCGACAATTCTTCAACGGAGCTAGCTTGTTCAGTTGCACCTTGTGCAAGTGATTGCGCACCAGAGGAAACTTGGTCGGAACCAGCTGAAACTTGTTCGGAAGCTATGGAGATTTGTCCTAAAGTAGAGGACATTTCAGACATAAGTTTCATCATTGAAGTTTCAATTTGTTTAAAGTCTCCGATAAATTCCTGTGAAGGTTGTGCTGTGAAATCGCCGTTTGCCATCATTGCAGTTGCCCTAGCGATATCCTGTATATAGGCATTGATTGTATCAATTGATGCACGTAGACTATTCGCAACCATACCAATTTCATCACCTGATTGGTAGTCGATTGTAGCATTAAGGTTCCCCTTAGACATTTCTATTGCAGCAGCGCTAACTTGGCCAAGAGGTTTAGTAATGCCCTTAATTAATGAAATCGAGATGAAAACTGTGAATATTAAAGCTACACCACCGATTGCAAATAATGCATAAGTAGAATTAGTTGCTACTACAGCATCTTCGCCTAATTTAATATCAATCATATCATCAATTTTTGCATTAGCTTGAATAGTAAGAGCAGAAACCTCATCAAACAATGGATTAACTTCATTGATTAATAATAGGTAAGCTTGTCCACGAGCTTCGTCAGTATCTTGCAAAAGTAAAGCAGATAGCTGCTCGATATATTGTATGCCATCTCCCACTAAAATATCAATTTGCCCCAACTCTTCAACAGCGAGCTGTTCGTGTGATTTTAAACTATTAAATGCAGTTGTGAATACAGCAATTTGCTCATTAATAGTTTCCACTGACTTGGCAGCCGTAGCCCCATCTTCAGACATAAGAGCCCAATACATTTCTTTAGGCACAAGTTCTACTGATTGCAAAACAATGCCTAATTCTTCAAGAGCAGGCACTACATCGTCCCTTTGTTCGGTTAAAGATAGAGTAGCCGTACCTAGTGAAAATACGGAGAATGCTAGTGTGGCAATTAATGCTAACATAATAATTCCCATTGCCAATGACATTTTTGCACTAATTTTCATGTTTTTTAACATTATAAATTCCTCCAAATATTGGTATTTTGCTTTAATGTGAAAGTATTGTTTTTAATCTCTTTATTTTTATCGACTAATAAATTAATAAATTTAGATTATTTTGTAAAAAAATAAAAATATAGGTAAGTGTTCAAAACACTTACCTATATTATTCTTGTTATTGTGTAAAATTTTATTCGTCTTTTAAGACTTCTTTTGCTTTCGCAATTACGTCAGCTTCAAGTTGGCCTGGTAGTGGCTCGTATCTTTCAAACTCGAATGTAAACATGCCAGCACCTTGAGTCATTTGACGAACTAGCACTGCAAAGTCGTGCATTTCGCTCATTGGCACTTCAGCTTCGATTATAGTTTCGCTATCCTCAGCAGGAGTCATGCCTAGCACACGACCACGACGCTTATTAAGTTCCCCCATCATATCCCCTGTATGTGAGTCAGGAACGTAAACGCTTAGTTTTCCGATTGGCTCTAGGAGTTGTGGTGATGCTTGAGGCAAACCGTTTCTATAAGCGATGGATGCAGCCATTTTAAATGACATTTCAGACGAGTCAACCGGATGGTATGAACCATCTGTTAAAGTCGCTTTAATTCCAACAACTGGATAGCCAGCTAAAACTCCCTTAGCAGTGCTATCACGTAAGCCTTTTTCAACAGCTGGAAAGTAGCCCTTTGGAACTGATCCACCGAATACTTTTTCATCGAACACTAAAGTGTCAGCGTCACAAGGCTCAAATTCAATCCACACATGACCAAACTGACCATGTCCGCCTGATTGTTTTTTATGTTTACCCTCAACTTTAACTTTTTTGCGTATAGTTTCTCTATAAGCTACTATAGGCGCTTCAAGTTTCACGTCAATACCAAATTTATTTTTAAGCTTAGATACTGCAACGTCAAGGTGCTGTTCACCCAGACCGCCCACTAGCTGCTGATGAGTTTCGGTATTTGTGTGATAAGTTAGAGTTAAATCTTCTTCTAATAAACGATGCAGTCCTTGTGCAATTTTACTTTCATCACCTTTGTTAAGTGGTAAAATCGCCATAGAATAGCATGCAGTAGGGAAATCGGTTTTTGTTAAAGTAACTTTTGTACCGTGGCACAAAGTATCCCCAGTGTTAGCTGCAAGTTTAGTCACAGCGCCAATATCACCAGCAGGAATATATTTTGTGTCCTCTTGTTTTTTCCCTTTTAGGTATATAACTTTACCTAGTTTTTCAGGCTCACCTGTAGACATATTAGTCGGGATAACATCGTGGGATAGTTTGCCCGAGATAACTTTTACAAATGAAAGTTTTCCTACAAATGGGTCTGCTACAGTTTTAAACACATACGCTACTAAAGCTTTATCTTCATCGCAAAGCACAGCAACTTCATTGCCTTTGTCGTCAATAGCAGTTTCAACTGCGGACTCCATAGCGCTAGGAAGTAGAGTTTGCATACCGCTTAGCATCATGTCAAGCGCTTCCATAGTGGTGCTACTACCGCAGAAAACAGGAGTTATAGCTCCATTTTTTATACCTTTGTGAATTCCTCTGATTAATTCATCATGAGTAAATTTTTCTCCTGAGAAATATTTTTCAAATAATTCATCATCAGTTTCTGCAACAGCTTCGCTGATAGCAGTTATTAGCCCCTCAAGTCTATGTTCGTTTTCTGGCAACTCAACTTCTTGAGGTTCACCATCTACATATTTAAATGCTTTCATATCGATTAAGTTTATGTAGCACTCAATCACTCTGTCTGAAGCAAAAGGCACTACAAGTGGGCAAACAGAAGGTCCAAATGCTGTTTTAAGTTGTTCTAAAACTTTGTAAAAATCAGCTCCGTCTCTGTCCATTTTTCCAACAAAAAACATACGAGCTTTGTTTTGCTTTTTCGCTAGTTTATATGCTTTTTTTGCGCCAACGGATAATCCTGAACGTCCAGATACCGTAACGATTACACTTTCAGCTGCCCTAACACTTTCGCATACACCTGCCTCAAAGTCGAAAAGACCTGGTGCATCAAGCATGTTAAATTTGCAGTCTTTATACTCAAATGGAGCAATTGAAAGGCTGATTGAGCATTTTCTTTTTGTTTCCTCAGGGTCATGGTCACATACGGTGTTTGCTTCGGAAATTTTCCCTAGTCGGTCTGTTGCGCCGGTTTTATAGAGAAGGGCTTCAATCAGAGAAGTTTTTCCACTGCTTGCATGACCCGTAACCGCAATGTTTTTGATGTTGTTAGCGTTGTACTGTTTCATAAAAGTAAAATCTCCATTCTGCCGCAAAATAGGTAAATAATTCTCAAAGCGGCTATTGAGAACCTAATCTGCCATAGATGTTATAAAGGTAATCCGGTTAATCGCTGTCTTTATATGAAAAGGTTTGATGCCTTTTTTGAGCAAAATACATAGTGCGAAAATGGCTACTTGTGCATTTTTCATACAAAAACTAAATCTTTGTCCTAAATTATATCATAAATAACTATGCTTTACAATCGTTTTTAATAAAAAAAATATTAAAAAGTAAAATACTATGTAGAAATACTAACATAAATTATATACACAATGCACAACAAAAGTTTAATAGCTTGCTTTTTTAATCATCTTGCGATATAATAACTATAACTGAATATAAGCAAATTTGCCTTTTATTAGGCGATAAATAAAAATTTGGAGGAATAAAAAATGTTAGTATCTGCAAGAGACATGCTAAAAAAAGCAAAAGAAGGAAAATACGCAGTAGGTCAATTCAACATCAACAATCTAGAATGGACTAAAGCGGTAGTTGTAACAGCTCAAGAACTTAATTCACCTGTAATCTTAGGTGTATCAGAAGGCGCAGGCAAATACATGGGTGGCTATAAAACAATCGTTGGCATGGTAAACGGAATGTTAGAAGAATTAAACATCACTGTTCCTGTAGCGCTACACTTAGACCACGGTAGCTACGAAGGTGCACAAGCTGCTATGAACGCAGGTTTTTCATCTGTAATGTTCGACGGTTCACATTATGATATAAATGAAAACATCACTAAAACAAAAGAAATTATCGCTATGGCTAATGCAAAAGGCATCTCAGTAGAAGCTGAAGTTGGTTCAATCGGCGGTGAGGAAGATGGCGTTGTTGGTACTGGCGAAGTTGCTGATCCAAACGAATGCAAATTAATTGCTGACCTAGGCGTTGATATGCTAGCTGCTGGTATCGGAAACATCCATTGTAAATACCCAGAAAACTGGACTGGTCTTGATTTTGGAGCGCTTGACGCAATCCAAAAATTAACTGGAACTATGCCACTTGTTTTACATGGCGGAACTGGTATCCCAGAAGAAATGATCGCAAAAGCAATTTCTCTTGGCGTATCAAAAATCAATGTTAACACTGAATGCCAATTAACATTTGCTGCTGCTACTCGTAAATACATCGAAGAAGGCAAAGACCTACAAGGTAAAGGCTTTGACCCAAGAAAACTTCTAGGCCCTGGTTACGAAGCAATCAAAGGCACAGTTAAAGAAAAAATGGAATTATTCTCAAGCGTTGGAAAAGCGTAAGATTATATCTTAATATTTTAGCGGGCGGATGGTTTCATCCGCCTTCTTATTTTTTAGGTAAAGGTGAAAAATATGGAATGGTTAGAAATTAAACTTTATACAAAAACTGATGCGCTTGACATAGTTACAGGTTTTTTGGTGACTAATGGAATTCGTGGGCTGATGATTGAAGATGCAGAGGATTTTGACGAATTCTTAAGCGAAAAATCCATCAACTGGGATTATATTGACGATGATTTGATGAAATTAAAAACTGCACCAACTGCGGTAATATTTTATGTGCCCGATAATATGCAGGGGCTTGAGATGATAAAATCGGTGAAAAGTCAAATCCCTACACTAATTGCGCAAAATCCCGAGATTGAATTTGGTTCGATGGAATTTGAGAATAAAACAATACTTGAGGAAGACTGGGAAGTAGCGTGGAAAAAGTATTATCGTCCTGTGCGAGTGGGCGAAAAAATAATAATTTGTCCTTGTTGGGAGGAGCTTGAAGTTGCAGCAGACGAGGTAAAAGTGCTGCTTGACCCTGGCATGGCTTTCGGAACAGGCACACATGAGACCACAAGGCTTTGTTTAACTTTGCTTGAGGAAAATGTGACTAAGGACACTGAGCTGCTTGATGTGGGCACGGGGAGCGGTATCTTAGCGATAACAGCGCTACTGCTTGGAGCAAAAACTGCTGTTGGTGTAGATATTGATGAGCTAGCAGTTAAAATTGCTGGTGAAAACGCAAAACTAAACTCTGTACATGATAAAATCGAACTCCACTGCTCCGATTTAACCCAAAAAATTAGCGGTACTTACGATGTGATTTGTGCAAATATTGTCGCTGATGTGATTATAAGACTTTGTCCTGACATAAAGAATTTTATGCGAGAAGACACGCTGTTATTACTCTCTGGAATAATCGACGACAGATATGACGATATTTTGGCATCACTCGAAGAAAATTCGCTTGAAGTAGTCAAGAAAATCAGCGAAAACGATTGGGTAGCGCTTACATGCAAACTTAAATAAAATTAAAACCCCATAATCGCCTATAAATGCGATTATGGGGTTTGTTATATCTTCTTACTATAATAAACTACTGTATCTTCACCTTCACCCTCGGTTTCGATAAAAGTATCGTACCCCCAGTGAAGATAAATGCCGATGTTGCGTGTTTCCTTAAGTTCAACACCGATTGAGATGTAGCTGTAACCTAAGGACTTTGCATGCTTTTCCATCGCTTTGACGAGAGTGGACATGTGCCCCTTTCCCTCATACCGTGCTCGCATGCGCAGAGCATTGAGATTAGCGATATTGGCTCCGTCCGCAAGACTAAGACGTCCGCCAACTGCTCTTGCGTTGGGGGAGAAAACTAAAGTAGCTTCGCCAATGGGGTCGCTGTCTGCAAAAACCGCAAAAGTTTTCACTTCACCACTTCTATTCTCTGCAAGAGCATATTTTTTCCATATAACCCACCTATCGTCGCTTGGGGAATTGGCGATATTCCTATCCCATATTATTTCGAGTTCATTTTCATCTGCTATCCTGTAATCAAAGTGCATTTGTTTTCTCCTTATTTCTTCTATCGGCGCAATCTTCCTCTACTCAACACTAATTTGTGGTGTGAAGATAAAGTCGGTGAAAGCACATTCAAAATCGAGGTCGGGGACTGAAATATGCAAAATAGAATGGGTGTCTTCATTGAGTGTGAGAGCAAATTCACCATTGTGATTTTCGCCCATAACGGTAATGCTCCCCTCATCCATGCTGATATTTAGGCCATTGTCTATGCTAGCGGAATTTATTGTATCAATTGCAAGACCCAAAATGGAGTTCATGATAACGCCATTGTCGGCGATATCTACCCCGACACCTTTGTAGGAAACATTAATTTTTTCAGAGTCGTAGGAAATCACAGCATCACGCAGATATGAGGGCTCGATGATGCTAAAGCTCATCATCTGTGCCTCGGTGCGATTAATGTCCACAAGTGCCGTGACTTCTCCAAGTTTAATTTCAGCTGTCGCCACAAAAGGCGAGCTTAGCTTTTCCGTGACAATTTCGCTTTCTCTCGGTGTAGCTAAGTCGTTTTCGCCTTTTGAAGAGAGGTAAAGCGATAGTAAAAATAGTATCACAGCGCAAATAAGCGTAGTTGCAATGAGAAAGCGTACGGTGCCTTTATTCATAAGTGCCATATAAAAAACTCCAATCTGTCGCATAAATGCGCAGTAAATTTGGATAATTATATGCCCCCGCGAATTAAAAGCAGACGATTAATTATCCAGCTTTTTAAATAGCAAAGGCAGCTCGCTTATGATATCACGCGGCAACATGGCGGTTTGCGAGAGCTTTTCCGCAGCGATATCGCCTGCAAGACCATGTGCGAATACCGCTAAAATTGCAGCTTTATCAAATGAAATCCCCTGTGCAACGAACGAGGCTAGCATTCCTGCGAGCACATCTCCACTGCCCGCTTTTGCCATACCGGGATTTCCAGTAGTGTTTTTATACACCTCACCGCTTGGCAACGCAACGATTGTTTCGCTACCCTTTAACACCAAGATAACATTAAACTGTGCAGAAAAATCTTGTGCTACTTTCACACGGTTTTGTTGGATAAAGTCGATACTATATCCTGTTAATCGTGACATTTCGCCAGGGTGAGGGGTTAAAATAACAGTCGCCTTTGCATTCTTAATAATATCTATGTCATCATAAATGCAATTTATACCGTCAGCATCAATAATAAGCGGTATTTTTGAGTAATTTAATATATTTCGTACTACATATTTAGTGTGGTTGCTCACTCCGAGCCCACAACCGATTAAACAAGCGCTATAATTACGTAGCTTTAGCAAAATGTCGCTGGTAGCCTCAGAATGTATTTGTCCATCCCCAGTCATCGCCAAAGGCATAGTTATAGCCTCCATGACAGCGGGGAACATGTTATACGCAACAGTTTTTGGAGTGGCAAGACATAACAGCCCCACACCACATTTGAGCGCTGCGAGAGTGGACATCAGCGCTGCACCGCCCATTCCGACGCTTCCTGAAATATTTAGGAGCTTGCCAAAATCTCCTTTGTTGCAGTCATTTTTTCGTTTAGGTAAAATGTCCTGTATTAACTCATATGTAATGTCTACAGCTTGCGTGCTAACAAGCTTAAAAGCGTCTTCTGGAATTCCGATATCCAAAACTGCACTCTGTCCGAAAAGTTCACGCAATTGTGGCATGACATGAGCTGTTTTTGCCACACCTAAAATATATGTATAGTTTGCTTTAAAGAAAGTTTCATCACAAACACCTGTGTCGGCATTTATCCCGCTGGGGATGTCGATGCTAATATTTATGGATTTGGAAAAATTAGCTTTTTCAATGATGTTTTTTACTGCGCCTTCTATTTTACCAGAAAAGCCTGTGCCGTAAATACAGTCGATGATAAAGTCGCATTCAGCAACTGCAGCAGAAGCTGCATAAAAATCATCAGTGATATTTAATATTTCTACCTCGTTATTATTTAAGCGAGAAAAAGTAATTTGGCTTTCGGTCGTTTTGGGAGTGCCACCACATAGGACTACTGTGATATTAGCCCCCTTTTCATACAGCTTTTGCGCTATGACAAAGCCGTCGCCCCCATTGTTCCCACTACCGCTGAGTATAACAAAACTTTTATTAATTAGGTAGTGGTTTCGCACTATTTCGAAAACGCACGCCATTCCAGCATTATCCATGAGGTCAAGATATGAAGCGCCCAAGTTAACCGCATTTTTCTCGATTGCCTTCATTTGCATTACTGTCACTGAATTTAACATGGTAATTAACTCCATTCCACCGCATAATTTTTTTACATTCCGCCTGCGGGATAGTCGGAATGTTTATTATAATGAATACGCTACTACAACACAAGAAGCATAACACTTTGTGTGGGTTACACTTACAGAAAAACTGTATCCTTGCGCTATAGTTTTTGCCTTGCCATAAAACTTAAAATATGGCTTGCCTAGCTCATTCCTCAGCAGAGCAACTTCGCTTAGACCAAAGCCCACAACGCCTGTGCCCATCGCTTTTGAAAAAGCTTCTTTTGCGGCAAAATTAGCAGCAATTGTGTTTATACTAAAGTTTTTAGTTTTAAACATATCTATTTCTGCTTGGTTAAAAACCCTCGTTAAGAAACGAGGGTTTTTAAGCGAAGCTAAAATTCTTTCGGTTTCGACTAAATCAATCCCAGTTGAAATTATCATTTTATAGCTGTCCTTTTAACATATTGCTTTAAGTTAGTAAGAATTTTTTCGTTTGGTGTGAAAACAACGATAGTTTTACCGAATTTAGTATGATCTAAAATAGCATAGTAATTATCGTGGTCATTTTGTGTAGAGCAAGCTAAAATTGTGCTTTGAACATTCCCGTAATTTTTTGAAGCGTCGTAAACCCCAAATTCGGTGAATTCTCTTACGTTGATAGTGATTAAGCGCTTGCGTCTTTTTCTTGCGATGATTTTGTCTATATCAATCTCGCCATTGGTTAAAATATATTCGTACTCAATGCTCATTGATGATAATAGATAGTACGAACCATATACAGCACCTGCCGCTAAAAATATACCAAAGCTTCCGAATATTTGACCTACAACTCCTGGGATTATTGGTAAAATAAATAAACAGATAAAAATCACTAAAAGTGTAGCTACGACCAATCCTATTTTCTTAAGTAAGTCTGCTGAAGTATTTTGTTTTACGACAATTTGCTCGAAAAAAACATCCATTTGGTATCTCCGTTCTGCCTCAGTTTGGGCAATCAAAATTTTATTACACTGCCTATTTTATACAATTCTGCAGTATAATACTATTATATTATAAAATATTTGACAAAAACAATCAATATATTTTGCGAAATTTCTGCTTGCAAATTTGTAAATATTTTGTTATAATTTTAAATATGGATTAAAAACACAATGAACAAGAGTAGTATACGTCTTAATTTGCGTTAAAGAGAGTAGTTGTCGTTGGCTGGGAGCAACTATATGCATAAGGTGTAGAAATTTCGCTTGGGAGTGGTTTTGCTGAAATTGAGTAGGCAAAAACGTATAGTCAGCGTTAAGGACTTTAATGAGTGCGAAATTTTATTTCGAACATGGGTGGTACCGCGGATTATCTTCGTCCCTTGATTTTATCAAGTGGCGGAGTTTTTTATTTGTAGGAAAAGGAGTAAAAAGATGTTAAACGAATTGAGTTTAATTAAACAAAGTGCAGTTGACGCATTGGGCGAATGCACAGACTTAAAATCTCTTGAAGATTTAAGAGTAAAGTATTTGGGGAAAAAAGGCGAGATTACCGCAATACTAAAACAAATGGGCAAACTATCAGCGGAGGAAAGACCGATTATTGGTGCTAGAGCTAATGAAGTGCGCTCAGAAATTGAAGCTGAGATTGAAAACAAAACAAAGGCGCTAAAGCAAGCTGAGTTAAACGAGCGTTTAAAAAGCGAATATATCGATGTTACAATGC
Source organism: uncultured Oscillospiraceae bacterium (assembly GCA_964370225.1). GTDB lineage: Bacteria > Bacillota > Clostridia > Oscillospirales > Ruminococcaceae > CAYJII01. The sequence continues at coordinate 26,716 of CAYJII010000002.1, read as the reverse complement.
CAGGTAAAAAGTTTGAAGTGGGTAAAAAACATCCGCTTACAGCTGTTATGGATGAGATTAAAGAAGTATTTTTGGGCATGGGATTTGATGTTGTGGAAGGACCTGAGGTTGAGCTTGATTACTACAACTTTGAGGCGCTCAACATTCCGAAAAATCACCCTGCAAGAGATACACAAGACACTTTTTATATTTCAGAAAACGTGCTGCTTAGAACACAAACATCACCTGTACAAATCAGAACGATGGAAAAACGCAAACCTCCAATTAGAATTATCTCCCCAGGTAGGGTTTATCGTTCAGATGCACTAGATGCTACACATTCACCTGTGTTCCATCAAATAGAGGGGCTTGTGGTAGACAAAGGGATTTCGATGTCCGATTTAAAAGGCACACTTGAAATGTTTATTAAAGCGCTATATGGCGAGGATAGCCAAATTCGTTTTAGACCACACCACTTCCCGTTCACAGAACCATCAGCTGAGGTTGATGTTATGTGCTTTAACTGCCAAGGTGAAGGCTGTAGACTATGTAAAGGTGAAGGCTGGATTGAAATTTTAGGAGCAGGCATGGTGCACCCAAAAGTGCTTGAAACTTGTGGGATTGACGCTGAGGAATACAGCGGATTTGCATTTGGGCTAGGACTTGAGCGTGTTGTTATGCGTAGATACAGCGTTGATGACATAAGACTATTCTTTGAAAATGATATCAGATTTTTAAATCAGTTTTAATGGGGAGAAAGTACAATGAATTTATCGAAAAAATGGTTAAATGACTATGTTAAAATAGATGTACCTCCGAGGGAGTATTCTCATGAGCTGACTATGTCAGGCTCGAAAGTGGAGAAATACGAAATCGAGGGCGAAGAAATTAAAAATGTCGTAGTGGGTAAAGTTTTAGAAATCGAGCGTCACCCAGACGCAGACAAATTAGTTGTCTGCAAAATCGATGTAGCAAAAGATGCGCCTGTGCAAATCGTTACAGGGGCTACAAATGTTGTAGTTGGAGCAATAGTTCCAGTTGCACTGCACAAATCTGTGTTGCCTGGCGGTAAAAAAATTACTAAAGGGAATTTGCGTGGAGTAAAAAGCGAGGGAATGCTTTGTTCGCTTAGCGAGCTAAACTTAAGCGTAAATGATTTCCCATATGCTCTGGAAGATGGGATTTTCCTAATAGAAGAAGAATGTGAAATCGGGCAAGACATTTGCTCAGCAATCGGATTAAACGACACTATTTTCGAGTTTGAGATTACCTCGAATAGAGCGGACTGTATGTCGGTAATAGGGCTTGCGAGAGAAACTGCAGCAACCTATAGATTGCCGCTTGAAGTAAAAGCTCCTGTAGTAAAAGGCAGTGGAGATAACGCTGAAAACTACTTGAGCGTTGAAGTTCAAAACACTGAGCTTTGCAAAAGATATAGTGCTAAAATCGTAAAAAACGTAAAAATTGAGCCATCTCCACTTTGGTTGAGAGAGCGTCTTAGAGCGAGCGGAGTGCGCCCTATAAACAATTTAGTAGACATCACAAACTATGTAATGCTTGAATATGGTCATCCACTTCATGCATTCGACCTAAAATATATAAACGATAATAAAATCGTGGTAAGAAACGCAAAAGCAGGCGAAACAATGATGACGCTTGACGGTGTGGAGAGAACATTTGATGAGAGCATGCTATTAATCTGTGACAGCAAAGGCCCTGTGGCTGTAGCAGGTGTTATGGGTGGCGAGTTTAGTGGCATTATGGAAGATACCACTACAGTAGTGTTTGAATCAGCAGCATTCGACGGTGCTAACGTGCGTATGACAGCGAAAACGCTTGGCATGAGAACAGATTCTTCTGCGAGATTTGAAAAGGGATTATCCCCACAAAACACATATAACGCTATCATGAGAGCTTGCGAGTTAGTTGAAATTTTGGGAGCTGGCGAAGTTTGCGACGGTATGATTGATGTGGATAACTCTGATAAAACTCCTGTTCGAGTTAAGTTTGAGCCTGAGTGGACAAATAAATTTTTAGGAATAAATGTTACTAAAGAAGATATGATTAAATACTTGGTATCGCTAGGATTTGAGCTAGATGGTGATGATATTGTCGTGCCATACTTTAGAAATGATATAGAGCATAAAGCTGACATTGCTGAGGAAATCGCTAGAATTTATGGATACAACAATATTCCAACGACTACACTTTCTGGTGTGGCTTGTGGCAAAAAAAGCGATTTGGAAAAATTTGAGGACGTAGTAAACGAAACTATGCGCTCGCTTGGCTGTTATGAAATTATGACATACTCGTTCATCAGCCCAAAATATTACGATAAAATCATGCTCCCACAAGACTGTGAAGAACGAAAATCTGTAACTATCTTAAACCCACTGGGCGAAGATACAAGCGTTATGAGGACTACAACTATTCCATCAATGCTTGAGATTATATCAAGAAACTACAATAATAGAAATCCAGAATTTTGGAGCTATGAAGTAGGGATTGAGTACATTCCGACTAAAGAAAACGAACTGCCTATCGAGAAGAAAAAGCTAACTATGGGGCTATATGGCAATACTGCTGACTTCTACACGCTAAAAGGAATGGTTGAAGTGTTGTTGGACAAACTACAAATTGTAGATTGGGATATTAAAGCATGCACCGATAGAGCAGTTTTCCACAGTGGTAGATGCGCTGTCATTGAAAAAGATGGTGTAAAAATCGGAATTTTAGGTGAAATCAGTCCAATGGTAACAGAAAACTATGGTATAGGAACAAAAACTTATGTTGCTAAGCTTGATATGAAAAATCTGTTCGAGCTACAAAATGCAGAGAAAACATACAAACATTTACCGAAATATCCAGCTAGTACAAGAGATTTAAGCTTAATTTGCGATGAAAAATTACCGATTATTTCGATAGAAAAAGCAATAAAATCTTCAGTAGGGAAAATATTAGAGAGTGTTGAGCTATTTGATGTTTACCAAGGTGAGCAAATCGAAAAAGGGAAAAAATCTGTTTCGTATTCGCTTGTTTTGCGTTCGCAAGACGCAACATTAACTGACGAAGAAGCTGACGGCGCTATGAAAAGAGCGCTTGCTGAGCTAGAAAAAATAAATGTTTTGTTAAGATTATAAAAAAGACTTGTTTTTTCATATAATTTATTGTATAGTATATTTATACGAAAATTGTAAATTTACATTTATGGGAGGGAATAATTTTGGATAAAACTATGACGTTTTCAGTTAAAGATGAAAATGAAAATGAAATGAAGAGGGTTTTGACAATAGTATACGACGCTTTGAGTCAAAAAGGATATAATCCCATAAACCAAATTGTAGGTTATATTTTGTCTGAGGACCCAACATACATCACTACTCATAACAATGCACGAAGCTTAATAAGACATATAGATAGAGATGAGCTACTAAAGTCACTTGTTAAATCCTATATTTCCGAATAGTGTGAGTAATTAGAAATAATCCACGTAAATCATTATGATTTACGTGGATTTTTATACGTCAAAATATAGCTTTATTTGAAAAAATTAGGGCCACCTAGCATTGCGTCGTTGCATCTATCACAGTTTATTTTCCCACAATGTGTAATCATGGGGTCATTTTTTATTTTCTTAGCACAAAAATCGACTAAATCGCGTGCCTTGAATATGCGCCAAGTACTACCACCTACTATAATTTTTCGCTCGATTGAACTAACAGTTTCGTCAAGATTAGGGAAACCATCCGAACAACCACCGTTTTGTGTGGGGATAGTTTTGCCGTTAACATCTTTTGCCCAGCGTATGAACAGGTTGCGCCCAGCTAAATTTTCTGCATAGTGAATAATAGTTGCAGTGTCTAGCCCAACCCCGATAAGGAGCACGTACCCGTCAGTTTCAAGCAAATATCTAAATGGAGCGTAAACATCAATCTCGGTTTGATGTTTGACAAACTCATTTGCATCTTTTCCGATTGAGACAAAGGAATTTGTCGGATGATATCCCCTGATGCTTTCATCACGATGCAGAAGATATTCAGGGAAGTATCCGATATCGTATGTGGACATTTTTTTGGAGTCAGTAGTAAAGGGTGCCATGTCCTTATACTTTTGTTGCGAAAAATAAGAGTAATCGCCAGCGCCATTATTAACAGGTCTTAAGTCATCTGTTGGATATGCTTCAAACTCATACGAGAATGCTGGTGCTAAAACTGTACAGCCCTTTTCGAGGAATGAATCAGTTAAAATCTGCGCGATATCATCGTGTTTTGGCACGAAAGAGCGCATTGAAGAGTGAATATTTATGTTTTTGCCGCCAAGTGACATTTCGTCGATGGCTGCTAGAATTTCAGCTTTAATACTCATGATATACCACCTTTTTTAATTTAGCGTGTTAACTGCTTAGCAAAATTTGTGAAATTTACTTTTACCACTGCAACGAAGCATTTTAGGATTTGGTCTGATTTTAAGCAGAAGAAAACTATAATAGGGTCAAGCTTCCACACATATGCGGCTAAAAGTGATATTGGGATAACAATAATCCATTGGAAAATTGTGTCGTTATACAGCACAAATTTTGTGTCCCCCGACCCTCTTACGATGCCGACTAAGCAAGCAACTTGGTAGCTTGTTCCGACTAAAGTTATGCAAAGTACGTTTAAAAACCCATTTGTCATCGCTCTGGTTGCATCTGAAATATCATATATGCTGAGTACTGGTTCTTTTACTAGATATAGCCCAATACCTGCGATGACACCAATAATTATAAAAATGATTTGGAAAGTACGAGTATAGCCTTTTAGCTTATCAAGGTTTCCTTCTCCAACTGTTCTACCCATGATAACTCCAGCTGCATTGGACATGCTGTAAGAGAATACTGATAGCAACTGGAAGATTGTGTTTGCGATTGAGTTTGCGGCGATTGCAGTTGAGCCCAGATGACCAAGTATCGCCATTTGCACGCTCATAGCAACACCCCACATCGCATTTGAAATGATAACAGGTGTACCGACTTTCATGTAATCCTTAAACAGCTGTTTGTCAACTTTTCCGAAAGTGCTAATTTTAATATTTAGCTTCTTATCAAATTTTGATATATAAATAAGTACCACGACAAACTCGATGATTCTAGCTGTAAGTGTAGCGATAGCAGCACCTTGTACCCCTAGTCGTGGCGCGCCAAAATTACCATAGATGAGTACGTAATTTAAGAACACATTAATGAGTAGGGTGGATAGTGACACGTAAAAACCAACTTTTACAGTCTCGACACTGCGAAGACCTGCGAGTAAAATATTTGTGAATGCAAAGAATATGTAAGAAAAGCAGATGATTTGCAGATATTTTACACCCTCATCAATAACAGTGGTATCACTTGTGAAAAGCGACAGTGAAAAATGGGGTAGGAAAAACACAAATATCCCTACGATTAAAGAGATTACCACTGCTACTTTCATACCACAGTTGATGATTTTATTGACAGAACTTACGTCTTTTTTGCCCCAATATTGTGTGCTTAAAACAACAATTCCTTCGCCGACGCCCATAACCACCATATTAAGTATAAACTGGATTTGCACTGCTAGTGCAACGCCTGACAATGCGGATTCTGAGTAGTTGCCCAGCATAACATTGTCTGCAAGTGACACTGCGGTTGTAACAATGCTTTGCAGTACCATGATTGACATTAATGAAAAAAAGTTAGTATAAAACTTTTTTTCGCGTACTATTATTGACATGTTTGTTCCTCTTTTTCTTAGAATAGGTCTATTACTACATTTTTCTTAGAGTAGAAAATTTTATCTAAATCTGCGTCTTTATTTAGTATCTGAAGATCTAGCTTAATACAGTCATTAATGCTATTGTATACGCCTGTAATTAATGCGGAGAAAGTAGAAATATCCATTGCTACATCAGGGCTCACATCAGTTTTTTCGACTGAAACAGCTTTGTTATCGACAAATTTCACATCAAATATAGCTGTATTCCAATCACAATGCTTGTCGATTATCTTAATTTTCACTTCTCCACAGCCTTTATATTTTGCGAGTTTTAGTATTTGCTCCACATCGACAACTCTAACCATGCCGCGATGGCATGCAGCAGCCTTAGCTGCATTTTGCTCTTCGATTAGCCCTGTGATTTTTAAACTACTTGGCACTTCGAATTTTATAGCATCGTAATTTGAAGCAAAAGTAAGCGCAAAATCCATTAAACCGCAAAAACCTTCGGCATCGACAAAAGCGATGTCGTTTTTGCTCATGAAATGATGTGTACAATCCATGATGTTTTTGCCGTTTTCATTTTCCTTTTTAAACATTATGTATGCTTTTTCTTCGCCTTCTTCATTTTTCCAAATATATGCATAGCGCTTGTTATTAAAAGTATCGCGCTTAGTGAAATATCCGAAATCATTTTCATTACGTAGTCCAGATAAATTATAGCCCTCGTACATCTTGTGATAGATTTTACTTAAGCGTTCATGGCCTTCCTCCGGCATTAAAAATTCTGTGCTACCGCCTACACCAAATTTCTTGAGTGCTTTAAAGTCGATAGTCCATGAGTCTACAGTAGAGTTAATCTCATAACCGAATTTTCTATAATAGGAGCAGCTAAATGGGTATAGATAGCTTAAAGGGACGTTTTTTTCCTTTAAGTCATTTAGCATGTAAACAAAACTTTCGCGGATAGCACCATTTCTGCGATATGTTGGTAGAGTAGCTACACCGCCGATACCACCCATCATAACTTCATGTCCATCAAACTGAACATTATATGGAATAACTCCAATAGAGCCATACATGGTTTTTTCATCGTCAGAAAAAGCGCAGATACGCTCTTCTTCTATACCGTTTACTACTGATGGTTTATCAGGGTTTTCAATTTCTGCCATAAGCTTTTCGTAGTCAAAAGGGAATTCAAAGGCAACTGCGCCAATAATTTTAGCTTGCTTGTATTCATCGCCGGTCATTTTGCGAATAATCATAATTTTTTCCTCCTGAAATTTTAATGTTCTACATATTTTATCACATTGGATTTAAAATGTACACATATTTTTTTGTGATTTATATAAAATTTTTTACAATACACATAATAAGCATTATTTTTTTGGTGACTTTTCTTTTTGCGACTGAGCACTAGTGTAATAGTGGCATCCATTATGTGCTTTTGAGTTAACGTAAAACGAATGTTCGAGAGTGCAAATTCCATCTTTTTGATGAGCGCAATTTTCTGTACAAACAACTAAATTCATAAAATTCCCCCTTTATATCATCTGCGAAAATATATAGTAATACTATGTGCGATTTTTTTTATTATATTTAATATTGCATAAATAAAATTAAGATTTCATGACAAAATAAATAAAGAAAAATCATGAGCTTGGAGTTGGTATGGTGAAAAAATATATATTACTATTTACGTTTACAGCAGCTATTATAGCGATTATGTTTAACTTGTCCGCAATAATGTTTTACAACATTCCATTTGTAATGACAACATCGATGACACCGAATATTTATGAGCAAAAAGTGTTTGCAAGTGGAAAGATTGAGGAGATAAGTAAAAAAGATGTGTCCTACTCAATCCCGATAGTGACACAGGCTGTATATATAGAAGAAGGGAGTGAGATTGATGTTGGTGATGTGATTGCAAAAGTGGATGTGATAAAGACTAAAGATGCTTTGATGGATTTAATTAATCTTACGGATATTATTCCTAAAGAGTATGAAAGCATGCTCGATGAAATCGATGTAGAATTAGATATAGAGCAGATGTCACATATGATTCCTACAGAAATTACAGCGAATTACTCAGGAATAGTAAGCACTGTGAATACTGTTGCGGGGTCACTGATTACTCCCAATCAAGTTATCGCAACAATCAGCGACTTATCCTCACTGCAAGCAAAAATTACAGTGGCAGAACAGTACGCTAGCAGCATAGCGCCAGGCCAGAAAGTAAGCATTTACGTTGACGCGCTTGATAAAGAGTACAGCGCTACGGTTAAATCAGTTGCGCCAGTTGCTCATGAACAGTTTTTGGGAGTTGGTACGCAAACGGTGATAAACGTTAGCGCGATAATTGATGACATCGACGAAAAACTAAAGGCTGGATACAATGTCTCGGGAGAAATTGAAATTTTTGCTCCTAAGATTGTAAACACAATCCCATATACTGCGATTAATCAGGATGAGGGTAACAATGAATACGTTTATGTGTATGAGAATGCTAGAGCAGTGAAAAGGTACATCAAAACTGGAGTGGAATTCCCTGAGTATGTTGAAGTTTTAGATGGGATAACGGAAGACGACATCGTGATACTTGATAATGTTCAGGTTGCATATGAAAACCAAGTAGTAAAAATTAATTAGGGAGTGACTGGGTACAAATATGATTACCACATTAAAATCGGGGATAAGAAATATCTTTAGGAAAAAGGTTATGTCGCTTTTGACAATAGGAGGAGTTGCTATCGGTGTTATGAGCGTAGTTATAATATCGCTTATATCGGATGTAGGTAGCAATGCGATAAACTCTGAACTAGCTAGCATGGGCATCGGTGGCGTAATGATTAGGGCTTCTGAAAATTGGCTGAATTTAGGAGAAAAAGAATTAGACAGCGTAAAAGAGGCAAACTCGGTGAAGTATGCTAGTCCTCTCATCACAAATTACTCAGAGGTGATAGTGAAGGAGAACGCTAACGACTGCGTAATTTTGGGGGTCAATGACGACACAAAAGATATGATGTCGCTTGAAATAATACATGGACGGATGATAAACGATAATGACATAAACGCAAATGCAAAGGTTTGCTTGGTGGACGAAAGCTTCGCACTGGAGAATTATTATAGAAGTAATATTGTGGGTAAGGAAATTGCGGTGTATCTGGGGAATGCATACCATGATTTTGAGATAGTGGGGATAACTAAAACAGGTGGAAATATCATGCAAAGTATGATGGGGGAGATAGTGCCCTCATTTACCTATGTTCCGTACACGACGATGCAGAATCTTTCGCTCGAAGAGGGATTTTCGCAAATCATCATGACTTTAGATGAAAGTGTGACATTGGAGGATATTAACACAAATATTATGACTACTCTAGATAAAAGCTTAGGCGCAAAAAATAGCGTTAAACTCGATGACTTAAATCAACAAAAAGACAATCTCAATCAAATTTTATCCATAATAACCATCGTCTTAACAGTGATTGCTGGGATTTCGCTTGTAGTATCGGGGCTTTCAATAATGACGGTAATGCTCGTGTCCATTAGCGAGAGAACAAGGGAAATAGGCATAAAAAAATCAATTGGTGCAAGCAATATCACAATTTTATTAGAATTTTTAAGCGAGAGCGTCATGATAACTTCAATAGGTGCTGTGTCGGGTGCGCTAATCGGAATTAGCTTAGGTTTTACTGCTTGCATTATCCTTGGCGTTAGTGTTATAATTAACATAACAAACCTAGTTTTTTGCGTACTATTTGCAGTTTTAGTCGGTACAATTTTTGGGGTATATCCAGCGTACAAAGCTGCAAAACTAAAACCGGTGGATGCGCTTAGACATGAGTGATGGAGTTATTATGGAATTTGTTAAAACACAAAATTTACCACAAAATGATGTTTGCTTAGTAGCGATTAGTCAAATCGCCACTAAGCAAATTAATGCGCTAAATAGTATCGGAATAAAAACGATAGAGGTGCCACCATGCCCGTATATACAAAATGGTGTGTCTACTCACCCAGACATGGTGATGTTCCATAGTGGTGGCAGAGAAATCCTACTACATAATTATAGCAAAGATTTAAATGAAAACTTATTAAAATCTGGGTTTAATCTTTCTTTCACCGATGTATTACCGAGTGAGGACTACCCCAATGATATTGCGCTCAACTCATTTTTATTAGGAGAAAATTTTGTGGGTAGTGAAAAATTTTCAAAAGAAATAGCATTTAAAAAGCTTGATAAAAACCCAATTCCGACAAAGCAAGGGTACGCTAAATGCTCGAGTGTTATCCTCAGCGAAAATGCGGTGATAACCTCGGATATTGGGATACATAAAGCACTCGTGGGGATAGGGGTGGACAGTATACATGTCACGACAAATGGCATTGCATTAGACGAGTATAGCTGTGGTTTTATCGGAGGGACTTGTGGAAAAATTGGTGCGAGCACGCTGGCTTTCACCGGGAGCTTAAAGTATTATCCCGATGGCGATAAGGTAAAGCAGTTTTGTGAAAAGCATGGGATTAGCGTGCTAAGTTTGTGCGATGAGCCACTTTGTGATGTGGGCTCGATTATACCGTTAATGCAAAAGTAAGATTGATTTTTTACATAGACTGTGGTAAAATGATGTAGACGAAAAATGGAGGTAAAGTGATGATTGAAGTAAAAAAAATAGAGGCATTTAACTTTGAAAACGCTATGCGTGGAGCAAGAAATCCTATGAATAGTTGGAATAGATCCGATAGTTCATATGACAATAAAGGTAATTTTGTTTTTGGGGAAAATGATTTGAAGCTTGCAAAACAGTTGTGTAAAGCAGGGAGTGATCATAGAAAATTTATCCGCCAAATTTTTGTGAGTATGGACATAACGGCGCCACTATATTGGTGGAAGGAATTTGATACATACAAAGTAGGTACTGTTGCAAATTCGACTAGTACGATGCATAAAATCCACTCAAAACCATTTGAGCTTTCCGATTTCAGTCACGATAAAATGAATGAAGTAGCGCTAAATTCGCTAAAAAGCACCATAGCATGCCTTGAAGAAATGCGTCTTGAGTATCTAGAAAGCAAGTCGAAAGAAACTTGGTATAGCATTATTCAGCTATTACCATCAAGTTATAACCAAATGCGCACCTGTTCGTTTAATTACGAAGTGCTTGCAAATATGTATTTTGCAAGGAAAACGCATAAGCTTGATGAATGGAGAGAGTTTTGCGAGTGTGTAAAAACTTTGCCTTATATAAATGAAATGATTATCGATAATAACTAAATATCAAAAAAACTCTTGCTCTTTTTCTGAGCAAGAGTTTTTTGCGTTTTTTCAAATAGTCGTGGTATTAAAAGACAACTACGATAAATAATAAAAAATCTGTTGGAGCCTCTATATTATCGCACTAATGCATAAAGCATCGACAACTTTTTCATAGATACCAGCGAAATCTTCAATAGGTAAAGGATTATTCCCCCTGCCTATTTCTATTGTGAATGCGGGTTTCCCAAATCGTTTTAAAAACCAGTCCTTAAAGCCACCATGTGAAGAAATGCCACTTTGTTTGACGAGGCTGTACCCACAATATGAGGACAAAAGAGAAGCTATGTGAAAGCTAATTTGAGGGGTAAAACCTTCATATTCATAAAATATTTCTTCTCCCTGTGAGTGGAAAGCGTATGCACAGTTGATGCTTTTTTCTTCACACAAGTCAATAAGAGCCTTTGTTTCTGGCTGATTATGCGCAAACTCTCCAGGGTAATATCTGGGGGAGGCAGAGTGAATTCCAAGTTTTTGCATATAATCTTTGCACAAATTATGCCCCGCATCAAAATTTCGGTTTAAATCCACCCCGTTTGCATTTGCTTGCCACAATAAATCCGAGCTCGCTGCGACTGCCTTAACACTCTCGCTTAATGTTTCTGCGGATTTATACCCATTTAAAACAATTTCTATACCGTCGGGATTGAGGGCGGGGATAAAGAGTATTCCTTTGTGGTAATTATTATTAAAATCCACGCCTCTAAATTCACGACCCGTTTTTACACTATCACATATATCCTCAAGAAATCGGAATAGTAGCGTGCAGGTTAACCATTCACTTGCGTGAACTCCACCTACATACAAATTAACATGATGAGCATTCCCTAAACCTAGCGCAAAAATACTGCGCCCTAAGACTGTTTTTCCGATTTCATATACATTTAAAAATTCGTATTTTTCTTTAAGCTGGCTTATCTTTTTTATCACATTCTTATACTCGGGTGGGTTATGATAAAATTTATCTCTCACAATAATGATGCTCCTTTTCTCGCTTTATGATAAACAAAAATGAAAATACCTCCTACAAAAAATTCTATTTCCTCGATAATATATATTACTGCAAAATAATTTTATTCATATATTTTGACAAAAGGACTGTTTTTAGAGTATAATAACATTAATTGTATATTTTTATGAATAGTCGGGAGGACATTTGACTTGGCTTTTAAGAAGTGGAATATCAAAATTGCAAATAAAAATTCAGTAGCGGATATCTGTGCTAGTTCGGATATTAGCGAATTTTTAGCGCAAATTTTAGTAAATAGAGGGTATGACAGCATTGAAAAAATTGACGAGTTTATCAATGCTGTTGATGAACTGGAAAACCCATTTGTATTAGCGGATATGGAAATAGCAGTAGAGCGCATTAATAAAGCTGTGACGGAGTTTGAGAAAATTGCGGTATATGGCGATTACGACTGCGACGGTGTCACCTCAACTTCGATATTATACACACATTTGAGCTTAATGGGAGCTAATGTTATTTATCACATACCCACACGAGATGGCGAGGGATATGGGCTAAACTGTGATGCGATAAAATATTTAGCGCAAAATGATGTGAAGTTAATCATCACAGTGGATAATGGCATCTCTGCTATAAATGAGGTTGAGCTTGCAAACGAGCTTGGGATGCAGGTTATTGTAACAGACCACCATATACCAGGCGAGCATTTGCCACCAGCATTTGCTGTGATTAATCCACATAGGCTTGATTGTCCATCTGCATATAAAGATTTAGCGGGAGTGGGAGTAGCTTTTAAACTGATTGCAGCACTTGAAAATGCGGATTATGACTATGTTTTATCGCAATATTCTGACATTGTGGCTATGGGTACAATAGGAGATATCGTGCCGCTCACGGGAGAAAACAGAACTATTGTAAAAGTTGGGCTGGAGCAATTATCACAAACGGATAATGTGGGACTTATTAGCCTTGCTAATGTAGCAAAGCTCAATATGACATCTGTCAATTCGCAGAGTGTCGCATTCACTTTAGTACCGAGAATTAACGCTGCAGGTCGAATTCTCGATGCTTCTATTGCGGTAAAACTGCTTATTGCAAACGACCCAGAAGAAGCACTAGCTATAGCGGAGAGTATCAACGACTTAAATGTAGAGCGAAAAAGCCTTGAAGAGAGTGTGATTATAGACATTCAAAAGCAAATAGAAGAAAATCCACAGATATTAAGCAAGAGAGTGCTAATATTTAAAGGTGCAAATTATCATCACGGAATAATAGGGATAGTTTGTTCGAAGATACTGGAGAAGTATGGGAAACCTACGATAATACTTACGGAAAACCAAGATGGAACACTGACAGGTTCGGCTAGAAGTGTTGATGGATTTTCGATTTTTGATGCGCTATACTCCTGCAAAGACGTCTTTATAAAATTCGGTGGACATTCTGCTGCTGGTGGTATGTCTTTAGAAAAAGAGCGCTTTGCCGAATTTGATGAGAAAATACAAAAATTTGCGAGGAAATTCCATGATATCATGCCGACTTTTTCATACGATGTCGATATGGTTATTGCACCAAATGATTTAAACCTTGCGAATATAAAAAGTCTTGAAATATTACAACCATTTGGTGCGAAAAACCAGTATCCTTCATTTATGATAAAAGGTGCAAAACTGCAAAATGTCACTCCTGTGGGCGATAATAAACATTTGCGACTGGGTTTTACATATGGAGCAATACAAATAAAAGCGATGCTGTTTAGGACGAGTTTAAACGAGTTTATGTATAAAATCGGTGAAACTCTGGATTTTGTGGCAGATATTTCGATAAACTTATATAATGGTAATGAGTATCTATCCATGACGATTAGAGATATTCGACCAACAGATTTAGAGCAAGAGCGAATACTTAATGCTAAGTCATATTACGACAAATTTGTGCTAGAGGAAAAGTTGTCTTTCGCGGTGATAGAAAAGATTATTCCGACTAGGGATGAAATTGCAGTAGTGTATCGTTATATAAACAAAAGTAAAACGATAAATGGCGATATCGATAACATATATTTTAGCTTTTCGGAGCATAATATAAATTACATAAAATATAGGATAATACTAAACATATTAACGGAAGCAAAGCTAATTAAAATTTCACTAACAAATGGCAGTATTGAAATACAAAAGGCAGATGGAAAAGTAGATTTGCAAGAAACAAAAACATACAAAAGACTAATAGAAATGAATGGATAAGGAGGTGTTCTTATGGCAAAAAAATTATATAATCAGCTGTGCAGAAATATTATTGATGCAGATAGAGGATATGACATAGACCTAATAAAACAATCGTACAAACTTGCAGCAAAAGCTCACGAGGGGCAGTTTAGAATTTCGGGAGAACCGTATATTGTCCACCCAGTTTGTGTTGCGATGATACTAGTTGAGCTAGGGATGGATACAGAGTCTGTATGTGCAGCCCTGCTACACGATGTTGTCGAGGACACTCCTATTACCCTCGAAGAAATTAGGTCGCATTTCTCAGATTCAATCGCCGTATTAGTGAGCGGGTTAACAAAGCTTGAAAAGGTGCCACTTTCCACGAAAGAGGAGCAACAAGCAGAGAATATTAGAAAAATGCTACTAGCGATGTCACAAGATATCCGAGTTATCATCATAAAGTTAGCGGACAGACTGCATAATATGCGTACTTTATCCGTTATACGCGAGCAAAAGAGGCGCGAAATCGCACTCGAAACCATGGAAATTTATGCACCGATAGCAAATAGACTTGGTATCATGGGAGTGAAAGAGGAGCTTGAGGACATCTCGCTAAAATATCTTGACCCTGTTGCTTGTGAGGAGATTAATAACACACTAGCTTATAAAAATGATGGCAAAAATTTATTTATCGAAACTATAAAAGCAAGGATTACACACAGACTTTCGGATTATTCTATCACACCGCATATTGAGGGTAGGACAAAGAGCCTTTATGGAATATATCGAAAAGTTTATGTAGCGGGAAAAAGTTTTGATGAAATTTATGATATCTATGCAGTTAGGATTATCGCAAATACAGATATCGAATGCTACAATATTTTAGGGATAATCCATGACCTTTTTACGCCAATTCCGAACAGGTTTAAAGACTATATTTCTACGCCAAAACCAAATATGTACCAGTCGCTACACACCACGGTTATTGGAAAAGAAGGCGTACCGTTTGAGATACAGATTAGAACATGGGCGATGCATTATACCGCAGAATATGGTATTGCCGCGCATTGGAAATATAAAGAGGGTATTGTCGGCAAAGACAAACTAGAGGACAGGCTTGCTTGGATTAGACAGATTATCGAGGCACAGCAGGACGCAGACGGTGCGGAGGATATTGTTAAAACGATAAAAACTGACCTAACGCCAGAGGAAATCTATGCGTTCACTCCAAAGGGTGACGTGAAAAGTTTGCCAGCCGACTCAACTGTTATTGACTTCGCGTATGCTATTCATAGTGAAGTTGGGCATAAGATGATAGGCGCAAAAGTGGATGGAAAGATGGTGTCGCTCGACCACAAAGTTAAAACAGGACAGATTATCGAAATTTTGACGACGAAATCTATTTCACATGGACCAAATAAAGAGTGGATTAATATCGCTAAAACGAGTGAGGCTCGCTCAAAAATACGAACGTGGTTTAAAAAAGAGCGTCGTGAAGAAAATATCATTGAGGGCAAAATAGAGCTTGAAAAAGAACTTAAGCGCAACTATATCCACCTAAATACTGAGCAGTACAATGAGCTAGTTGATACGCTGTGCAAACGCTATAATTTCGAGGGCGATGATTTATTCGCAGCTATTGGATATGGCGGTGTTATCTTAAGCAAAATTATGCCGAAGATAAAAGATGACTATGTGCGAATGGTGCGTGAGGAAAATGAGGAAAGCGCTTTTGTCGAACCTGAGATTAAGCGTGCGACAAAATATGCAGGCGATGTAATCGTAGATGGTATAGACAACTGCTTAATCAAGTTTTCGCAATGCTGTAACCCGTTACCAGGGGATAAAATCCTAGGCTTTATTACAAGAGGTCACGGAGTTAGTATCCATAAAATGGATTGTGTAAACGTGATAAACTCGGTAAACGACCCAGAACAACTGAATAGATGGATTTCGGTGCACTGGACGAGTGATGTAGCACAAAGTTACAATTGTACTCTGGATATCGTTGCACGTGACCACCAAACATTATTTGCAGATGTTTGCTTAGCTCTATCAAATTTGCATGTGCCAATTCACGAAATTAGCGCAAGGCAACTTAAAAATGGGAATGCAATCATTGTAGTGACCATTGCATTAGAGGGAATTGAGCATTTAAAAAATATTATGTTTAAATTAAATAAACTCCCAGGAGTTATTAGCGTAGAGCGCTCAGGGAAGTAAGATGTACAGAAAAAAAGCAATGTGAATTAACTTCACATTGCTTTTTTATTGATATAATGATTAGCATATAAAATTAGATGATTAGCGTCACAATTCTTGCGCCGAAGAGAACAGCGCAAATCCACATAACTACTGAAATATCTTTTGCTTTGCCAGTAAAGATTTTTACTAATGTCCATGATAGCATACCGAACATGATACCGTTAGCGATTGAGTATGTGAATGGCATCATAACTATTGCTAAGAAACCACCGATTGTGTCAGCAGAATCTTTTTCAAACGACATTTTTAGCACTGCGGACATCATCAAAAGTCCCACTACAATTAAAGCGGGTGCAGTTGCAAACCCTTGGATTGACAGGAAGATTGGTGATAGGAATAGCGCTAGAATAAATAATATCGCAGTTACTACAGATGCAAGACCAGTTCTGCCGCCCTCGGAAACACCTGCTGAGGATTCGATGTAGCTAGTAACTGTAGAAGTACCCAAACATGCACCTGCAACAGTACCGACAGCATCAGCCATCAATGCTCTTCCTGCTTTAGGAAGTTCGCCTTTTTTGTTTAAAAGATTAGCTTTTGAAGCAACGCCGACTAATGTACCGATTGTGTCAAACAAGTCAACAAATAAGAAAGCAAACACGATTACGATGAAGTTTACTAGGTTATCTGCGATATAGCCAAAGTCAAATTGGAGAAAAGTAGGAGCGAGTGAAGGGAAGATTGTGTAGTTTGAAAAGTCAGGGAAGTTTGAGTAAATTCCTGCAACAGGGTCAACTACATACCAACCTGCTAGCTCTGCAAGCATACCCATCAGCCATGTGAATAAAATCCCGATTAAAATTGAGCCTTTAATTTTATAATGCATAAGTGTAACGATTAGGATAACACCAAGCATTGCTAGTACAAATGTTGGGGAAGCGATGTTGCCCATTGCCACTAAAGTAGCGGAAGAAACCCCACCATCTTCTGTAGCGATAGCGTCTGTAACGACGATGCCAGCACCTTTTAAGCCGACGATTGTGATAAATAAACCAATACCAGCAGTGATACCATATTTTAAGTTTTCAGGAATTGTATTTACGATTTTTTCTCGAAATTTAAAGAAAGATAGCAAAATGAAAACAATACCTTCAACTAGTACAGCTGTAAGTGCGATTTTCCAAGCGTTTTCGCCAAGTCCCATTCCGAGCGACACTTCATATGTGAAATATGCATTAAGTCCCATCCCCGATGCTAATGCGATTGGGTAGTTTGCAAAAATTCCCATGATTAATGTAGCGATTGCAGCGGATATGGCAGTAGCAGAGAAAACAGCACCAGCATCCATACCAGTGATTGATAGCATACTAGGGTTAACTGCTAAGATGTACGCCATTGCTAAGAAGGTAGTGATACCTGCGATGATTTCTGTTTTAACATTTGTGCCATGCGCTTGCAATTTAAATGTTTTTTCCAGCATTAATAATTCCTCCGTTATTTATTAAATCTATTTGTATTTACCATAAAATTATGAAATACTATTTTATTCTACACAAAAATACATAATTTTGCAATACCTAAATCATAAATTGTTAATATTTTTGCGAGAAAAAATAAATGCGGACATTATTAATGTCCGCATTTATTTTAATCTTTTGCATAGACTCCAATGATTTCGCCCACATAGCATTTATGGTAGTCGTGTGTAGGATATACAGATTTATCGATATCACTATCAATAAAGCAGTCCGCTGTCATATCTTGAGTATATATTTTTTTGCATACCATAACCAAATTAGCGGCATCAAACGCTACAGAACCGTCAAAATCAATAGCGGTAAATCCGCATTCTTTTGCTTTGTCGATATCTCTACCGGATTTTGTTCCGCAGATAGTAAGCTTATCTTTTAAATCTTTATCATAAAATGAAATAGTGAATAAATCATTTTTTTCCATAAATTCATATGTATATCTTTGGGGTCTTACTACTGCGTTAACTATAGGTTTGTTCCACATATAGCCGAACATTCCCCAAGCTGCGGTCATTGTGTTATAACTGCTAGTATCACCGCTAGTTAGCAAAAACCACTCTTTACCAAGTTTGTCGAATGGGTTGAATGAAAGTGTTGATATTTCTATTTTTTTAAAACTCATGACATTTCCTCCAATATTATTTATTAGGCATGTGCCCGTCTAAGTGGGTGCTCCGTAAGCTAAGTTAAAATCATATGGCACTGTGAAATATATATTGCATACAGTATAATATATATTATTATGATATATGATTATGTAAAAGTCAAGTATAATTCTTAATACTTTATTATTATTACTTAAGAGATTATTATATGCATTGACTATAGTTATGTGCGGATTTATAATGAGAGCAACAAATGAAGTTAATGCATTAAGAATGGAGCTAATATGGTATACAGTACGACAAAAAGAAAAATCAGACATTCACGAGTTATCTTAGCAGTAATATTAATAACAGCTATCATAGCTAGCATATCCATGGCGATTAATTATCTTTTTTCACAGGTGAAGAAAATCCCCCAGATTCAGATTAATGATACTCGCGAGGCTGGAGTATATCCCGATTCGCCGAGCGATATTGTTATTGTGTTAGACCCAGGGCATGGATGGACTGATATTGGAGCTGAGAGAAATGGAGTTGAGGAGCGAATGCTCAACGCATCACTCAGTCAGAAAGTCGCAGAGAAATTGCAGTTTCATGGATATCAAGTAGTCTTTTCGCACGATATCAGTTATGCGACACATGTGCAAAGTGACATCAAAACGCTACTGCCTAAGATGGAGAAGAAATACGATATTGAAAATGAACTTGCACCTGCAATAAATGAAAAAAATCCGCATATAATGATTAGTATACATCACAACGCGATGCCAGAAGAAGAGCATCAACTAAGAGGTTTTGAGGCGTTTTATCGCAATAATAATGATGGGCAAGTGAGCGAGTCAAAACAGCTTGCAACAAATATTACTAACGCGATGACTTCGCTGGATTTTCTTAGCCCGAAGGAAGAAGCGGTAGTCGATGCACAGTATCTGATTAATCTTGTGGAAATGCCATCAATATTACTTGAAGTTGGGTATATGTCAAATGCAGCAGAATTAAGCTTATTAGTAGTGGAGGAAAACCAAGATAAAATCGCAGAGCAAATTGTATCAGGGATAATTGATTTCTTTGGTCGTGATTAAAAAAATTAAGATAAGTTGAAATGAGTGGAAACTAATGCTTTCACTCATTTTTTATTGGTGAAAAGAAGATATATTGTATCAAAAAATGCAAAAGCTGAATAGTATATCATAAAACTTGATTGTTTAAATTAAATTAAGTATTTTCAGTTATTTTTATGCCGATGTCAGTCGGCAGAATGGAGCATTCTTATGAACAATAATACAGTAGATTTTTATTTAGGAGCAAATTCACAAGACGGATTTGTATCCTATTTTTCGGAATTTGAAAATCCATATAACGATTATATCAGTTACATAATTAAAGGCGGACCAGGTACAGGGAAATCTGGTCTTATGAAAAAAATGGCTGCGAGCTTTAACGAAGAGGTGTTAAGCGAATACATTCATTGTAGCTCGGACCCTGATTCGCTTGACGGAATTTTTTTACATGAGTCTAAATTAACCTTTTGCGATGGTACTCCACCGCATGTGATTGAGCCGCAGTATCCAGGAGCGTTCGAACGCATTATCAATTTGCTCGATGCCTTTGATAACGAAAGCTTGCAAAAGTCCAAACAGGATATCGTGAAATACTCGCTGATGATTTCTGCACAACATAGCAAATATTGTAATTTGCTTAAATGCATAAATGTTTTAAGGGAAGAAAATATTAAGGTGTTAAAGACATATGTGGATAAAAATAAACTCAAGAAAACTGTGAAATCTACACTTAAGCAGGTGACGAAAAATAAAAGAGGCAGTGGGGCAAAGCTGAATAAAAGGCTGTTGAGTGCATTCACTCCACAGGGTGTAGTTACATATACAAATAGTATAGATTATTTTTGTGACACTGTGTACTCGCTTGAGGATAAGTATGATGTAATTACTCATGATTTTATGTCTATGATACGTGACATACTGCTTTCTGCAAATTATGAATGTTATGTTTGCTACAATCCACTTTCACCTGCAGATAAAATCAGCCACATAATTGTACCTGAACTTAAGATTGGTTTTATTTCGCAAAACAAATATGTTAAAGTGACTCCTCAATGTGAAAAGAAAACCATAAACTACACAAGATTTATTAATAAAGAAAATCTGCAAAAGCACAAACATATGCTTAAATTTAACGAGAAAGCCATCGCTCCGATTGTGGAGGAAATGTTAGCTGTGATGAAAAAAGCAAAAGAGCTACATGATGTGCTTGAGGGGTATTATACCCCGAATGTGGACTTTAAATTAATAGATGAAAAGTATAAAAAACTTTTAGCCCATATAAAAAAATAAAGTAATAGCGGTTTTGAGGATAGCTATTAAGCATACGCTTTATTATCCCAAAACCGCATTATATATTATTGTGTTGTCCGTATGTAGAACTCGGACTAAAATTTAGAGTCTGTGCTAATAACCCAAACCGAAACTTACGGACAACGCAGTATTAATCTGATTCATCGAATTATCGTTTAAGATTCCGGTTTTTTCTTTAAGTCTTTTTTTATCTATCGTCCTGATTTGCTCTAAAAGCACCACCGAATTTTTGGACAGACCACATTCGTTGGCTGTCACTTCAATATGAGTAGGCAGTTTAGATTTTTCGCGCTGACTTGTTATTGCAGCCGCAATAACAGTGGGGCTATGCTTGTTTCCAACATCGTTTTGAACTATTAAAACCGGGCGTATCCCACCTTGTTCTGAGCCCACAACAGGACTTAAATCAGCGTAGTATATTTCTCCCCTTTTTACATTCACATCGGTTACACTCCTTAAAAATTATATATATATTCTTGAACGTTTTTGGTTTTTCTATTCATTTAAATTTTAAAAAAAGTATTTACTATATACTATTATTTATGGTATAGTATTGTTAACTTAAAAACAGGTATGAAACGGAGACATTTTTAATGATTGGCGGATTTTTGTGGATAACAACAAAAGAGGAATTAAACGAGTGCTATTTTGTGAGAAAAAAAGTTTTCTTAGATGAACAGGGCTTTAGCTATGATGCTGACGAGATTGATGATGTGGCTCACCACATTTTATTTTTAGATGATGATAAGCCCGTGGGTACAGCTAGACTATTTATGGATGAGGGGCATTGGCATATAGGCAGAGTGGCAACGTTAAAAGAATATCGCGGTAAAGGCATTGGTAAATTCATGATAAACACATGCCTAGATAAAGCAAAAGAGCTGGGTGAGTCGGACACTGTTATTTTAGGTTCGCAGTACGATGCAAAAGATTTTTATTTAAAGCTGGGGTTTGAGGAATATGGCGAAATTTTTTATGAAGAGTCCTGTCCCCATATTATGATGAAAAAAATCATATAAAACTCAAAATTTCTTTGACAAATAGATGATTTTGTAGTATAATATCTTTCGTACCTTTAAAAATAATATTTATTTTTGTAGTTACGATAATATTTTGATAGCTTGTGCTATCTAACATGCGGATATTTGGGTCCTGTGCAACGGGAGCTTTGCGAACCATGTCAGGCGGGGAACCGAGCAGCATTAAGTAAAGAAACTGTGTGCCACAGTCCGCCTTTATGTCCGTGTGTTAGGTAGCATATGTAATATAAGCTGATTTTTTAGTCAGACTGTTGCAAAGGAGTGGGCAAATATGCAACTTGCATTATACAGAAAATGGCGTTCGAAAACATTCGATGATGTTATCGGGCAAGAACATATCACCACCACTTTGCAAAATGAAATTGCAAACAACAAAACTGCTCATTCATATCTTTTTACAGGGACAAGAGGCACAGGAAAAACCACTTGCTCAAAGATTTTTGCAATGGCAGTTAACTGCGAAAACCCACAAAATGGGAACCCATGCTTAGTGTGCAATTCCTGTGTAGGCATCGCAAATGGCTCCATTCTCGATGTTATCGAAATGGACGCAGCCAGCAATAATGGCGTAGACGATGTAAGGATATTGCGTGATGAGGCGAATTATACGCCAACTCACTGCAAATACCGCGTTTATATAATAGATGAAACACATATGCTCAGCACGGCAGCATTTAATGCGCTGCTAAAAATTATGGAAGAGCCACCTGCACATGTTAAGTTTATTTTGGCGACAACAGAAATTCACAAAGTTCCAGTAACGATAGTTTCAAGGTGTCAGCGATTTGACTTTGTGCGGATTAATACAGAAAAAATTGCGGACAGGCTGTTGATGGTGGCGGATAACGAGGAGTTTACTCTCACAAAAGAAGCTGCTATGATAATAGCAAAAATTGCTGACGGAAGTATGCGCGACGCTTTGAGTACATTGCAACTTTGTGCGTCTTATGCAAGCGATATTACAGACGAAATTGTAAGTGCTGCTACAGGATTGGTGTTAAAAGATTATCTTTTTACAGCTACTGATTTTATCGTATCAAATGATAGCGTTAAGCTTTTAGGCTTGGTTAATGATATCCACAACGCCTCAAAGGATTTGCAAAGGTTTTGTTTAGAGCTCACCGAACATTTTAGAAATTTAATGATAGTGAAAACTGTGCAAAAACCAGAGAATTTGGTGCGAAGTTTGCCTGAGGAGCTAACATTATTGCAAGAACAATCGAAAAAAACATCACTTAGCTTTTTGCTAAATGCGATTGATATATTGCAACAAACTACAGATAAATTATCGCTTAATTACGATAAGCGAATTAGTATAGAGACAGCGATGATACGCCTGTGCACTCCGTCACAAGATAGGACTGTGGAGCAGCTGCTAAGTCGCATTGAGAATTTAGAAAATATTATTAAGAGTGGAGTAATTCCAAAAGCGACTGAGAAAAAAGTCGAAGCAAAAGCTCCTATAGAAGATTTGCCCAAGGTGCAATCGATAATGCAAGAGAGCGTGCCGACAAGCGCACCAATAAAAGCACAAGAACAGGCTAGTAGTAAAAAAGTTGCTCCTGTTTTATTTGATAAATGGGTTGAAGTCATGAGCAAAATCAAAAAAACTCCTATTGGTGGAATGTTATCAGGATCGATGGCATATGTCGCAGGAGACACATTGTTTATAGACAGCCCAAACACATTTTTCACAAAAGTTGTAAATCGTGAAAACTTCACTTCTCATCTTAAAAAAGCTTTGATAGAAGTTACAGGACAAAACTATAAGCTTAAGATGAAAGTGGGAAGCACAACACAAAATGACGAAGGTGATGCAAAAGCGGAAGAAAATGCTGTTAATCCGCTGGATGCTATTGCAGAAAATGCTAAAAAATTGGATATCGATGTAACCGAATCCTAATAAAATATAAAATTAATGTCATAAAATAAGTGACAATTTAAAGGAGAATTATTATGAAAGCAAGATTACCAAAAGGAATGGGCGGAGGCGCTCAAAATATGCAAGGGATGATTAAACAAGCGCAAAAAATGCAAGAAGACATGGCTGCAAAACAAGCAGAACTAGATGAACAAGAGTTTACTACATCAACAGGTGGCGGAGCAGTTAATGTTGTTATGAACGGTAAAAAAGAAGTGATTTCACTAACTTTAAAACCAGAAGTTGTTGATGCAGAAGATATCGAAATGCTACAAGACTTAGTAATTGCAGCAGTTAATGAATGTTTACGCAATGTAGAAGAAGTAGTAAATACAGAAATGGATAAAATTACAGGCGGACTAAATGTTCCGGGCTTAGTATAAAATAATAGAAAGCAAAAAGGCTATTAATCATGGGATTTAACGCATTACCTTTAACAAAGTTAATAGAGCAGTTCGCTTCACTGCCGGGCATAGGGATAAAATCTGCCCAACGACTTGCATTTTATGTATTGTCGATGAGCGAGCATGAGGCAAAAGCTTTTAGCACAGCGATTATGGACGCACATACTAAGATTAAAAACTGCGAAGTGTGTAAAAACTTTACGGATAAGCCGACATGCGATATATGTTCAGACATTGCGCGTGACAAGAGTTTAATATGTGTGGTAGAAGATGCAAAAGATGTTGTCGCTTTTGAGCGTACACGTGAATACAGAGGGCTTTACCACGTGCTTCATGGGCTTATTTCTCCTATGGATGGGGTGGGCCCTGACGATATTTATGTAAAAGAGCTACTCATGCGAATAAGTACTGGGGAGATAAAGGAAGTTGTTATGGCGACAAACCCTACTGTTGAGGGGGAAGCGACAGCGATGTATATATCTAAGCTGTTAAAGCCACTGGGAGTGAAGGTTTCACGCTTAGCATTCGGAATACCGATAGGCTCTGCGCTGGAGTATGCAGATGAGGTAACGTTGTTTAAAGCCCTAGAAAATCGTAGTGAAATATAGTACTCGACAAAATTCTGTTGACAAAAAAGATATGTTGTACTTTAATTAAAGTAGTGAAAAGGAAGTGGATTTCGTGGCGAATGTTATGACAAAAACTTTGGCAAGCAACAAAAAAGCTCGCCATGAATATTTTATAATAGAATCTTTTGAAGTGGGGATTGAGCTTTTCGGGACAGAAGTAAAATCGTTGCGCCAAGGGACAGTCAGTTTGAAAGAGAGCTGGTGTGCAGTGGAGAACGGCGAACTTTTTGTTAAAGGAATGCATATAAGTCCATATGAAAAGGGCAATATTTTTAATAAAGATCCATTTAGGGTACGAAAACTGTTGATGCATAAAAAAGAAATTATGCGGATAATGGGGCTAGTAAACCAAGAAAGTTACACGCTAATTCCGATATCGCTATATTTAAAAGGCTCACTTGTAAAAATGCAAATGGGCTTGTGCAAAGGTAAAAAGCTACACGATAAGCGCGAAGACATGGCAAAACGCGATGCTAAGCGTGAAATTGATAGAGCATTAAAGCAGCGCCAACAATATTAATATTATTAGAAGGTTGTGTTGTTATGATTCATGAAATTATTGATTTGAAATTAGATCACAGCAAATTAGGGTTAAACAAAACTGATTATCAACCCAAAGTTTACACTTATATTTTAGATAACAGCCCAGAAATTGATATTAATCGCAAAAGACCTACTGTGGTGATTTGCCCTGGTGGAGGTTATGTTTTTACTTCTGACAGGGAGTCTGAAGGAATAGCGATAAAACTTAATTCTATGGGATTTAACGCAGTAATATTGCGTTATAGCTGCAAACCAGCAATTTTCCCGACACAGCTTATGGAGCTTGCGAGCACCATTGCACTTGTGCGAGAGAATGCAGAAAAATGGCATGTTGACACTGATAAAATCGTAGTAATGGGATTTTCGGCAGGTGGACATCTTGCTGCATCGATTGGCGTGCATTGGGACAAAGAATTTGTCTACAAAGCGCTAAATCTTAATGCGCAAGATATCAAACCAAATGCATTGGTGTTATCATACGCAGTAGTTGGAGCGCTAGAAAACTCACCGTCTAAATCATATGGGAACTTGCTTGGTGACAAGGAAGCAGAGCTACTTGATTTAGCTGATGTGCCAAAGCATATCTCAAAGAACACACCGAAATCATTTATCTGGCATACATTTGATGATGATGTTGTACCGGTGAAAAATGCATTAATGTACGCAGATGGGTTGCATCGTTATGATGTGCCGTTTGAGTTACACATATATCCTACAGGTCCGCACGGATTAGGGTTATCTACTGAAGAAACTTGTGGCGTCGATGGCGGCTTAATTCAGAAAGAATGCGCTAACTGGATAGATCTAGCAGGAGTATTTATAAAAAATCTCTAGTATATTTTTGCGACTTTAAATGTCGCAATTTTATGGGGGCGTAAAGGTTTCGACGGGGATTTTGAATCATTGTAAGCGAGTGGTGTGGGCGAAAACACCTTAAAAGTCGCAACTTAAATATAAACGCTAAAAATAATTTTAGAACTAATTTAGTAGCAGCTTAGTTTTAAGCTGTTCCGTTGGAAACTGATTACCGCGCTCTTTTTCTAACGTCAATTTAGCGGTGAACTTTGCTGATGGGGCTTCGACATCAGTGAGGTTTAATTGAAGCTACTTTTTCGTATCATCGCAGTTTGTGGTATGTTATAAGGAATTTAAGAAACTGCTACACTCGTAGAAAGCTTTGTGGATAGATTTTCGGACAGGGGTTCAATTCCCCTCGCCTCCACCATCTTTACTCACAATCGAACCCGAAAGGGTTCTTTTGTGAGTATTTTT
>CAYJII010000001.1:225704-235331 GCA_964370225.1 uncultured Oscillospiraceae bacterium | reverse complement strand
GGGAGAAGAAAATTGAGTTTAATGGAGAAGTGTATCGAGTAATTTATACATCTGTAGGTGTAAAAGATTGGTCTATTATGTCCATTATCCCTGAAACAATTATTCAATCTACTACAAACCATATTATAATTGTAAGTGCATTTGTGTCTTCGTCTTTGGTATTAATTATATGTTTGTTTGCTTATTTTATTGGGCTAAATCGTCGTAAACATCTTAAAAATCTTGAAGAAATTGCCTATGTTTCACCGCTTACAAAAATAAATACTTTGGCGAAATTTAAATTAGATGCGCCTAAGTTTATAAATGAGCATCATACGAAAAAGTTTTTGCTTATAAAATTTGATATAGAAAACTTTAGGCTAGTCAATGAAACCCTTAGTGTTTCAGAAGGGGATAAGATATTAGTAAGCATGGCGGCTTGTATTCAGTCCGAGGGCAAGTATAAATCCTTATCTTCACATATATATAATGATGAGTTTTTGACCTTGATAGCATATTCAAAGGACGAAGCTGAGAATTGGTATGACGATTATAATCGTAGATTATATAAAAAATTAGGTGAAAATTTTAAATATAATTTACGGATAGTTTCAGGGTATTATTATATAGACGAAAGTGATTTGCTTGACATTCAGGCATGCATCGAGAAAGTAAATATTGCTCACCATAACGCAAAGGAAGAAAAATTACACACTAGTATTTTTTCTGTCGAATATTTAAGCGATGCGATAAAAGCGAAAGAAATCGAAAACTCTATGGAAAAAGCGCTTTTAAATGGTGAATTTAAGATGGTTTTACAACCTGAATTAGGCTTAAAAACGGGTGAGATGATTGCTGCAGAGGCGCTTGTAAGATGGATAAGTCCTACCGCAGGATTTAGAGCTCCAAATGAATTTATTCCACTATTTGAAAAAAATGGATTTATATTAAAACTTGATATGTACATGTTTGAAAAAGCTTGTAATTTTTTGAGTTTGTGGGAAAAAGAAGGAAGAAAGCCATTTGCCATCTCGGTTAATTTTTCAAGAAAGAATTTATATTCTGCTGATTTTGTTTCAAATCTAACAGCTATATGCAAAAAATATGAAGTTAATCCCAAATACTTGGGGATAGAAATAACTGAAACAAGTATGCTCAGTACTGATTGTGATTTAAATTCCTTTATAAATGATTTGCATAAAGAAGGTTTCAAGGTCTTTATGGATGATTTTGGTACTGGATATAGCTCATTAGGACTGCTGAAGAATACACCAGTTGATGTTTTGAAATTAGATAGGAGCTTTTTTGTTGCATCACAAACGCGTGAACGCGACATAGCTGTTGTAGCCAGCGTAATAAGATTATCGAAAGACTTGAATATAAAAACGGTTGCAGAAGGAGTAGAAACTTTAGAGGATTTAATTATGCTGAAAGAAATAGATTGCGACATCGTGCAAGGTTATTATTATGCAAAGCCGATGCCAGAAGATGATTTTAGAGCGTTTTGTGATAGCGAGGCAAGTATAATAAAATTATAGTGTAATTAACGATAAATTAGTAGTCTGTAACAATGGAATACTTTTTCTTTCATCGAACATAAACTACTACAGCTCCTTTAGACAAGTAATACATTATAACAAAACATGCAAAGATGCTATGGTTATGTGAGTGTGGTGCAGTTGCTCGAAGTGACACTTGGAGTGAGGAGAACATAGATTAAAACTGAGTCATATCAAAAATGCAGGAGGTTAATACTATGCAAAAATGGGGTGCTGGTAACGTATATGTGGAAGATAAAAACTGGGCAACTAAAAATATTCCAGAAAGCATTAAAAGCGCAATGGTAGAATTGCAAGTAATTCATGATCAAACTCAAGAAAAACACAACAAGTACAAAGTTTTAAGCAAAATAGTTCCTGTTCATATTTTTACTAATAATGACGTAGAAAATGAGTTGAAGTCTAGGTTTAAAAGCGAGATTGTTCCAGTTTTGTTGGAACAACAATTTCAAGATGTAAACTACTACCAAGGACAAAGAGTTGGGATAGATAGTAGTAGTGTAGTTGGAAAATATTATAGATGCTCAGGTGGTGTGGATAATCCAGATTTAATCACAGGCTATAAAAATGGCGTGCCTTTTAGGGCGGGACAAGTCAAAATACGTACGTCTACCGTTGAAAACTCCCAAACAGGCTCATCAGGTACTGAATTAGCATTTGCAGGTCTATTAATAGCATTGCAAAATAAATTTTCGGTAGAAAAACCAGTGACTATTGCGCTAGGCCCACAGAAGGGTGGCGTGATTAAAAGCGCATTAAAGTGGTTTAACGATGGCAATCACAGTGCGACCGAGTTAGAAAATGAGTTTTATCAAAAATTTAGAGTAATAACAAAAAATACAAACAATAGTTTTTTAACACATGAATTGATGACAAAATTAATAGACATTAAATCAAAGGCTAACTATATTTTTACTGTATTTTTTGAGGAAGATAAAATTTATATTACAGTACGTAAGTATGATTATGACCTGTTTGGACTTGCATTTTATGACAAGGAAACACTTGAAAAGAAATTCAATAATATAAACGAAACAATTCAGTTAATGGGAGATGTAATGGACTGGGCTTCGATATTAGTAGAATAAACTTGCAAGCACATAGCGAATATAAGCAAAAATTAGATTATAATCGCTAATTTAAGAGTGCCCTCATCTCGGTGGGTTTCATAGAAAAGACCTCATCAAAAGCCCTGTAAAAATGTATTTTACTGTTATAGCCAACTTCTTTAGCAATATGCTCAATTGACATATCGGTTGTTCTCAGCAGTGTAACTGCGTGTTGCATTTTTAAGCTACGAATATATTTATGAATACTAAGCCCTACAATCTCTTTAAAAGATGATTGTAGGGTCTTTTTATCGCCACCATAGTTTTTTCAAATATTGCAAGTTCTTCGCCAATTTCGGCATACCTAATCTGCTTTAAAATTGTTGCTAATCATCAAAATAAGACATTGGAACGCTATTTTTGGAATATATGCCAATATTAATAGCAGAAACAGATGTGAAACTATCAAATATTACATTGAATTATTCGATGATTATGTTATAATATATTATATAATGGCTTAAAATGGCGGAAAGAGGGTATTTATGATAGGCTCAAAAAAAATATGGTCATTACTTATAGTAATGATGATGGTAATTCAAACGGCATCTATCGGCGTTTTTGCGCAAAACACAGATAGTATCTATAACAATAGCACGGTGATAAGTGAGATTACACCACTGGCTGAGGATATAACTACACAAACATTTGATGTAGGAGATACGGATACTCCGATTTTACCTGAATATTTGTCGGTAGTACTAACTCATACAGCGTGGAATGAAGAGCAAGGCGTAAACGATGACGGCGAACCTCAAACCACGTGGACATCGAACAATACTGTAGAAGAAGCAGAAATTGCGGTGACATGGTCACTTAGCGATGATGCAGTATTTAGCACGGATGCTGTGACTACTTATACATATACTGCGACAACTGCAGAATATACTGCTGTTGGCGTTGCTATGCCAGAAATCACTGTTAATGTGCAAGAGGGAATTGTGCCACCTGTAGTTACAGAGCCACAGTTTGCACCTCAGCCACGTGTCGTTACCCTCTATGACGTATGGGTTAGCGGTGTTCAAGTAACATCCGATAATATGAATGATGTACTAGGTGATGTTGATGGTGCTAGTGCTACAGTAACATACACTCCAGGAGTTGGAGACGCTCCAGGGACGTTAACATTAAATGGAGCAAATATTGATAGCTACTATAAATCTTCTTATAGTAGTGAAGCGGCTATATTTACAAACATATCGTTAGATATCAAGCTAGAAAATGAGAATACCATAACCCGATCAACAGGGGGGATAGATACATTTTATGGTATATATCTGTATCCGCACGATGGTACTACAGCAAGCGTAACTATCAAAGGTGATGACAGAAATGATAAGTTAGCGATAAATAGTGATGTCCCAGACGTTGCGGGCGATTCAGCAGATAAAATCAATGCTATTGCTGGAATACGTGCAGTAGCACCAGAATCTTCAATTTTAATTGAAGATTGTACGATTGACATAGATTTTATCGTATCTGAGGTTTCACTTTTGTCTAGAGTAGGTGTTCACACTTCACATGAAGAAATAATTGTAGATAATGCGGAGCTAAATTTTAATGACATGAGCGTAGGAATTCATGCAGATACGTATATTGAAATTGTTGATTCTGAGTTGAACTTTGCTAATATGAGCAATGCCATAAAAGCTGTACAAGATTATATTTCTGTTACTAATTCAACATTGGATATAGATGCCGAAATGATAGCAATTTCAGCTGAAATGAGTGCTACTATAATAGATAGTGTCTTAGATATTACTTATGGGGCTTCGGGGATATATGTACGTGATCGCGATAATCTTGATGTAAAAGCTACAATAAGTAATAGCGAGCTAGAATTGGTGAATACTACTGGTTATTCAAGTACTTCTTACGCTATAAGTATAAATAATTATGGGGCCAGCCCACTAAACACAACTATAGAAATAAAAGACAACAGTAGTGTGAAGATAAATACAGTAGATAGATTGTTTGACGCTACAACACAAGTTAATGTTATGGATTCTACTGTTGTGGCAAATGCAGAGGGAACCGCAATCAATTCCGACTCGCTTTCTTTTACTAATAGTTTAATAGATATATCAAGTGCTAACGGTTTTATTATGCATGCCGAAAATGAAAACATTCCTACGATGAATGTTAATGGTGGTAGCGTTACATTTGAAACTGGGTCATCAGGATTATTTGCTTATGAATTTATTGATGGCATTGTAACAACAGATATAGCTATAAAGATTGCAGCTACTGCTCCTGATGCAGTACCTGAAGATAATTTTGATAATACTTACCATTTAAATAGTGTTAGATACATGCACTTATCGGACAGTTATGGCGTTTGGGTAGACGGTAAAGAAGTTACCCCTACCAATCAAGGTGATGTGCTGGGTAATGGTACAGTGAGTTATATACCATCAGTTGGTAGCCAACCTGCAACACTAGTTTTAGATAATGCAAATATTGATGAGTACTATGAGTTCACCAACGAAAGCGGAATTTTATTACGCGCTGGAATATATTCTAAACATGACCTTGAGATAGAGATTAAAAATGATAGTAACATAACTATTGATGATAGCGCAACTACTGAACAAGCGCATATGCTCAGTGCTGTTTTGCTTGAGGAGACGCTATCAATGTCCGCAGATGGGGAGCTAGGGGTATCGGTGGTAAGTAATAATGCCGATAATACTAGTGCTATTTGCGCAGATACTATGCTAGTAGAAAATGGTGCTTCAATAATAGCCACCGTAAAAGGTGGGGATAGAATACAAGCTGTAGATGTAATGGGGAATTTGGAAGTTAACGATGCTTCGCTTTCGGTTACAGCACGTGAAACAAGTGAAAATGCTTATGGGGCAACTGCCATTGAGGTTGACGGTAGTTTTACAATTAATGGAGAAAAGAGCATTGTAGAAGTGAGCGTAATTGATGGGGGCGAAGATAATTACGGTGTATATGTGAACGAGTCCCTAAGATTTAACAATGGCATATTAACCGCTACTGTAGAGGGCGGGTTAGACGCTACAGGGATAAATGTATTTGGTGACTTTACTTTTGCTGAGGGTACACTTACAGCAAGTGCAGATTCAGTTGGAGAATACCAAAGGGCTATAGGAAAATCCCCGACTATACAAAACGAAGCAAAAACAACAATTGTTGCGAGTGAGAATTCTGATGGTTCAAACTCAGTTCTGTCTTACGATTCAAATAATATAAATGATTATAAGTATGTGGGTATAACCACAATAAATAAATTCCCTGTTTGGGTAAGTGGTATTCAAGTAACTGATAAAAACTTAAACGACGTATTAGGGATTGCTGATTTAGCAAACAGCACTAATTTAGTCGCGTATACTCCTGCAACATCAACCGAAACTGCTAAGCTAACTCTAGTGAATGCAGATATCACTGGTTATTATGATTTATATGATCCATCATTAAGCAGAGTTTTTAGTGGTATATATTCTACTGAAGATCTTGAAATAGTGCTTATAGGTACTAATACAGTAGATATTTCGGACATGGGGAGCGCAAATATTCCTGAGATGAATGCTGCTATATTCATTGACGCTTCGCTTGATATCTCAGGTACAGGGGAGCTTACTGCGATTGCGGGAAAAGCTAAAGGTAACAGCGTTGGCATATATACTACTGGTGATTTTAGTAATGATGTGGATAACGTTGTAAATGCTATAGCAGCTGATGCTGATATGGCTAGCGTGGGGATAAAAACAGATGGTGAATTATATTTATCCGATGGTACTATTACTGCAATAAGTGGGGTAGCGCCTGCTTCAAGCGCATTGGAGAAAGATCCTGTTTGGGGTAGTCCTGTATACTTAATTGCAAGCACGAACTCAGATGGCTCAAACCCTGAAGACTACGACAAATCAAAATTATCTACATATAAATACCTAAAGATAGAGCATATGGTTACTTATCCTGTAGTAGTGGGCGGTGTTTTAGTAACCGAGAAAAATCAAGATGATGTGCTTGGAGATGGCACAGTAAAGTATATTCCACAACAATATGGGCCAGCGACACTAATTCTAAAAGATGCTAACATTACAGATTACTATGTTGCGAGAGAAATAGCGGGTAGCGCTCATTATGGTATATACGTCACTCAAGAAACTGTTATTGAGCTGAATGGTACAAATACAGTGGATATTTCGAATATAGGCAGTGCAGAGTTGCCTGATGCGAGTGGAGCGCTGTCTGCCTCTAGGGCAAATTTATATATAGTAGGTGACGGAACACTTGTCGCAACAAGTGGAGATGCTAATTATGAAAGTTGTGCTATCAATTCAGATGTAATGTTGGGTATATCCGCAGATGTAACTGCAATTGCTGGGACTGCAGAGTTGAGTGTTGGTATCGGTGCGGAAAGACTCTATATTGACGAAGCTAGTGTATCGGCAACAGGCGGTGAAGCAGAAGGAGAAAGCTATGGTATTTATTCATATGGCCAAGATCCTTTGCTAAATGTAAATGAAGGCAGCTTAATAGCTAATAGCATTGCGAATACAGCTGTCGTAGCTCAAGCTATTACTGCTAAACCAAATGCTAGTAACGCAGTAGTCATTAAAGGTAGCACAAACTCAAATGGTGAGAACTCAGTTGATTTTATAGAAGTTGATATGTTAACATACAAGTACGTTAACATATTTGCGCCAAAACTATACCCTGTATGGGTAGGCGGTATACAGGTAACTGAAATCAACAAAAATGACGTGCTTAGCACTCTTGATGGTGATGCTGCTACGGTAGTGTATGTGCCAGAAGTATATGATGATGATGGAAATAGCGTTTCAAAAGCAAAACTAATATTAAATAACGCAAATATTAACGATTACTATGTGGATATAGATGGAAATGATATAACTCATAGCGGAATATACGCTGATATGACGATTGAAATTGAGCTTATAGGCACAAACACAATTGATATTTCTAATATAGGCGGTGCGAGTTTACCTCAATATAGTCGTGCGATTGATATAGATGGAACTAATCAGTCCAGTGCTTTGACTATACAAGGTGAGGGAGTACTAACGGCTAAGTCAGGTGATGCAGAAGAAGAAAGTATTGCTATATATGTAGATGATGATTATATTATGAATAGTGGTACAGTAACTGCAATTTCAGGCGAAACCCAAGAAGATAGTTATGGTGTGTTCATCGAGGATGATGTTGATATCTATGGTGGCAAGATTATTGCGACTGCTGGTAAAGCTACGGATGAAAGTTACGGTGTGTATATCGGCGATGATTTGGATATGTTCGATGGATATGTTTCAGGCAATGGTGGCGCAGGAGATAATAAAAGCTGTGGCATATACATAGATAGTACGACTGATATATTAGGTGGTGAAGTTATAGCTAAAGGTGGCAATGCTGCTAAAAGTTATGGTATGCTTGCCGATTCGGGATTTGACTTAGAAAATGGTGCTAAATTAACAGCCACTGGAGGCGACGCTACTGACTCAAGTTATGGTCTATTGGCTGATAGTAGTTTTGAAGTATATGATGCTGTTTTAGTAGCAAAAGGTGGCCAAGCTGACGATAGCTACGGAATTTATGTAAACAGTGCTTTTTTCTTCAGCAAAGGAAGTGTACATGCTGAAAGTGCAACGGCTAATAATAGTAGCTATGGTTGTTACTTTAATAGTACGTTTGAAATGGACTATGGTGATTTGGTTGCTAATGCTGGAAATGCTACTGATAGTAGCTGTGGCATAGAAGTAAGTACCGGAATGAATGTAAACGCTGGTAAAATTACCGCTACTGGTGGTGAAGCGGACTATAGTTATGGATTGACCATAAACAATACGAGTATAGAATTATTAGGAGGGCAAGTGATTGCTACCGGAGGTAGTGCGGATACAGATAGTTATGGTTTGTACTCTTTAGAAGCAGACATCAATGTAAACGGTGGTAAAATTACCGCTACTGGTGGTGAAGCGGGCAGTGAAAGCTACGGTATACATAACGATAGTGCTGTTTATTTTGGTGTGAAAATGGGACACGTTACTGCAAAAACAACTGCTACTGGTGCAAGTGTAGCCCAGGCTGTTTTTGGCGCACCTAATACAATAAATGTAAATTCATCAATTATAGCTAGCACTAATGCAGATGGCTCGAACCCTGTCGGCTCCTATGATGAAGAGAATATCGATACATATAAATATCTATACATACACTCATTAGTACAATATCCTGTATGGATAGGTGGTATTCAGGTTGATGAAAACAATATGGATGACGTTTTAGGAAGTGCTGACCAAGGAGCCACAGTGGTATTTGCTCCGTCTTTCGGTAATAATGCTGATAAAATTATATTGAATGGTGCTAATATCACCGATTACTACATAAACTCCGATGGATATCAGGCTGGAATATATTCTGAAAAAATTATAGATATTGAGACTGTAGGTACAAATTCAGTTAATATTTCGGATATTGGTAATGAAGAAACCCCAAATACAAGTTGTGCAATTTACGCGGAGAGTGAGGGTGGATTAATAATATCCGGTAATGGTAAACTTGATGTGTTTGCAGGCGATAGTTTGGATACAAGTGCAGGTATTTTATCAAACGGGGATTTTATACTAAACAGTGGAACGCTAACGGCGTTAGGTGCTAAAGCTGATTATAGCTATGGTGTTTTCGCAGATTCCGATTTAGTAATAAATGATGGAGAATTAGTCGCCACAGGAGGCGATGCTGAGGATAATAGCTATGGTGTTTTCGCAGATTCCGATTTAGTAATAAATGATGGAGAATTAGTCGCCACAGGAGGCGATGCTGAGGATTATAGCTATGGTGTTTTCGCATATTCCGATTTAGAAGTAAATGACGGAGATATAACTGCTATAGGAGGGACTGCTAGTGAGAGGAGCTATGGTATCTACGTATATAACGATTTAGAAGTAAATGACGGAGATATAACTGCTATAGGAGGGACTGCTAGTGAG
>CAYJII010000001.1:217012-225604 GCA_964370225.1 uncultured Oscillospiraceae bacterium | reverse complement strand
ATACAGGCGATGATAACACAGGCGACGACAACACAGGCGACGACAACACAGGCGACGACAACACAGGCGATGATAACACAGGCGATGATAACACGGGTGATAATAACACAGGTGACAATAACACAGGTGGAAACAACACGGGTGATGATAACACAGGCGATGACAATATTGACGGCGATGTAGACGAAGACATAGATGACGAAGATGCTTCTGGCGAAGATGAAGATGCAGGTGAAGACGCAACTCCTGAGGAGGACGGCACTGAAAGCAGTCAAACTGATAGCGATTTAGGTGACGGCGAAGTAGCGAAAACAACGGTAACTCCTGACGGTGACGTAAGCATACGTGTTGAGGATAGTGATGGTTCAGCGACTATTACTGACACTTTACCAGAAAAGGTAATGGTTGGAGACAGAGAACTTGACTCTACTGACTATAAAGTTGAAAACGGAGAGCTTGTTATCAATGCAGAAGTATTTGAAGAATTTGAAGATGGCACATACGATATTACAGTGGAGTATGAGGGTGTGACACTCACAACGACCGTAATAGTAGAAGATGGTGTACCGACTAGCTTTGGTCCAACTGTTAAAACGATAACGGAAGAAGAAAGTTCAAATTCAGCACCAATGGTTGTGTTATTTGTAGCTATTGTTGCAATAGTGGTAATAGGTGGGGTTGCTGCTTTCGTAATGCTTAAAAAACGCTCAAATTCAAATGAATAAGCAGTTGCAGTAATGTATATCTATTATTA
Source organism: uncultured Oscillospiraceae bacterium (assembly GCA_964370225.1). GTDB lineage: Bacteria > Bacillota > Clostridia > Oscillospirales > Ruminococcaceae > CAYJII01. The sequence goes on along the minus strand of CAYJII010000001.1, from coordinate 224,850 downwards.
ATTTGGTGAGACTATAAATGCTCATACAAATAAAAAACATTATACCCACGAGGGTAAAACAACTTAAACATGAAAAAGCCAGCACTATTTTACAGTGCTGGCTTTTACTGTTCTTTCCCAGTAATGCGCTTATGTGAAGATTTTTTTGCAAAGCGAAATCCAGTAAAAAATGTGCATTATCAGACGAGCTGATAATGCACATTTGATTTTAGTGATAGCTTAGGGGAATTATTTGCTTAGTTTGCGTCTATTTACAGTTATAGTTGCTATAGCACCTAATGCAAGAACCATTGAAATGCAAACTAATGCGATATTTGAATTATCGCCAGTTTTAGGAACATCAGTGATACCTTTCCATTGCGCGTATAAAACAACGTCGCTAGTTGGCATCACAAATGTATCGTTTGCGTTGTAAGCAGTTCCGCTACCGTCAGCAGCAGTGTTCCAGCCGATGAACTCGTATTTATCTTTTGCGAAAGTGTTTGCCAACACAACTATATTAGAAGCTTCATAATAATCTGTAGGAACAGCAGGAGCATCGCCGGTGCCAGTGTTAGCGCTGTAGCTTACTGTATACATTGGAATTTCTTCCCAAATAGCGAAGAACTCTATGTTATCGTATACTGGGTATGTTTGTCCAGGGTTAACGAATGTATCAAAAATGCCTTGGCCTACATAATCAATATTTTCAATTCCCCAATGAACAAAGCGCATTCCTTCAGGAGCAGTAAAAGTGCTATCTGGTAATTGGTAAGCAACACCAATTTGGCCAGGAGCTTCGCTTAACGCTACATCTGCCATTAAGCCAGTTCCGCCATTTGCATTAAAAGAAGCGGTGTATGTGTTTAGTGCACGTACAGTAGAATCAGCGGTATGGTCAATGCCACCTTGTGCAATGTTCGTTCTAAGTGTTACTGGGAACTCAGTGATGTTTTGAGTTTGCATGAACATATAAAAATCACTGTAAAGAGTGATTATAGTAGTACCTGTAGCGGAAATTTCTCCGATATCGCCAGTATATCCTGGGTATCCACTTAGTTTGTTGCCTGTGATAGTCATTTTATTGTTGTTAACATAAACTTCGTCGTTTTCTGTAGGGTCATATACTGCGCCGTAAGAAATAATTTGATTTTCTGAACCAGAAGATATTTGAGCTCCCTCGTTTCCATTTGAGCGAATGTTGAACGAAGTGGAGGATTCAGCGTATTTGCCATCAGCAGAAGCAGGAGTTGTCGCAGTAATTGTAGCGATACCCACACCTTTAAGAGTGTACTTTCCATTTGCTACTGTAGCAACACCTTCGTTATCAGAAGTATATGTTACTTCACCATTGTAAAGGTAATTGTCTTCGTTTAAAATTGGTAAGTTGTAAGAAGCGTCAGGATAATAGTGCATACCAAGTTGCTCAACGCTAAAACGTAAATTTCTAGTTAGCTGATTTTGTATAGCTATATTTACTGTACCAGTCGCTGATGTTGTAACACCGCTAGCAGATTGTGTCTCATATTCTACCTGGATTCCAGCCATCATGCCAACGTTATCTTTTGCTGTAGCAGAAAATGCTACAGTAATCGTCATACCAGGGATAGTGCCTTCGACAGCGCTATCTATTATATTGGTATCAGCAGGCGGAGTGATAGTTTTAATAGTTGCACTTTCCCAATCTATTGGAAATAGTGGGGTTATGTCGATTGTGATAGTGTCGCCCGCGTTTGCTTCGTTTACCCAAACGTTAACGGATATTGGTGCTGGTGGTGGTGCAGCTATTGCAGTTATAGGAACTAGTCCGATAACCATAGTAAGTGCGAGGAGAATTGCTAAAATACTTTTTTTCATAAAATTCTTCCTTCCATTATAAAAATTGTCATAGAGATTAAAACTCACCATAAGTATAACAAAAAATAAAAAGCTTTTCCCCGTACAAATGTGTAGGTTTTGAAAACAAATTGTTAATATTTATGTTTTATCTGTCGTTTGGTTATTATTTAGTCGCATTATATTTAACTGAATTTTCATAAAATTGCTTATTATAAAGAAAAACTGCCCTAATTTGTACAATAGCATGAAAATACAGCATTATGATTGATTTTGTAGCATACAACTGTTAAAATATACTCAGATATGCAATGTATGATTGCAGTTTGGAGAGTTGTTATGGAGAGAAAATTTAAAGGACATTTACTGAAAAAGGCATTGTCTTTTTCGCTTGTGCTGATGATGATTACAATGGTGCAGTTTCCGATTGTGTATGCGCTTATCGATTTGAGCGCACCATACAGCGGAGATGATCTTGTTGTGGTGAACACTAATGAAGATGTGTTTGCATCATCTCTATCTAGTCAAAACACTGGGGTAATGCCGAATGTTTTAGATGGAGAAATGCCAAACTTTAGCACGGACGGCGAGACTGAAACTGACATCATGGGCTATGACGAAAATGGAGTGGGCATGATTGACCCAAATTCGTTTATCGAGGATTTTGACTTGCCGCTACCGAGCAATGATGATAATGAGGGGAGTTATTCACAGTATTTGGTGCAAAGCTCCTACGAATTAAACCAAGTAAAAAGCTTAACTGTGAAAACTGGTAGCTCAAGCTATACTAGCAGAGAGTTTAAAATGGTAGCTACTGGCACGAACAATACTGTTTGGACACCGACGGACACAGCACTATACCCGATTTCGGTGGAAGACGCACAAAAAATTTCGGCGGAATTTGACCGAGTATATGGTGACATGGTGAATTATTTTGGCACGCCAAATCCGACCCCGAAGAATTTCTCCGACCCAGACAATGACGGTAAAGTTGCGATTATTTGCTATGATATTGATATGAACGGGAACTCAGGTGGCTCGTACATCGGTGGATATTTCCATCCGCTAGATTTGTACACAAAAGCGCAGGTTTCCACAGCTTTTGATAATGCGATGGACATGATACATATTGATTCTGTTCAAGGAATGAGTATGACTTCGAGTGGTAATAGAACAATAGAAAACAGCTATGACACAATGGTGCACGAGTTTCAGCATTTAATAATGAATGTTAATGCTCCATATACAAATGTGCCTACATTCATTAATGAAGCTTTTTCGGAGGCGTCGACCCACTTGATTTATGGGGATAATAATGTCCGTGTCAATGGATTTAATGGCTCAAGCGATATAAGAAACGGCAATGCTTCGCTTACATATTGGAATTATTCAAACGCACTGCCAAACTATTATTTATCATATTTATTTGGTATGTATATCCCAACGCAATACGAAAGTGGTAACACAATATTTGCTGAGGCGATAAGACGTTTTGCGAATATCAGTTTAGGCACTACAGAATCGGAAATGTATCAATGCCTCGATATTATAGTGGATATCACAAATGCAGGCAGTCGCGCAGATTTGATTAAGAATTTTTATACTGCGCTTGTCGTGAAAGATAGCAGTGGCAAATACGCATTCAATGACGAAAATTGGGCAGTTAAAGTGAACGCGCAAATCTACACAGGAAGCACAGCGACACTGCTTCCGGGTAGCGCAGTATACAAAGGAGCACACGAAAACTTTACTCCGAGCGGGTATGGTAGCGATATTAAATTTCTTTCATACGACGAAGTGAGCGATATCACAGGTAGCATAAAAGGCTATAGGGGAGATTTGACCACGACTGTTGAGTTATTTTACACTAGCGACACTACAAGAAGCAATCCTGTTTACAAAACTACGCTAGAACCACAAAATAAAGCTGGGCAAACAAATTCGGATTTTATCATAAAGAATGTGAAAAGCGGTGTGTACGACATGGTGATAACTAGGGATGGAGCGCTGGCAATAGAATTGCACGATATCACAAAAACGGATGATCACCTCGATTTAACTAGCTCACAAAACAACAATATTAGCACATTGATATTGCTATCTGGGGACTTAAACGGTGACGGTAAAATTAATTTTGCAGATGTCGCAATAATACGTAATTCGAAAAATTATAATAAGAGCACTACAAACAGCTCAGCTCTTGGTATAGCTGATATAAATGGCGATAGCATAGTCAATTACCACGATTTGCAAATTTTGACAAGTGAAGAAAATTACAATAAAATCACAATTATACACTAATTTACACTATTTTAGTAAGTTTTTGTTAAAACAAATAAAAATTTGTTGACAAAGTGTGAAAAATTAAATATAATTATTAGTAGGTATCCTTATGTTTATTCGAAAGGAGAATACGTTGAAAAAGATTATAGCAATAACAGTCTTGCTAACACTGTTATTATCTGTATTGACAATTAGTACATACGCAACTCCCGCAAGTGATGCTGGGATTAGGGTTGTGCAACAAACGGAAGATGGTGATATTGTCACCTTTGCTGTGCAGATGAAACTGCCAGAAAATTCGCAAGGAATCACGAGTATTGCAAGCATTCTTAGTTATGACAGTACAACATTAGAGTTAATGCACGCGACAGATAGTACGACATATACTGAGCAAGGTTTGACTGAAGGAGTTAATCCTGCAGTAGCAGTGAATATTACAGACAGCGACAACACTGTGTACATGGTGCTTGATGCAGCAACATACGCAAGCTCTAATAGTACAGCTCTTATGGTAAATATGTTTGCGATGGGCGAAATGCCAAATGAGGTGCAAAACACAACAGAGTGGCAAAACGTATATACTCTGCGCTTTAAATTAAAGTCGGGGGCTACACTTACAGAAAATTCGATAGTATTTGCAAATACGACGGATAATACGAATTTAACTGGATTGAGCGATAGTGGACGCAACACCGACTGGGCAGTTACATTTGATGTGCAAAATGGTGGAGTGGGATATTGCCACAATCCATTAAACGGACAAAGCACAGGCTCGGTGAACACGATGGCAGCTGCAGAAAATGGAACTACGCAAATATTCTCGCAAGAGGAGCTGATGCGTGGAGATGTTAATGGTAGTGGGAAAGTTGATCCAACAGATGCTTTGATGGCGATGAATTATTATATTGACAAGACAAAATATCCACTATCACAACAGCAAGTTAAAGCTGCTGATATTGATAATTCTGGCACAATAGAACCGACAGATGCGTTAAGAATTATGAATTATTATATTAATAAAACGAAATATCCATTTCCAGATTAGTTAATGTAGAATGTAAATAAAAATAATATAAAGAAAGAGGGACATTATGAAAAAGTTTAGAAAACCAATATCATTCGTTTTGGCGATTATGTTATTGATTAGCATTATACCAATGCAAGTGTTCGGCGCAGCTGGAACAACGGAAGATCCGCTACAGTTTTATGTTGGATTTGCTGGTAATAGCAAGCCAACAAATATTCAAGCTGGGGATATTATCACCATTGAAGTGGATTTAGGGAAATTAGTCTCAGGCACAGTGGGTGCATACGGTGTAAACTTAACGTTCGACACAAATTCGTTGGAATATAGCGACGCTACTCAAGGGGATATGATGGGTGTACAAGGCGTATCTGAAATTGGTAGAGAAAGCAGCGATGTTGTCAAAACAGGAGGCTTTTTATTTGGTGGAAGTGGCTTTGATTTTTCAGCTGACAGAACAACAATACTCTCAGTGACTTTTAACGTGAAACAAGATGTTGTGGCTGGCACTGATATCACTCCAGTGATTACAGTTGACTCCTTATCAAGCCCTAGTTTAGATGAATATTCTTACCAAATTAATTATAGCGATATTATGACAATTGCTTATGATGAAGTTGAAACGCCTGTGATCCAGAGTTCATCTAGTTCTCCGGTAAACTATGAAAATGATAGTGCTACGGCTACACCTTTATCAGTAGTAGCGCAAACACCTACTTCTGCTACTGCAACTGTTTCATATCAATGGTATAGCAAAGCAGATGGAGCTGCTGATTTCGTTTTGATTAATGGCGCTTCAAGTGCTGATTATACCCCAGTTTTAACTGGGAATGGGACTACTACGTATTATTGCTTAGTAACGATGAACGATTCTAATGCAATTGATGCGACTGAAAAAACAGTAGCGAGTAAGAACTTTATAGTAAATGTAGGTAAAATTGAACCTACTATTATAAATCCTACTGTTTCATCTCCTCTTACTAGAACTTATGATGAAAATCAGACTCTTAGTGATATATTAGCAGATGACGCAGCGTTTGATGTTGAATTTAGAGCAGAAAATGTAGGTGAAGCAATTACAGGCACTTTTTCTTGGGAAAATCCAGATGAAGTATTAACTGTAGCAAAAACAAACTATGCTGCTATATTTACACCTGATGATGGAGCTACTTATTCAACTGCATATTTTGATGTAGTAATAAATGTTAGCCCCCAAAGAATAGTCGCTGGAGTATCTATTTTGAGTGATGTTGTAAATTATACTGGGGAGTCGATTGAACCAAGTGTAAGGGTAACAAACCAAACAGATGCTAGTAACCCAGTAGTGCTAACTTTAGATGAAGATTATACAGTCGAATATACTAATAATATAAATGTTGGGGATAATTCAAAGGTAATAGTTAAACCTAAGACTGGTGGAAATTACACATTTGCTGACTATAATCTCCCATTTACTATTAATGCAGTAGAGTATAAAGTAGTGCTTAATAAAGATTTAAATAAAACATACGATGGTAGCGCAATTGTGCCAGGCGACAAAATTAAAGTAATCGACTTAAATGATATGGAACTTGAAGTAGATGCTACTTTTGCTTTTTATGCAAATCAAAATGATGCAGACAATGGCGAGAATGCACTTGCAGAGGCACCGACTTTCGCAGGGACTTATTATTACAAAGTAACTACTAATGCTGTTGGGAATTATGCTGCTACAGATGCAGTATTCCCCGTAACAATCAATCAAGCAGATTATACAGTAGTAGTACCAACTACTGGCAGTGCAGTAATTAATGATGAAATGCCGATTGAAGATATTGGTCACGCATTTACAGGGGTTACGCTTGCTAATGGCACACAAGAAACAGGTGTCGGTATATTAACTTGGTATATAGATGAAGGACGCACTATTAAAACGGATGGCAGTTCTTTCGATAATCAATTAACAGTGACATTATATTGGAAATACGTTCCAACTAATTCTGATTACATTCAAACTCCAAAAACAGGGGAGACAATATACACCCTAAGCAAAACGCCACAAAGCTTAGTGTGGGATAATAATGGTGGGGGCGATATAAATGCTAGATATGGTGACACTGCCGTATACACACACACTGCTAGTAGTAATTTAGGCCCAGCTAGTGTTATAACATACTCATCAAGTGCACCAGATATTGTAAGCGTTAACAGTGATAGTGGAGCTATATCAATCAAAGATGTAGGAACAGCAGTAATAACTGCTACAGCAGACGAAACAAATGAGTATAGCAGAGCTGAAATTTCATATAGTGTAATAGTAGCACCAAAAACTATTAATGCAACAATTGATACTCCAACTCCAATAAAATACGGTGATGAAATCCCTAGTTTTGATTTTACTATCGAAAATGGAGCTTTAGTGGGAATGGACACAAAAGATGATGTTAGCGTTAGCATTACAACTACTGCAGCAAAAGGTTCTGATGTAGGTGATTATATAGTTATTGCAAGTGATAATGATAGCACAGACAAATACATTGTTAATTTCACAAACAGTGGAAATGTAAATCTTACAATTGAAAAAATCGACCATCCTACACCAACTATAATAGAAAAAACAATAGAAGTAGTGTATACTGATACTAGTTTACATGAAGTGGATGTAAAAGATTTATACCCAGAAATTACAAGCCTAGCTAATGGCAGTCACTCTGATGTTAATGGTATAATTGACAGT
>CAYJII010000001.1:209544-217002 GCA_964370225.1 uncultured Oscillospiraceae bacterium | reverse complement strand
AATCTTTACAAATATAGTATTCAAATAAGTGATGCACTAACTAAAGATAATATTGGCGACACAGCTGTATTAGAAATTTTGCTTGGTAGCAAAAACTATAATGACATTACCGCTAAAATTACAGTTAAAATAGTGGATAAAAAAATACAAACAGCAACATACAGTAAATATAATGTTGAAGTAGTAGAGGGAGCGGATGCGTTCACTAATCCACTAACAAACTTACTAGGAAATGCAAACGTAACATATAGTAGCTCAAATGAGAAAGTTGCAATGGTTGATAGCACTGGTAAAGTAAGTATACTAGCTGCTGGTAATGCTACAATTACAGCAAATATTGAAGCTACAAGCATATATGAATCAGCGCAAGCAACATACATGGTTAAAGTTACTCCTAAAACTGCTGATACTCCTGATTTAATTAAAGCTATTAAAATTATACTTGACCTAATCTTTGATGAAGTTAATAAATTCTTCTTTGGTGGAGTACAACTAACACTGACAGCTGATGGAGAGGATAAACTTATTATCACTGATTACCCAGGTTTTGAGGGCGAAGTTGGAACTATCGAAAGAGGTAGTGCAATTGTTACATTAAACGAAGAGTTTGTTAAATTCCTACCAGAAGGACGTTCATTTGATGTTGAATTGCAAAATACAGCAGGAGAAACTCTTGCAGTGTCAAGTGTTGCAACACCAACTGCTGCACCTGTTGACCCAACAGATCCAGCTGACCCAGCTGACCCAGCTGATCCAACTACTCCAGAAACTGATGTTCCAAGCACAGGCGACACTAGCAATCCAATGTTATTAATCGGACTTGTTGTTGTTTCTGTAATCGGACTTGCAGCTTTAGCAGTAGTATTGGTAAAACGCAAAAAAGCTACAAACAAATAAAATAGAGTTAGCCTTAAGCGTTACAAACTAAAATGATTTAACATTAATAGCGGAACACCTGAAAATTAATTTCGGTGTTCCGCTATTTTTGCTTTAGTCGCAAAACAAGAAAAATGTTGCGTTTTTATGAGAAAAATTGCTAAATAGTATTGCGTTAAACTTGTCTTTGTTGTATAATAAACTATACGTGTTTAGTGTAGTAAATTAATAGAGGTGGAAAGTGATGAAGATACATAAAATAAAAATGTCGAAAAAAGGCATATGCAATATCACAGCACTAGTATTATCCTTAGCACTCATTTTTAATGTGCAGGGCACATCGACACTGGCTAAGGAAAACGAAGAAGATAGCACAGCGTCACAATCTCTTATGGGGAACGAGCAAAACTCAGTAGAGCTAGCTGTGCCAAAGGCAGCCTCAGTAGCAGAAGATAGCGCGAAATCTGTGGTGGAAGTGCCAGCATCCTCGGAAATTAATATGGCGGGTAGCGGAAGCGAAAGCGACCCATTTCAAATTACGGACAAATCTCAACTAAATAAAATCATAGATAATCCATCTGCGCATTATATCTTGATGAACGACATCGAGTTTGTTGCATCAGATTTTGTGGAGGGTGGAGATTTCTACGACTATGGTATAAAACCGACTCCATCAATGAGCTCGGTATATGGGCTTGGGTTTGAGCCAATCGGTAGTGCGCGCACACCATTTAGCGGTGTGTTTGATGGAAACAATAATGACATTATCGGTTTGTATCACTCAATTGACACCTCTTCGCGATTAGGATTGGGCTTATTCGCCTATGCTGAAAATGCGATAATAAAAAACCTAAACGTAGTGAATACAAATGCAGTAAACGTATCAAATGTTGATATTTTTACAGGTGGTATTGTGGGATACGCAATGAATACCGTTGTAGAAAACTGTACTGTAAGCGGGAATATACAAGGGGATGACTACACAGGTGGTATCGTAGGGTTTGCGGATGAGGATAGCCGTGTAATCAACTGTACTAACAATGCAAATGTTAGCGCGGTTGACTCTGATTATTTATCTTTAGGTGAAGTCATCGCGCAAGAAAACATGAAAGTTGGTGGCATAGCTGGTGCAACTGAGGGCGAAATTTTAGATTGTACTAACAATGGTTCGGTGACTGCAAATATTGAGGGGAACAGTCAAAGCTATGCGAAAGCTGGGGGGATTGTTGGCGAGCTGATTAACGGTAGAGTTGAAAACTCTGTGAATAAAGCTACAGTTATCTCGCAAATACGCCCGACCTCCGATGAAAGAAATGAGCAAGCGAATGTACAAGCAGGGGGAATTGCTGCATATATTGAGGGCTCGGTGATAAAATCTTGTGAAAACACAGGGGATGTCACTGCGCAAAATAGTGCATCAAACGCATATGCTGGCGGTATTGTAGGGCAAGACCACGCAGACTGGGGTGCTAGTGTTAGCGATATAGCAAACTCACATAATACCGCAGAAATTACCGCTAGTTGCGATAGCAATGCCGCTGTTGGTGGGATTGCTGGCGTTAGCAGTGGGAATATAAACACATGTTATAACACAGGGGCAGTAAATGCTGAGATACTGAGTGCGACGAGCTTTCAGTATGCAGAAATTGGTGGAATTGTAGGCAATAGCGACGGCATCGTCAACACATCATATAACAATGGCGCAGTTAATGTTACTGCTGTAAATAATGCGGACAACTCACAATATTTTAGAGTTGGTGGTATTGTTGGGCGTGCGTTCATCAATAAAATGGTATCCAATTCTTATAACACAGGGGATATTACGGTAGATAACTCGGGTGCAAATGAAAATGATATCAATGTGGGTGGCGTAATCGGAATGCTTGATAACTCCCATGTCAAAAACAGCTATAATACAGGCGCAATCAGTGCGATTGGATATAATTCATCGGGTGTAGGTTGGCTATATAGCGACAGAACAGTTTCAACCATGAGTGGTATTTACACAGTTGGGGGGAGCAGAATACTAGCTCGAGTGACTGATAGTATTAACGACACAAAAATATCGAACTATAATAACTACACATGGCGCCTGACTGAAGCACAAGCGCAAGAAGAAAGTGGATTTGTAGGTTTTGATTTTAACTCAGTGTGGACAATGGCTGGTAAAGCAGATTATCTGTACCCAGAACAAATGGTGTTCAACATCGACCCAAACGCAACGATTACAGGCATTTCGATGAGCACTTTACCGACAAAGGTAGTTTACGTTTTGGGCGAAGATATTAGTGTTGATATGGGTGAAATAACCGTGGCATACAGTGACGGAAATTCAACACTGATTAGCTTGGAAAAAGGAATGATTAGCGGATTTGATAACCAAGTATTGGGTCTGCAAAACATTACGGTAACATATAGCGGAATGACTACCTCATATCAAATTGAGGTGAAAACTGCAAACCAAAACGCTAACGACCAAGTAAAAGAAATCATTGCAAGCTTACCAACTGCTGCTGTTTGGAGTGAGGAAGAAGAACAAGAGGTTTTAAATGGCGTAGCAGAGGCTGCGAAAATTTTAAATAGAGTCGGAGTGGAAAATATCCGCGATGATGCAGGCATATTGGAGAGTATCAAAATTTTGGAAGAAATGCTAGTTAAGGCGCAGAGCAACCTTAGTATTAAGTATACGCAACCAATGATAGATAGTGGGGTTTCAGCTAGCACCGAAATTCCAGCGAAAAATGTGGAGTTTTACGGTTTGCTACTAGCCACACAAGGTGGCGCAGCAACTGGATCGCCAGATTTTGTTGCATATCCTGAAGCTGTCAAGCTTGATGTAACGCAAAAAGTGCCGACTGCACAGCAAGGTAGCGATAGCGTTGTGCTAGAGATAAAAGCGGTTTCGGAAACCACGTATAACGAAACTTATATTGCTAACTACAACATCTACCTACCTGTTACGATGAAAATTTATCTAAATGATAACTTTGCTGGAGAAAGTGCAGTTGTGGAGCATTACATCACCGAAAGCAACCAAAATCCTGTGACAGAATATATGTCCGTGCCTATAAAAACGGATGCTGGTGGAAAATACATCGAGATGACGGTGACAAAGTTTTCGCAATTTGTAATAACGCCAACAGCGGGGATAGAAGATTTAACAACGATAACTGGCAGCGTTGGTGGCTTTAATATGAATTTAAGCACGACGGTTACGCTGTATAACTCGACTGACACAGAATACAGTGCACCGCTCAGAAGTACTAGTATTGAGCCTGAGGGATACTGGGGTTATACTAGTGGCGAGTTTACTATAGGTGGAGTAGCTGCTGGAACATACACGATTGTGATGGAGCGAGAGGGACATATCGACTATATCGTGAACAATATTGTGGTAGATGGCAGCCCGATAAATATCAATGATTCTTCGAATAGCGACCTTATGATGATAAATATGTACTTTGGCGATGTCAATGAAGATAATAAGATTAATTTTGAGGACATAAGTATCATAAGAAATAGCAAAAATTTTAATCTATATTCTTATGAAGCAGAAAATTCACTTGCGGATGTCGATGGCGACGGAGTTATCGATATTTTCGATATTGAAGTAATCAGCGGTTGGGGAAACTATAATATGAGTATAGACGACTGTATAAAGTCATATAGCTAAAATAGAGAAAGCTGATGCGGATTTCAAACCCGCATCAGCTTTTTATCATACAGTTTATAATTAATCGCAGTTTTCTACTGCTTTCATAGCATCCAATGTTTTTGTAAGTATCTCATCACTACTCCAACCTAGCTCTTCCGCACCTTTTAGGATGACGCTTCTATCGCAACCGGCTGCAAAAGATTTATCTTTGAACTTCTTTTTAAGTGATTTGAGCTCCATGTCGCTAACGCTCTTTGAAGGTCGCATTAAAGCGCCAGCACCGATTAAACCTGTGAGTTCATCCACTGCGAAGAGGATTTTCTCCATTTGATGTGTAGGTTTAATATCGGAGCAAATACCATAGGCGTGGCTTGCGATTGAGTTGATGATGTCCTCATGCACATCTTCGTTTTTAAGAAGCTCATAACATTTTTTACAATGCTCCTCAGGATACATGCCAAAATCTACATCGTGCAATATTCCGACAACTGTCCAGTACTGTTCATCTTCGCCATACTCTTTGGCGAAATAACCCATAACATTACCAACTGTATTACTATGCTTCACATGAAAAGGTTCAGTATTATATTTTGCGAAAATCTCTCTTGCTTCATTTATTGTTATATTCTTTCTCATTTTATTAGCTCCTTAAATTTTTCTTAGAATAATTATATCACAGGCGCTAATTTATTGCAATTGACAAAAATGATTGAGTAGTATAAAATGTAGTGAAGAAACTAAGGAGAGCCTGCTATGAGAATAAAAGAGAACACACCAACAATCTATACTGAGAGACTGATTTTGCGCAAATTTGCAGCAGATGATGTTGTAGATTTTTTTGAGATTATGAGCGATGAAGAAGTTAATATATATTTGCCATGGCATACGCTCACGACGCTGAGTGAAGCCCAAAAGATGCTGAAGTGCGACTATCTTGACACATACGATGCGCCAACTGCTTACCGATATGCGATTTGTCTAAAAGAAAATAATAAGCCAATCGGATATGCTGGGCTCTCGCAAAGTGCTAGTAACGATTTTGGGTATGGGCTAAAAAAGGAATTTTGGAACAAAGGAATTGTCAGCGAAGCGGCGAAAGCTATAGTGGGAAAAATTGCAGAGGCTGGATATGAGTTTATTACAGCAACTCATGATGTTAAGAATATCCATAGTGGTGCTGTGATGAAAAAAATTGGCATGGAGTATAAATATTCGTACGAGGAGAGCTGGCAACCGAAAAATTTCCTTGTTACATTTAGGATGTACCAACTAAATTTTGATGGTAATAGCGAGCGTGTCTACAAGGAATACTGGGAAAAATACGACAACCACTTTATCGAAAATATTGAAAGCTAGTAAAATGTGCGAAAAAAAAGACTTCCATAAAGGAAGTCTTTTTGTATTTGTGTAAATACTAACGTTTTGAGAACTGAGGAGCACGACGTGCAGCTTTAAGTCCGTATTTTTTACGTTCTTTCATTCTTGGGTCACGAGTTAAGAAACCAGCTTTTTTCAGTGCAGGACGCAATTCAGCATTGAATTGTAGTAACGCTCTTGATAGACCGTGACGGATAGCACCTGCTTGACCTGTAACTCCACCACCTGCAACATTACAAACGATGTCGAAATTCTCAAGAGTATCAGTTAATGTAAGAGGTTGTCTTACGATTAATTTTAATGTTTCAAGACCGAAATATTCATCAATATCTCTGCCGTTTATTGTAATTTTACCGCTACCTGCATATACTCTAACTCTTGCAACAGAGCTTTTTCTTCTACCAGTGCCGTAAAAATATGGTTTAGATTCGTACATATTATATTAGCCTCCCTTATATTATAGTGTGTAAGCTTCAGGTTTTTGAGCAGCGTTTTCGTGTTCGCTACCTTTGTAAACTCTTAGACGACGAAGTTGACCGCGACCTAGAGTTGTGTCTGGAAGCATACCTTTAACAGCAATCATCATTGCTTTTTCAGGACGTTCTTGCATAAGTTTAGAATACTTAACTTCTTTAAGACCACCGATCCAGCCTGTGTGCCAACGATAGTATTTTTGATCCAATTTTTTTCCTGTTAAAATTGCTTTTTCGCAATTTATAATGATAACATGGTCACCGCAATCGCAATGAGGTGCGAAAGTTGGTTTATGTTTTCCGCGCAAAATATGCGCAGCTTTTACCGCAACACGGCCTAATGGTTTGTCTTGAGCGTCAAGAATGTACCATTTACGTGATTGTTCTGCGGGTTTTGGCATAGTAGTAGACATAATTTATCCTCCAAATTAGTTTATCGACAAGTAAAACATATAAATGTTAAATTAACAAGCGATCTTTATTTTTTCGCAATACTTTTTGTATCCGTATCACGACAGCTATATCATTATAATATAAGCAAATCGCCTTGTCAAGCCTTTTTAACCCTTTATTTTAAAATACATCTCCATATCTCTTGATTTCTCTTGATTTCTCTTTGTTTTTCTCTATTTCTCGCACTTCATTTCATTTTTGCACAATGCATAAAAAAGATATCGCCAATATGAAGTATGAGGGGAAATTGTTATAAATTTCCCCTCATAAATATACTTATCTAACAGTGCTACCTGCGTCTATGTCTCCATCTACAAAGATTACACGAACGCCATCTTTTGCATCTGCTGCCAAAATCATGCCGTTACTTTCAACACCTCTGAGCTTAACCGGTTTAAGGTTAGCAACAACAATTACGCTTTTACCAATTAAATCCTGTGGCTCGTAATATTCTGCAATACCAGAAACTACTTGTCGGTCACCTTTTCCGTCAAATAACTGCAAGCAAAGTAGTTTGTCGGATTTTTTCACGCGCTCGCAACCTTGTACTTTACAAACTCGCAACTCGACTTTTTGGAAGTCTTCGATGCCGATGCAAACATTTGCGTTTTCTTCTGTTTCAGC
>CAYJII010000001.1:126485-209444 GCA_964370225.1 uncultured Oscillospiraceae bacterium | reverse complement strand
CAGCG
This sequence comes from uncultured Oscillospiraceae bacterium, assembly GCA_964370225.1. GTDB lineage: Bacteria > Bacillota > Clostridia > Oscillospirales > Ruminococcaceae > CAYJII01. The sequence goes on along the minus strand of CAYJII010000001.1, from coordinate 209,439 downwards.
GCTTCTTCTGCCTTGAATTTTTCTGCGATTTCCGCTAATTTTTTCTCAGCATCCAAACGATTAAACAGCGGTGTAGCTTGTGCCACTTTGCCTTCTTTTAAGCTTCCGAATTCTTCAAGTGATGCGATGGTAGTAACATCGGAGTTAATTTGTCTGAAAATTTCAGCCGAAGTTTTAGGGATAATTGGTAGCAGTAACACCGCACAAAATCTAATGCTCTCGAGTAAATTGTATAGAACAGTTTTAAGTCTGTCGCTTTGAGTCTCATCTTTTGCCAGCACCCATGGAGCAGTCTCATCGATGTATTTATTCGAGCGTCTTAGAATATTCATCACGACCTCGATTGCGTCGCTTACCATGTGTTTATCCATCAACTCAATGTATTGTTTAACGCCATCTTTACAAATAGCAATCAGTTCTTCGTCAAACTCACCCGCAGCTCCTGTGTTTTTTACTTCGCCATCGAAATATTTATTAGACATCGCAACTGTACGATTAACGAGGTTTCCAAGTGTGTTTGCTAAATCGGAGTTAAACCTTGCGATAACATTTTCATAAGTTATGCTGCCGTCGGAATAAAATGGCATTTCTTTTAGTGAGTAGTATCTTGTAGCGTCTACACCGAACAGCTCAGCTAAATCATCAGCGTAAATAACATTGCCTTTTGATTTGCTCATTTTATCGTTAGCAAATAGTAGCCATGGGTGACCAAGAATTTGCTTAGGAAGCTCGATATCAAGCGCCATAAGCATGATAGGCCAGTAGATTGTATGGAAACGTAGGATATCTTTTCCGATTACATGAACATCGCAAGGCCACAATTTATTAAATTGTTCGCTCGAGCCGTCAGGGTCATAGCCAATACCAGTGATGTAATTTGTGAGCGCATCAATCCAAACATAGATTACATGTTTAGGGTCAAAGTCGACGCCGATACCCCAAGTGAATGAAGTTCTTGACACACATAAATCTTGTAGTCCAGGGATTAAGAAGTTGTTTACCATCTCTTTTTTACGTGACTCTGGCACGATGAAATCAGGATTTTCCTCCATATGCTTCATCAGCCTGTCCGCATATTTGCTCATTTTAAAGAAATACGCTTCCTCTTTAGTTTTAGCAACAGGGCGTCCGCAGTCAGGGCAACATTCGTCAACAAGTTGGCTTTGTGTCCAGAAAGATTCACATGGTGTGCAGTAAAGTCCTTCGTACTCATCTTTGTAGATATCGCCTTTATCATATAGCTTTTTGAATATTTTTTTAACTATTGTTTTATGCTCGATATCAGTTGTTCTAATAAATTTGTCGTAATCACAGTCCATCAAGTCCCAGATGCCTTTAATTTGTGCTGCGATACCATCAACATAAGCTTGAGGAGAGATGTTTGCTTCTTTTGCAAGCTCCTCGATTTTTTGCCCATGTTCGTCTGTACCAGTCATGTAAAATACATCGTATCCCATAAGTTTGCGGTATCTTGCGATAGCATCCGCAAGAATAGCCTCGTAAGTGTTACCGATATGCGGCTTCTTTGAAGTGTACGCAATCGCTGTAGTGAGATAATATTTCCCTTTATTGCTCATAATCATGCTCCTTGTCTTATCAATCGCACTTTGCAAAGCTATATCGCAAACGTGCTATTATCTTATAAAATTAGTTAAGCTATATTATAACAAATTTTCCGCAAAATTGAAAGTGTATTTTTGAAGAAAACTTATTTTTCTATGAAAATAGGTATTTTGAGAAAAAAAGCTGCATATTCATTGTTAATCAGTAATATACAAAGGAAGTGTTTACATGTTTACCATTATTATTAAGAATAATGTCAAAGGTTTATTTAAGAGGCTTACGACTAAAGCGTATTCGCTGCAAATGGTGCAGACCCCAAAATTTTCTTTTAATATAATTCGGGTAAAAAAACCAGTAGTGAAGTTTAAGAAGATCACAGCGTTATTGATGGGAAGAAAATCAGAGTTTTTATTAGGCAAAGGCGTGACGATTGCAGATAATAAAAAGATTATGCCACCTAAAAATACTGTGCTCAGCGAAAATTTGATGTATGAAATGCTATCCAGCGCGCTAAGTTTTGCGGCGGAAAAAAACAAAATTGCAAAGAAAAAGGTTGTACTATTTGACATAAAATGTGAGGAAACAAAATATCTAGCACTGTTAGCAAAGCATTTTTCTAACATTACTGTGGTGACACTTAATAGGAAAAAGTATAATAAAATCGCAAAGAAAATTTTAAATAATAACGGGATTGCGCTTGTTGTGACAAATTATTTGCACAATCTTAAGGAAATTGCGCTTATTGTATCCCCGAAAAATGATAATCTATTAGAAAGCAAAGATGTAAATGCGATTTATGTAGGTGGACAAAATGCCAATATTATATCGGATCATAGCTATACAAATTTTACTGCGATGCCCATAAAGTCGATAAGCAGGCATATCCCAAGCGATGTTGATGAGTATCAGTTTTTATGCGCGCTTGTTAACGAATATGGATATGATAACAATTTTATTGAGCAGACAAAAGTTATGTATAATGGTGAGTATATTTCAGATTTTTCCAATAATTTCTCAAATAAATTAGGCAATAATTAAAATAATAGTTGACACAGGAGAGGTTTTTTACTATAATTATAATATTATAGACCTATTTAAAGGGAATAAAATCATAGCTAATATTTAAGACATGTAAAATTTGGAGGTAATCCCATGGCGTTAAAGCAAGCTAAAATGACTAAAGAAGGCCTAGAAGCCTTACAAAATGAACTGGAACATTTAAAACTTGTTAGAAGAAAAGAAGTTTCAGAGAAAATAAAGACAGCACTTTCTTTTGGTGACTTATCAGAGAATAGTGAATATGATGAAGCAAAAAATGAACAAGCAATGGTAGAGACAAGAGTAATTGAAATTGAAAATTTGCTTATTGACGTAATAGTTGTAAGTGACGAAGATATTTCTACTGATGTGGTTTCTTTAGGGTCAACTGTAAGAATTAAGAACCTGAAAAATGAAAAAGAAGACACATATAAGATTGTCGGCTCGACAGAAGCATCTCCCCTTAAAAAGAAAATTTCCGATGAGTCTCCAGTGGGGCTAGCTTTAATCGGACATAAAGCAGGGGAAATTGTTAATGCAGAAGTTCCGTCTGGGATCGTACAATATGAAATACTCGAAATCACGAAATAATATACTAAACTGATATTTTTGTCCTATTTTGCTTTTTTCGACGAGCAAATAGGACATTTAAAATTATAGTAGCAATTATTTGTTTTCATAATAATAAGGAGAAGTGAAAATGGAAAACAACAACGTATTAAATGCGCAAGAAGAACAAAATTTGGATTTAAGCGAAATTTTGCAGGTGCGTCGCGATAAATTAGCGTCACTGCAAGAAAGCGGAGAAAATCCATTTGAGATAACTAAATTTGATGTAGATACTTATGCAAAAGATATCAACGAAAATTTCGAAAAATATGAGGGAACTATCGTTAAAGTAGCAGGGCGTATGATGTCAAAAAGAGGAATGGGCAAAGCTTCATTCATCGATATCAGCGACAACTCTGGAAGAGTGCAGTCTTATGTTAGAAAAGATAGATTGGGCGATGAAAATTACGAAAAATTCCTAAAATTTGATATCGGAGATATTATCGGAATCGAAGGCGAAGTGTTCAAAACTCAAAAAGGCCAAATTTCGATTAAAGCATCGGATGTTACTTTGCTAACAAAATCGCTTTTACCTTTGCCAGAAAAATGGCATGGACTAAAAGATACTGAGATGAGATATCGCCAAAGATATGTTGATTTGATTGTTAACCCTGATGTTAAGGATACTTTCGTAAAACGCAGTCTGATTATCAGAGAAATTAGAAATTACTTAGATAACAACGGATTTTTAGAAGTGGAAACTCCTGTGTTGCAAACAGTTGCGGGTGGGGCAGCGGCTAGACCGTTTAACACACAACACAATGCACTAGGACTAGACATGCATCTAAGAATTTCGCTTGAGCTTTACCTAAAACGTCTGATTGTAGGCGGTTTTGACAGAGTTTATGAAATGAGCAGAGTTTTCAGAAATGAGGGTATTTCGATTAGACACAACCCTGAGTTTACTATGCTTGAATTATACCAAGCGTATACTGACTTTGAAGGTATGATGAACTTAACTGAAAATTTAATCAAGCATGTAGCGCAAGAAGTTCTTGGCACGATGCAAATTAAATATGGTGAGTATGACATTGACTTAAGCAAACCATTCGAAAGAATTAGTATGCTTGATGCGGTGAAAAAATATGCAAATATCGACTTTGCACAAATCGCAGATGACGAAGCTGCAAAAGCGCTAGCAAAAGAACACCATATTGAATTTGAAGCGCATCACAAAAAAGGCGACATTTTAAACTTCTTCTTCGAAAAATACGCAGAAGAGCATCTAATTCAACCTACTTTTGTGACAGAGCATCCAGTTGAAATTTCTCCACTTGCAAAAAGAAAACCAAGTGACCCGAATTATACCGAGAGATTTGAGCTTTTTGTTATTGCAAGAGAGCATGCGAACGCATTTAGCGAACTTAATGACCCGATTGACCAAAGAGGAAGATTTATGCATCAAGTTGAGCTAAAAAATGCTGGAGATGATGAAGCTAATGACATGGACGAGGATTTCTTGACAGCGTTAGAATATGGTATGCCTCCAACAGGCGGACTTGGAATTGGTGTGGATAGACTTGTTATGCTGCTTACTGATAGCGCATCGATAAGAGATGTACTATTATTCCCAACTATGAAACCGATTGCGAACGGATAAAATAATGTGAACGATAAAAAGCGATGTGAGAACCGAAAGGTAATCACATCGCTTTATTTTATAGATAAGGGTTAGCTAGTTTTTTTTACTATTTTGTCATCGCTTGCAGAGTTCATCTCCAATAAGCGGAAGTCAAAATTATATCTTGAATTATCGCCATCAGCATAAAATAGATTTTGTAGTCGCTTCATGACCATTCTGCCGATTTCGTAATTATCGATACTTGGCAAAAGTAGCGCAAACTGATTTAAGCTATATCTTGAAACAGTGTCGCCGTTTCGTAAATTATCCACAAGCAAATCTTTTAGTTTTCGCATAGCCGCATCTAACTCGAGCGGGTTCATCTCGCCTCGATTGATGGATTTTATGCTGCAAATTCCTAAAAACATTGTGGTGTCAAGACGTTTTAAATTTCGCATATATAGCCTGTAAATATCTTTAAATATGGCATATTCACACACGTATGCTCCGAGGTCTTCCTCTTCGTCAGTTGTAAGTTCGTGGTAGATATCCTCTATATTAGTTTCTTCGTTTTGCTCGTTCATAAGCAAAACTTTATAAAACTCCAAAATTTCTTCAGGTGGTTTTGTGCCCATATAAGTGTAATTTAAGTCGGTGATGTTTTGATATTGAGCAAGAGCTTCTTTGCTTTTCCCAATTTTGAGTAAAGTGTTCATTAGTTCAAGATTTAATTTTGTGTCAAAAGCGTCAATTTCCAGTGCGATTTTGCAAACTCTAATGATATCGCTGTGTAAATCTTTGTTTTTGAGCAAATCAATATATCTGTACACTGTTTTAAGGTACAAATCTTGATAGTAATAAGTTTTAGGCGCAATCCATGAATTAAGTCCCGAGTTTGATAATAACCCATCACTATATAAAAACAGTATCTCGTCAAAATCTTTTTTATCATCATCGCCTAATTCGTCAACAGCAGCCATTTTAGCGCATAAATCCTCGAATTTATACAGGTCAATGGAACAGTCGAGATCGGGATTCCACATGTATGCACCGCGCTTTGTAACAATCGCCTTGTCTAAACCGCAGTCGGATAAATCTTTCCGCAAGCGACTAACAAGAGTTTTTAATGTGTTCTCAAGGTTAAGATCGTCTTTTCCATTCCACAAAACATCAACTAAAGTTCCAGTGGTAACAGGGCGGTTTTTATTAATAAGCAAATATTCTAACAAAAGTGTCTTTTTCGGGGAGTTTTTCATTTTGCTTGTTATGTCTTCGCCGTCAACTATCATTCTAAGTTCACCTAAAATGTAAATCTCAATATTATTCATAATCATCCCCCTTTCAATTAACATATTCGTTAAATATTAATTTCTTCCGATGTAGTATCGTCTAGTCGTATAAGCTCAAACTCAAATATAAAATCAGAGTTAGCAGTGTTTTCGTCGAATTTTTCTTTTAGTCGCTCTAAAACCATTGTAGCAATTTCGTAATTGTCAATCAGTGGCAATAGTGATGCGCATTGTGTGGAATTGTACTTACATATTGTATCGCCACTGCGTAAATTATTTTGCAGAATAGAACGTAAATTTTTCATGGCAAAATTTGTTTTTTCAATTTGCGCGTATTCGGAATCTTTTGGTTTTATTGTGATTAGCGCTAAAAACATTACTGAACCTAAACGCTTAAGATTGCGCATATGAAGCGAATATATCTCCTTAAATATGGAGTATTCGCAATAAAAAGCGCCTTTTTCCTCTTCATACTCAGAAAGCTCTTTGTAGATAATCTCAATATCATCTTCCAAAATTTGTTCCCTATGAAGCAAGTTTTTATACATCATAAGAACTTCTTCGCTTGAGCTATCGCCCTTTTGAGTAGTGTCAAAGCTTTGGTTTTTGCTCAACAGAGCAGATTTTAGCTCCAGATTTAGCATGGAGTTATATGAGTTTAATATCAAGGCTTTTTTACATACCTCGATAATTTTATCGTACTTTTTGTCTTCTTTAAGCAAGAAAACATATCTTGAAACTAAACTAATGTATAAATCTTTATAATATAAAACATTTGAGGTAATGTACTGAGTGATGTTTGAAAGCGAGAGTAAATCATCGCTATATAGCTCAAGTACTTCCTCAAATTTCTTACGGTTTCCTTTTTTAAGAGTAGTTACATTCACAAGCTCGGTATAATATTCTTCTAGTGCATATATATCCACATAGCAATTCATAGTATCGTTCCAAGCATAAGTGCCGTTAACGGTGATGATAGCATCGCCAAGCGAATATTTTTCTAAATCAACTCTAAGCCTGCTTACTAGGGTTTTTAATGTGTTTTTATGCCCTATTTCTCCTGGTTGAGACCATAGTAGCTCCACTAACTTATCAATAGGCAATGGCTCGGATTTGTTGATTATGAGATATTGCAGCAATAAAAGTTTTTTTGGGGAAGATTTCATGATATCAGTTACATCAATTTCGCCGGCAAATATCTTGAATTCGCCTAATGTGTATATTTTTACAGCAGCCATTATTTCACCTCTACAACCTATTTTTTAAATTATAGCAAATAATGTAGCAAATAGCAAGTATATTTGCTACATTATTTTAACAAATAGATAGGCGTGGCATAGATGTTTTGCGATTTGTTCACAAAAAAAACATTTGTATATTACTGGGTGCTGTGGTATAATTAATAATATATGAGCGAACAGCATAATGTCCGAAAATTATCGGATAGCGAAGGGAACGAGATGAATGAAACGACGAATGTTTAAACACTTTGCCGTTTTTACCTTAATGATATTTTTATCCGCTTTGGTTACATCATGTGATGTGGAATTGCCCACAGGAGACGTGAGTGATCCTAGCCAGCCTTCAGGCGACATTGAAATCGATACTACAACGGTAGGCACAAGAGATTCGACCCCAGTTGTTTTAACTGCAACTGCTGATGGAGTAAACGTTATGGGAGGGAGCGCCTCGCAGATTGATGTTTCGAATGCGGCACAGGGTTATATCATGGTAAAATATACGGGCACAGCGAGCAAGGTGAAGATGCAGGTTAAATATAATGGTGGCGAACCGTATAATTATGATTTAAATGCAGGCGACGATTTTGTGCCATTTCCACTTTCTTCTGGAAGTGGGGATTATACTGTTACGATTAACGAAAATATATCGGGCACAAAATATGCGATAGTCGACACTGCGAATTTTTCTGTGACACTTGAAAACCAGTTTGGCCCGTTTTTATACCCCAGCCAATATGTGAACTTCACACAGAGCTCACAGGCAGTTTCTTTAGGGGAAGAGTTAGCAAGAAGTGCTAACACAGATTTGGAAGCACTTGAGAATATATACAATTATGTAATCGGAAATGTTTCTTATGATTATGAATTTGCAGAAACACAGAAAACTTTTTATATCCCAAATATTGATACAACTCTGACAACGCGAAAGGGGATTTGCTTTGATTATGCGGTGCTTATGACAGCAATGTTGCGCTCGCAAAATATTCCGACGCAGCTTGTGCTGGGATATGCAGGCAAGGTGTATCACGCGTGGATAAGCGTTTATACCGAGGAAACTGGCTGGATTAGCAATGTTATCCAGTTTAACGGGAGTGAGTGGGTGCTAATGGATCCTACTTTTGCCTCCACTGGAAGTTCAAGCCCCGATATTATGGAGTATATCGGTGATGGTGAAAATTATAATGCACTATACTTTTATTAAGAAGAGTTAACTTTTCATGAAGGGTCATAAGCGGAGAGGAATGGTTATATGCAAACACAGGAAAAGACAGCAATAAAACCGAAGTATAAAATGCTTTCTGCAGCAGAAATTTCAATTGTTTTTGAGCAGATGCACATGTTTTCGAAAAATGGAATTGCTACTTGGGAGAGCTTGAGCATAATGCACGAGCATGCTACCGATAAAATGAAAGATTTATTTGATGATATGTGCGACATTGTTGCACAGGGGAACTTCTTATCAAAAGCGCTAACTCAGGTGGGATGCTTTCCAGAATACGTAATCAAAATGATTGAGATGGGTGAAAAAACAGGTCGAAGCGAAGAAGTTTATATGGCGATATCCGATTACTATAAGAATAGGGATTCGCTTTCACAAGCTTTGCGCTCGTCAATTACATACCCGTTTTGCATGGCTGGGATGGTGTTAGTAGTTATTTTTGTAATACTCGTGCAAGTAATGCCTGTGTTCGAGCAAGTCTTTGCTCAACTGGGACTTGCGCTTAATTCTGTTGCGTCATTTTTGCTTGATTTTGGGCAAGTTCTCAACAATTCAGCGATGACAGTGGGGATAATTCTAATTGCTATTATCTTGGCGTTTGTTATACTAAAGCAAACAAAAAAAGGCAAGAAATTTTTTGTTGAGCTATATCAAAAATCCCCATTCACTAAAAAAATCTCGGCTGCGGAAAGTGCGAATAGATTTGCGTTTTCCATGTCACTAATGCTCGCAGGCGGACTTGATACTGTCAGCGCAGTGGAGTTTTCCCATATGATTATTGACGGAGAAAAACCACGTCAAAAAATCAGTTTTATCAAGGATAGCCTTGTGAAAGGGAAAAGCTTAGCGGATTCATTGATAGAAAGCGAAATGTTTGATAGCAGCTATAATGGTGTTATCACTGCTGGAATACGTAGTGGTGCATCTAGCGAAATGCTCGCAGACCTTGCAGATAAATATTTTGAAAATACACAAAGATTAACGCAAAAACTACTTTCGATAATCGAGCCTGTGCTTGTAGCGATACTTTGTATCATGATGGCAATGGTAATGCTCTCGGTTATGCTGCCTTTAACAGGTATTTTAACAGGCATGTAGGAGGGGATTTAAGTGAAAAATCCAATAAAAAGCAAAGTCGCTTCAATTACGAAAAGCTCGCTTTTTTGGTCGCTATTAATGTTTGCGGGGATTATTGTTACAGTACTGATTTTATTAAATTCATTAACAGGCACGATAAGCGATGAGCAGCTTAACTTGTTAGAAAACTCAGTTAGGCGTAGTGCGATACAATGCTATGTTATCGAGGGGGCATATCCGCCAGATTTGCAGTACCTTGAGCGAAATTATGGATTATACTTTGATGATGATTATGTTGTCCACTATCAAAATCAGGGTGGCAATATACTGCCTGAAATCGACGTGTTTTACATACCGTCAAATTAATACGAAATTTTATTTAAGGAGTGATGAGCGTGAATGGAATAAAAAGACCACTGGCTGACACCTTTATGGTGTTTACATTATTTTTTGCATACACATTAAGCTCGTTGCTGCTTGCAATCATCGGGGCTAATGTATACTCAAATACAGTAGAAATTTCACAAGCAAACTATGATGTTAGGACATCGGCGCTCTATCTCACGCAAAAGATAAGACAGAGCGAGCAGCTAAATTCTGTTGCGATAGATGAGTTTAACGGAGTAGATGCCTTAGTCATCACAGAACGATATGGAGAATACACATTTAACACATGGGTATATATAGAAAATGGATTTTTATGCGAGGCTGTTCTGTCCGAAGGGGTTGAGCTAATCCCTAATATGGGGCAAAACATAATGCCGTTAAGCGAGATGTTTTTTGAGCTGGATGACAGTGGGATATTACATTTGAATGTCGTAACGGTAAACGGCAGCACCTACCATTCTAAAGTTTATTTGGAATGCCAAGAAGAGGGGGCTGCATAATGGAGATACAGAGCAATAAAAAAACCGCATACTTTTTAATTGAGCTAATAATAAACTGCTTATTCTTTGTAATTGCCGCAGCTATTTGTGTGAATTTATTTGTGAGCGGGCACTTAGATAGTACAAGAAGTAATGAGTTATCCGTAGCGATGACGGAAGCCTCCAATGCGGCGGAAGTGGTAAAAGCTTTTGATGGAGATAGTGAAAAAATCGCAGAATGCTTAGGCGGTGCGAGCATACAAGATGACCTTGTGGAGATTTATTACGACGAGTTTTGGCAAGTGGTAGAGGACGAAAGTTTGCAAAAATACATACTTAGCATATCGATGGACAATTCTGAGGAAATGGTAAATGCAACAATAATAGTGCAGTCAGATGACAGGGTGTTTTTTGAACTGCTAGAGGTTAAGCATTTCTTGGGAGCATAAAATTTTAGAGAGGAGATGTCCGCTTGAAAAGAAAAAATATTGAATATAACAAGAAAAATTCGGCTGTAAGTGTGGGCATAGTATCTCTTATAACCTTTTTCACGATATTGCTGCTCACATCGTTTTCGATACTGATACTGTCTTCTGCGCGCACAGACCAAAGATTGACGCAGATGACTGCAGACGCGATAGTTAAGCAATATGAGGGTGACGCACAAGCAGAACAACTCTTATTTGAGCTTTATGAAATTTGTGAAATTACGCCATATGAAGATTTGGAGGACGCACTGTTTAATACTAGCTATATCGTAGTAGAAGACGATAGCTTTGATGGGAAAATAGTGGAGTACAAATCATTTGTTGACGAAAATAAATATTATTATGTAAAAATAGGTGTGCCAGAAGATATGTCCGAGGGTTTGAGTCGACTTAGTTGGCAGTTAGTAGCGGACATTGCGCAGTAAAGATAAAAACATACCGTATAAAAATACAGACAGTGGTAGAATGGAGATTGTTATGGAAAATCAAGTGAATAGCGCAGAAAAAATTAATGTGGAGCAACTGTTAAAAGAAATGGTAGACAAGCAAGCTGCAGATATTTTTATTGTAGCGGGGAGACCAATAAGCTATAAGGCAAACCACAGAATTTTTAGTTTCGACTCGTCGCGTGTGCTGCCACAGGATACTGAGGATATTATTCAAGGTATCTACAAAATAGCACGCCGTGATATGGAAACTCTTTTTGAAAGAGGGGACGACGACTTTTCCTTCGCTATAAAAGGCGTGTCACGCTTTCGTATAAACGCGTATAGACAACGTGGCTCTTTTGCAGCAGTTATTCGTGTTGTTGCGTTCTCGCTACCAAATCCAGAGGAGCTCCATATACCGAGCGATATTCTGAATTTGAGCAAAATGCAAAGAGGGCTTGTTTTGGTTACGGGGACATCGTTTAGTGGTAAGACAACAACGCTAACCTGTATCCTTGATAAAATTAATAACGAGCGCGAAACTCATATAATCACGCTAGAGGATCCAATCGAGTACTTGCATGGGCATAAAAACTCCATCATAAGCCAGCGTGAAATTTCGCTTGACACAGGTAGTTACCCTGTAGCGTTGCGTGCTGCATTAAGACAAAGCCCAGACGTTATACTTATAGGGGAGCTTCGTGATTCTGAGGCGATAAATATTGCTTTGACAGCAGCAGAAACAGGACATCTTGTTTTTTCCGCGCTGCATACATTGGGCGCTGCAAACTCAATTGACAGGTTAGTGGACACATTTGAGTCGACACAACAAAATCAAATCCGTATGCAACTTTCGATGGCGCTGCAAACTGTAGTTTGCCAGCAGTTAGTACCAACTATAGATGGTCAAGTGCGCCCGGTGTTTGAAGTGATGCACTGTAATAATGCGATAAGAACTCTTATCCGAGACGGTAGAACACATCAAATCAATTCTATTATTCAGTCTTCGTCGGCGGAGGGAATGATGAGCATGGATGCTAGCATACTAAAACTATATAATGACGGACTAATTACAAGAGAAGTGGCGATGACTTATAGCTTAAACCCAGTGTTCTTAGCGCGCCAAATCGATGGATAAATGGAGATTAATATGAAAAGAATTATCGCAGTTTTACTCGTAGCAATTATTTTAGCATTCACACTAACTTCTTGTGTAGCTACACCCGTTTCCGAAGAAAGAGGCGCAGAACTTGAAGAATTTTCACGCACTATTATCGAGGAATTTTTGCAAGGCGAATACTCAACTTTAATCGATATGGGGAGCGATGAGATAAAAAATGGAATTTCGACAGAAACTTTGGACGAAATTTTAGTTTCACTTGTGACAAATGAAAACATCAAAGAGCCGACAGAATTTTATGCGACGATGGAAGGTACAAACGAAGTGATGCAAGTAGTAGTGCCTGCATCAACAATGAACCTGTTGTTCTTAATCACGTATACGCATGACAATATCGTGGTAGGCTTTTTCATAACAAAATTACCGCTTTCACCTGAGGTTGTGACAAACGACGACTTCACAGAAGAAGCAATCGAAATCAGCGCTGGAGATATCACGATGCAAGGAAGACTCACGATACCAACAGGTGTGGAAAATCCCGATGTAGCAATTATCATTTCTGGCTCGGGACCACAAGGTATGGATGGAGTGATTGGGACATCTGAAAATGCAGTTTACCGTGATATCGCACATGGACTTGCAAAACAGGGGATTGCTTCGATTCGATATGACGACAGATTTTATCCACTCGTACCAAACTCGGTAAGTGAACTTACGGTGCAATCAGAAGTGCTCGATGATGTAAATACTGTAGTTGAAATTGCAAATGACGACGAAAGATTGGGCGAGGTATTCTTATTAGGGCATAGTTTTGGCGGGATGTTATCGCCATATTTGGCAGAAAATAACGAGGACGTAGAAGGGTTTGTTTCCTTAGCTGGATCGCCAAGAAAGCTTGAGTACATCATGTATGACCAAAGTGTCGACGCACTTGATGCAGCTGGGATTACGGGTGATGAGAGAGACGAGCAACTTAATGCGCTTGAATTAGAGATTGAGAAAATTAAAGCTGCAGAGGATGACCCAAATGAGCTGGTGTTAGGACAGCCAGAAAATTACTGGTACAGCTTAAACCAAGTGACTGGCGAAGACATTGCAAAAAACATTAATTGTCCAGCTTTAATTATACAAGGAAGTGAAGACTTCCAAGTTAAAGTGGAGGAAGATTTTGTTTTGTGGCAAGAATTATTAGACGGAAATACAAATGTTGAGTTTATAGAATATGAGGGGCTCAATCATTTATTTATGGCAAGTCAAGAGCAAAGTATAGAAGACTACAATATCGCGAATAATGTTGATGAGCAAGTTATAATTGATATTGCGGATTTTATTAAAGAAAACTAAATTAATAAGAAAAAGGGGAAGTAATTCCCCTTTTTTAATTAGGGGAGAGAACATTGGAAAATAAAGGTAAAGAAAGAATAAATAATATAGTCATACCGATAATTGTAGCGATTGTTGCAATTGCTGCAGTGCTTGTGGCGAACATTATGGTTACAAACTACTCAGAGAAAATCAGCGAAGAAGCAAGCGAACAAAATCAAATTATGGATTTAAACGTGGACACTGCGGTTGTTAAAGAAATTATTGCTGTAAATATAGTTTCGCCTAGCGAATTTGTTCAAGTAACGGAAGTTATCTTCACAGCAGAAATTACCTCGGGTGAAAACGAGGGCAAAATCATAGAAATGACACAATCGATAGACGAGCTTTATCTGCCTATACCTGACCAAGTTGAGGTGGGTGACGCTATTTTAGTTTCGGATTCAGAGCTAGTAGTTGGTGCGAGCAGTACAACGGATTGGTATTACACAGGTGAGAATAAAATCGCTCAAGTAGCAATATTAATCGGTATTTTTGTGCTGTTGATATTGATTATCGGTAGACTGAAAGGCGTAGCTGCGGTGACTTCGCTTGCGATTACCATTGGCGCAATATTTTTAGTATATGTACCGCTGATACTAACAGGATTTAATATTTATGTAGCTACAATAATCATTATGCTATTCATAATATTCTCAAACCTATTAATCCTAAATGGCTTTAACACGAAATCTCTATGCGCCATCTTAGGCAACTCATTTGGGATTTTGGTTGCAGGGATAGTAGCGTTTTCGGTAAATACATGGCTTGGAATTTCAGGTGTAGTCGACCAAGATTACATTTTTCTCACTATGCTAGAAAACGGAGTTTCGCTAGATTTAATAGCGTTAGTATGGAGCGCTATATTAATAGGGTCGCTTGGGGCGGTCATGGACGTAGCAATGTCCATATCCTCATCGCTAACAGAGCTTGCAGAGCAAATGGAAGTGCGCTCGTTCAAACAATTAGTGCGTTCGGGAATGAATATAGGGCGCGACATGATTGGCACGATGACAAACACCTTAATTTTGGCATATGTGGGAAGCTCGCTTGCAGTAATATTATTGTTTGTAGCAAACAACAGAAACATGCTCATAATCCTAAATCTCGAAATGATTATTGTGGAAGTAATACAAGCGGTAGTAGGAAGCATCGGTATTCTTGTTGCGGTTCCGCTGACTGTTCTCGTTGGAGCGTCGATTTATACAAAGAAAAATTCGAAATCAGCAGTACAAATCCCGATAACAAGCGATGTTCAAGAAGAAATAACAGAGGAAATCGAATAAATTTTGGGGGTGCACCATGAAAGCGCAGAGCATAGATTTTATAAAAGAGCACAAACTTATTGCGATAGCACGAGGGCTTAATGATGTGAATATTTGTGATGTTGCCGCAGCCTTGTTTGATGGTGGAGTGAGACTGCTTGAGGTGACGTTTGACCAAACGGATAGCGAAAACCTTATAACAACACCAAAACTGATAGAGATGCTAAATAAAAATTTTGGCGGAAAAATGTTAATAGGTGCTGGTACTGTTATGAGCAAAGAACAATGCGAGGCTGCTTATTCAGCTGGAGCAAAATATATAATTTCGCCACATACAGACGCTGAAATCATAAGATACACGAATGAAAAAAAGTTAGTGTCACTGCCTGGTGCGTTCACGCCGACAGAAGTGGCGAGTGCATATTCTTATGGTGCAGATTTTGTTAAGCTGTTTCCAGCTGGAAATTTAGGTGTAAACTACATCAAGGCGATAAAAGCACCGCTAAAGCATATCCCGATGCTTGCAGTGGGCGGAGTAGATGAAAATAATATTAGAGAGTTCATGCAAACTGGAATTTGTGGAGTTGGTGTGGGAGATAAGCTGATAAAGCCAGATTTTGTAAAAGCAGGTGATTTCGCAGCAATTTGCGAAAACGCTCGCAAATTTACGGGGCAACTATATATATAATGCGCTCCATAATCATCAGTAGTTTGTTTGAAGAAAATGAGTATACTATAAAAAAAGAAGCTGTCACTATAGTGACAGCTTCTTTTTTTCTTTATGCAGTTTTATTATTATTTTTTCTCTTCTCTCAGCTCAACACGTCTGATTTTACCGCTTATAGTTTTTGGTAGTTCTGTAACAAATTCGATAATTCTAGGGTATTTGTATGGCGCTGTATGCGCTTTTACATACTCTTGAATTTCTTTTTTAAGCTCATCGGTAGCGTCTGTACCAGAAACTAGTACTATTGTCGCTTTAACGAGTTGACCGCGCACTTCATCAGGGACACCTGTAACTGCACACTCTAGCACATATGGAAGCTCCATAAGCACGCTCTCTATCTCGAATGGACCAATGCGATATCCGCTGGATTTAATGATGTCATCTTTACGGCTAACATACCAGAAATATCCGTCCTCATCACGCCAAGCCATATCGCCTGTATGATAAACTCCGTTATCCCACACAGATTTGGTTTGCTCTTCAGCTTGATAGTAGCCGGAGAACATTCCGCAAGGAGTGCCTTCATTAGTGTAAATTACGATTTCGCCAACATCGCCAGCATTTACTTCGTTGCCGTCGTTGTCAATTAATCCAAGTTGATACTGTGGATTTGGTTTACCCATCGATCCTGGTTTTGGCTCCATGCCAAATAAGTTTGCGATGGTTAATGTAGTTTCAGTTTGGCCAAAACCTTCCATCATTTTAAGCCCAGTGTGCTTTAAGAATTGGTTATAAACTTCTGGGTTTAGCGCTTCGCCAGCGATACAAGTGTATTTTAGTGAAGATAAGTCATATTTGCTCAAATCACATTTTATGAACATTCTAAACATTGTAGGAGGAGCACAGAAAGTTGTGATTTGGTGCTTAGCGAACATTTTTAGGATATCGTCCGCATCAAATCTATCGAAGTCATATGTGAAAACTGCTGCTTCACATAGCCACTGGCCGTATAGTTTACCCCACATTGATTTCGCCCAACCAGTATCCGACACTGTAAAATGCAGTCCATCAGGGTCAACATTATGCCAATGTCTCGCTGTAACTACATGTCCGAGTGGATATGCATAGCTTTGGATTGTGATTTTAGGGTAGCCCGTTGTACCAGAAGTGAAGTACATAAGCATTGGGTCAGTTTTGGAAGTTTTATTTTCTTCAGGACACACAAAGTCAGCAGAAGCAGCTTCCACGCCAGCCATAAAATCGCCCCAGCCATCCTTAACTCCATGTACCATTTGTTTGATTTCAACAGTTGGACTATCCGCACATGCTGCATCAGCTGCGAGTGAAACATCGCCATCAGCTGTACACACAATCGCTTTGACTCCAGCAGAATTAAATCTGTACACAAAGTCTTTAACCATAAGCTGATTTGTAGCAGGGATAGTTACCGCGCCGATTTTGTGCAATGCGATAATCGCAAACCAAAATTCGTAGTGGCGCTTCATTACAAGCATAACTTTATCGCCTTTTTTAATACCAAGCGACATAAAGTAATTCGCAGCCTTTGAGGAGTATGTGCTAATATCTTTAAAAGTGAATTTTTTAGTTTCGTGGTCAACGCTTTCCCAAACCATAGCGACTTTTTCAGGTTTTTCTTCAGCTAATTTGTCGACTACATCATATGCAAAGTTAAAGCTATCAGGGATATCATACTCGATATTTGAAAGCACATTGTTTTCGTCATAAGTCTCTTTTACATACTCGCTATAAAGCAGCTTGTCATATTTGCGCTCAGGTTTCACAGCAGTTTTTTCGTCTACTGGTTTTGGCTCAACATCGATATCATATGTGCCTTTTACAGCTACAGCTAAAAACTGACAGTCTCCGCCATTTATCGCAATCATACCATGTGGAGTCAGTGCGTCATAATAAATGCTGTCGCCCTCGTTTAGCACTTCTTCGTGCGTGCCAACCATAACTTTAAGCGTACCTTTTAAAATATAGTTGAGCTCTTGCCCGTTGTGCGTGGATAATTTTATCGGATTTTTTTCATCTTCTGCAGAATATTTTACATCAATCAAATAAGGCTCAGCGAGTCTATCTTTTAGCATATCAGCTAAATGGTGGTGCTCAAAACCACTACGGCGATGTTTTTTTGTTCCCTCACCGCTACGAGTAATAGTAAACGAGCTAAGCTTTGGAGTTGTGCCTTTAACGATTTCGCTAACGTCGACACCCATTCTATTCGCGCATTTATATAAAAATGCAAAGCTTAAATCTTTCTCTCCGCTTTCGTAGGATTCGTATTCAGCGCTCGATACTGAAGTGATTTTTGCCATTTCCTCAACTGAAATGTGCAACATATCTCTCAAACCTTTTAGTCTAAGCGCTACTTGTTTTATTTCGCTATTCATTAAAATATCCTCCCTAATATATTATAAAGTTTCTTCATCTTGAGCAACATCAACTTGCTCTTCTTGCGATTTTGCAAGCTCTTCTTGTTGTTTTAGATACTCCCTCATTTGCTTTTTTCTCGCTCTGAAAAGGAAAATGAGTACCAAGAAAAACATCACTAACTGTGAAACTCCCAGAATTAACTGGAATGTTTGGTTTTCACTCACATATGTCAAAAAAGTGAGTGGGGTCCAAATCCCCAAAAGCAGTTGGTACACAAGCTTTGTGTACTTAAACCTAATAAGGAAAAAAACAGTCGCTATACTTCCTATAATAATATGGAAAATTTCCATAATATACCCCCTTATCTATTTTACGCTTTCTTACATAAAAGTATTATAACACATATTGCGTTAAAATCAAATATTTTTTGTTAATTTGTTGAGTATAGAGCGCTGTTTTTGTGCATAAACACGCAGTTTTTCTCATATTTATTTAAAAGGATATAGGAACGGAGAATTTTACGATATGCAAAAAAACAAGAAATTTATTTTTAATGCGGTGATTTTAACCCTTACAACCATTGTGCTAAAAGGTGTGCATATGGCGATGAATGTGTATGTTTCGGGAAAAATTGGCTCCGACGGAATTGGTGTATTTCAGCTGCTTATTTCCGTATACATTTTCGCTATGACTCTAGCGACATCGGGGATTGTTCTCGCTACAACAAGGCTAGTGGCGGAGGAACTTGCGGTGAACTCCCACAGTGGAATTAGGAGTGCTGTGAAAAAATGTCTGCTATACGCTGTTAGCTTTGGGTTGCTCGCCTCTGTGCTGTTTTATTTTTCAGCAGACTACATCGCCTATGATTGGCTAGATTCTATGATAGACCCAAAAAGCGTGCACTTGTTATGCTTAACACTGCCATGCCTATCTGTAACATCGGTGTTCACGGGTTACTTTATGGCGGTTCGCAGAATTACGGTAAGTTCAATTGTGCATATAATCGAGCAGTTTATACGCATCGGACTTATTGTAGCATTTTTTAGCATGTTCACAAATCAAAGTTTGCAGGAAATGATTAATTATGTAATCCTAGCGGGAGTAATCGCAGATGTATTCTTGTTTTTATCAAACGCTATACTTTACTATATTGACAAGAAAAAATATAAAAACAAGGACACTCACGACCCTAAACTTACAAAGCGTATGCTTTCAATAGCTGTGCCGGTTGCGCTAAGCTCGTATATCAGAGCAGCACTAAATATGATAAAGCAAGTTCTCGTTCCATGGGGACTAAAAGCTTCGGGTTCATCGACACAAATGGCAATGGGTCAGTATGGCATGATTAGGGGAATGGTCATGCCGGTTATTTTCTTTCCGTCAGCTCTGCTTGGAGCATTCAGCTCGCTTTTAGTGCCTGAAATTGCAGAAAATGCTGTGCACAAAAATAAAGTAGCAAACAATAAAATAATCTCCTCAATTTTTAAGATTACGTTACTATTTGCGATTTGTGTGGGTGGCGTATTATGGGCGTTTGCGACTGAGCTCAGCGTTGCGATATACAGCAGCGAGGAGCCTGCAATATTTATCCGAGTTTTTGCTCCGATGGTGCTGATAAGCTACTTTGACGAAATAGTCGATGCCATACTAAAAGGGTTAAATGAGCAGGTGTATGTGGTGGGGGTAAATATCGCAGATACAGTGATAAGCATAGCGCTAATTTATACGATGCTGCCTATTTTTGGTATACAGGGATATATTTTTATCATCATAGCAAGCGAGCTGTTTAATGGATTTGCAAGCATTAGGCGACTAATAAACATAATGGATTTTGAAATTAAAATATTCGCATGGATTATAATTCCTGCAGTATTCATGGGGCTCAGCGTGACGGTTGCAAAACTATTTTTCGCATTTAACCTATATTTGTGCATAATTGCAAGCATCGCAATATATCTATTCGCATTATACTTATGTGGGATAATCAAGAAAAAAGATTTTACATTCCAAAGCTTTAATTTAGCTTAAGGGAATTGTTAACAAAGAATTTTTGCTTTTGCATAAATATTTTACATTTTTCCTATGGACAAATTTGATTTTACCATGTATAATTATAAGTAATAAATTAAATAAAAAACTGTACTCTTTAATTTAGTCCCGTGAGGCTAAAAAGACGGTGGTTTTCTGAGTAGGCACAATTGTAGTATCTGTCTCAATATATACTTAACGTATAACCGATAAACTGTCTTAGGGTGGTTTATCGGTTTTTTGTGTTTGGAGGTGAAATTTTTGCAAGAGAAAATAATTTTGGATGAAAATGCGGTGAACAGGGCGATTACGAGAATATCTTACGAGATAATCGAGTACAACAAAGGCGCAAAAGACTTGGTGATACTAGGGATTTTATCAGGCGGTAAAAACTTAGCCAAAAAAATTGGAGAGAAAATTTCAGCTGTTGAGTCACAAAAAATCTCAGTAGGACTGCTTGATATCACGATGTTTCGCGACGACATTAAAGTAAGCCAGACGCATAAGGATATCTCTGAAATTAATTTTGAGATTGAGGGGAAAACGGTGGTGCTAGTCGATGATGTTATGTACACGGGAAGAAGCGTGCGCAGTGCGATTGATGCTATCATGCACAAAGGGAGACCTAAAGCGATAAAGCTTGCAGTGCTCATTGACAGAGGGCATAGGGAGCTTCCGATTAGAGCAGATTTTGTCGGAAAAAATCTGCCAACATCAAAAAGCGAGAGCGTAAAAGTTATAGTTGAAGAAAACGAAAGCAAAGTTTTACTCATATGATTTCAGTGAAAGGACAAGATCTCATGCGTATATTAATTAAAAATGGTTATATCGTAAATCCAGCAGAGGATTTTGAGGGAGTATGCGATATATTGATAGAAAACGAGATAATCGTAAAAATGGAAGAAAACATAAGCGAGAGCGTCGATAGCGTTATCGATGCGAGCGGGTTGCATGTTTTCCCAGGGCTTGTTGACATGCACGTGCATTTGCGTGACCCAGGTTTTATCCACAAAGAGGACATTATAACAGGGGGCAACTCAGCTGTTGCAGGTGGGATAACATCTCTGCTTTGTATGCCGAATACAAACCCAATTATAGACAACGAAAAAGTTGTTGATTATATTAATAAAAAAGCGAAAGATTCAAAGCCTAAAATATACATCTGTGGTGCGATAACAAAAAACTTAGACGGTGGAGAGCTTTCGGACTTCCATAAGCTTAAAAATGCAGGCGTTATCGCAATGAGTGACGACGGCAAACCAGTTAAAAATGCTGCGTTACTTACAAAAGCGTTAAAATGGACAAAAAAACTTGGCTTCCCACTGATTTCGCATTGCGAGGATTTAGATATCGTAGCAGACGGAATTGTAAACACAGGAAAAGTTTCAAAAGAGTTAAAGCTAAAAGGGATGCATCGTAGTAGCGAGGATAGCATAACTGCAAGGGAAGTAGTGTTAGCGAAAACAAGCAATTCTGCAGTGCATATAGCGCATGTTTCTACAAGACTTTCGACTGATATTGTGCGCACAGCTAAGAAAAACGGAACTAATGTAACAGCTGAAACTTGCCCACAATACTTCGTATTCACTGAGGACGAAATATTTAAAATGGATGCAGACTACCGCATGAATCCTCCGCTTAGAGAGAGCGAAGATTTAGCGGCAATCATAGAAGGGGTGAAAGACGGAACGTTTGACTGTATCGTAACAGACCACGCACCCCATACTCCAGATGAAAAAAGAGATTTTATCAACGCGCCAAACGGAGTAGTTGGAATGGACACTTCATTTGCAGCGTCATACACATACTTAGTTGAGGCGGGGCATATCAGCCTAAACAAGTTGATTGAGCTTATGTCATCAAACCCTGCAAAACTACTTGGGATTGATGCTGGAGCACTAAAAATTGGCGGAAAAGCAGATATCACAATAGCAAATTTGAGCGAAGAATGGATAGTCGATCCGAATAAATTGGCATCACGCTCTAAAAACTATATATTTAAAGGGAAAAAACTTTTAGGAAAAGTTAAATATACATTCGTAGATGGCAACAAAGTTTTTGAAGATAAGAAATAAAGGAGTTTATATATGTCCATGGATTTACTGATTAAAAAGATAAAAAGCACTGGCAGTCCTGTTGTAGCGGGGCTAGATGCGAAACTTGAATTTATACCTGAATTTATAAAAGAGAAAGCTTTTAAAAAATATGATGACAAGTTAAAAGCAGCGGCAAAAGCGATACTTGAGTTTAACAAAGCGTTAATCGATGAGCTTTGTGATGTAGTACCAGCTGTAAAACCGCAATGTGCATACTATGAAATGTATGGTTATCACGGAGTAAAAACTCTGTACAAAACTATCCAGTACGCAAAAGAAAAAGGCATGTATGTAATTACTGATGGAAAAAGAAATGACATCGGTCCTACTATGGAAGCATACGCAGCAGGACATATGGGCAAAGTTGATATAGAGGGAGAAAGCATAGCTCCGTTTAACTCGGACTCACTAACTGTAAATGGATACATGGGAAGCGATACGGTAAATCCACTTTTGGATGTGTGCAAAAAATTTGATAGAAGCATTTTTGTGCTAGTAAAAACATCAAATCCAGCGTCGGGTGAACTACAAGACAAATTCATCGGCGAAATGCCGGTATACGAATTAATGGGACAAATGTGCGAAAAATGGGGCGAGGAAACTGTGGGCAAATACGGCTACTCTGCAGTTGGTGCAGTAGTTGGCGCGACATATCCAGAACAGCTTGAAACTTTGCGTGAAAAAATGCCACAAACATTCTTTCTAGTGCCAGGATATGGCGCGCAAGGTGGAGCGGCAGAAGATGTAGCAAAAGCGTTTGACAAAAACGGGATTGGTGCAATCGTCAATTCTTCAAGAGCGATAATGTGCGCTTATAAAAAAGAAAATTGCGATGAAAAAGATTTTGCAAAAGCAGCAAGACGTGAAGCGATTAGAATGACTAAAGATATAATGGGCGCAGTAAACGCTAAGTAGAATGGGAGAAAAAATATGGAAAATGGTGTAAAGAAGGCTTATCTTTATCTTGCTAACGGAATGAAATTTTCTGGCTATAGCATGGGTAAAGAAGGCACTGTAATAGGAGAAATCGTGTTCGCAACGGGCATGACGGGTTATGAGGAAACTTTGACTGACCCAAGTTATTTTGGGCAAATCGTAACCCAAACATTCCCCCTTATCGGGAATTATGGGGTAAACTCCTTTGATAAAGAGTCTGATAAATGCTACCTGTCGGGTTATATTGTTAGAGAATGGTGCGCACTTCCATCAAACTTTAGATGTGAGGGAGATATAAACGACTTTTTGCAATCGCAAAATGTTGTCGGAATTTGCGGCATCGATACAAGGGCGCTCACTAAAATCATCAGAGAAAGTGGCGTTATGAACGGAATTATCAGCACCGAAGATAATTTAGATGAAGCTGAAGTGAAAGCGAAACTAGCTGAGTTTACAGTAAAAAATGCAGTTAAAAGCGTATCGACTGACAGTGCACAAAAATTCGAATGTGAAAACTACAAGTATAATGTCGCGCTTTACGACTTTGGGTATAAACACAACATCAGAAAAGAGCTTGTAAAAAGAGGTTGTCAAGTTACGATAATCCCTCATGATACGACTGCTGACGAAATAAGCAAAATGAATTTAGACGGGATTATGCTCTCAAACGGACCTGGTGATCCAAGTGAAAATGTTGAGATAATCGAAAACTTAAAAGCGGTGATGAAACTGGGTATTCCTATATTCGGGATTTGCTTAGGACACCAACTTCTAGCTCTTGCTAATGGCGCAAAAACACAAAAACTAAAATATGGTCACAGGGGTGCAAACCAACCTGTAATCGACCTTGATATCGACAAAACTTTCGTAACAAGCCAAAACCACGGTTACGCTGTGTTAAACGAAAGTCTTGATAAATCGCTGGGTAAAGTTAGCCATGTTAATGCTAATGACCAAAGCTGTGAGGGTGTAAGATACACACATATACCTGCTTTTACAGTTCAGTTCCATCCAGAAGCGTGTGGAGGTCCACAGGACACTGCGTATTTATTCGACGAGTTCACAGGTTTAATGGACAAGCATAAGGAGGTTAAATAGATGCCGTTAAGAAAAGATTTAAAGAAGATACTTGTTATAGGTTCAGGGCCTATTGTTATAGGACAGGCGGCAGAATTTGACTATGCCGGTACACAGGCGTGTCGCGCGCTAAAAGAAGAGGGACTTGAGGTTGTTTTGATAAACTCAAACCCAGCGACAATCATGACAGATAAAACAATGGCGGACAAAATTTATATAGAACCGCTGAACTTAGATGTTATAAAAAGAATTATTAAAATGGAAAAACCAGATAGTTTGCTTTCTACTTTAGGTGGGCAAACAGGTCTAACTCTGTCAATGCAACTAGCTAAAGAAGGCTTTTTGGAAGAGCAAGGAGTTATGCTTTTGGGAGCAAACCCTGAAACTATCGACAAAGCTGAGGATAGACAGATATTCAAAGACACAATGGAAGCAATTGGCGAGCCATGTATTCCTTCAAAAGTAGTTACTACAGTAGAGGATGCATTGGATTTTGCGAAGGTTATCGATTACCCTGTTATTGTGCGTCCTGCGTTCACATTGGGTGGTTCAGGTGGCGGTATCGCTCAAGATGAAGTCGAGCTAAACGAAATTTGTCGCAATGGACTAAGGCTTTCCCCGATTACACAAGTTTTGATTGAAAAATGTATCTCTGGTTGGAAAGAAGTCGAGTTTGAAGTTATAAGAGATAGCAAAGATAATGTTATCACAGTTTGTAGCATGGAAAACTTCGACCCTGTTGGTATCCACACAGGTGACAGTATCGTTGTTGCGCCTGCTGTAACGCTTAGTGACAAAGAGTACCAAATGCTTAGAACTGCATCACTAAACATCATCAGTGAGCTTAAAATAGAGGGGGGATGTAACTGTCAGTTTGCATTACACCCAGAAACTTTTGAGTATGCGGTAATCGAGGTTAACCCTAGGGTATCTCGCTCATCTGCACTAGCGTCAAAAGCGACAGGATACCCTATAGCTAAGGTTGCGGCAAAAATAGCAATCGGATATACTTTGGACGAAATCATCAATGCGGTTACTGGCAAGACTTATGCTTGTTTTGAGCCAGCACTTGACTATATAGTTGTAAAATTCCCAAAATGGCCATTTGATAAATTTGTGTACGCTAGTCGCAAACTAGGAACACAAATGAAAGCGACAGGCGAGGTTATGAGCATCGGTGTGAGCTTTGAGGAAGCGCTTATGAAAGCGGTGCGCGGAGTTGAGTTAAAACTTGACACGATGAATATGCCGAAATTTATGAAAATGACGGATGCAGAAGTTAAAAAGCAATTACATATGCCAGATGACGAGAGGTTGTTTTGCATATTTGAAGCGCTCAAAAGAGGCGTTTCGATTGATGAAATACATGAAATCACAATGGTTGACGAGTGGTTTTTGGGCAAGCTAAAAAACTTAGTTGAGCTGGAAAAATGGCTTGCTGATGGTGAGCTCAACCAAATGAAATATGAGTTTGCGAAAAAAATGGGATACCTAGACTCCACAATCAAGCGCATTAGCGGAAAAGAAATTCCGCAAGCAATCAGTGCTTCATATAAAATGGTTGATACTTGTGCGGGTGAATTTGCTGCACAAACACCATATTTCTATTCAACATACGATGAGCAAAACGAAGCGAAAGAATTCATCGAAAACCTAAATTCGGGAAAAAAACGAGTTATCGTTTTCGGCTCGGGACCTATCAGAATAGGGCAAGGTATCGAGTTTGACTACTGCTGTGTTCACTGTGTGTGGGCGCTGAAAGAGCTTGGATATGAGGCTGTAATCTGCAACAACAATCCTGAGACAGTTTCCACTGACTTTGACACAGGTGACAGACTATACTTCGACCCACTGACAAAAGAGGATGTAAAAAACATCATCGACACGGAAAAACCATATGGGGTTGTCGTGCAATTTGGTGGACAAACTGCAATATCACTCGCAAATTACCTTGATGAGCTTGGAGTTAAAATTCTGGGCACACAAGCAGACAGCGTTGATGCGTCAGAAGACAGAGAGCGCTTCGATAAACTGCTAGAAATTTGTGATATTCCTCGTCCGCAAGGTGGCACAGTCTACACTGCTAGAGAAGCGCTACTGATGGCGGAAACTTTAGGATATCCTGTACTGCTGAGACCATCGTACGTGCTTGGCGGACAAAATATGATTATTGCGCACTCAAAATCAGACATCGAGGAGTATATGGACATTATTACTCGCTCGAAACTTGAAAATCCTGTGCTAGTTGATAAGTACATGATGGGAATTGAAGTCGAAGTTGACGCAATCTGCGACGGCGAAGATTTTGTTATCCCAGGAATTATGGAGCATATCGAGAGAGCAGGGGTTCACTCTGGTGACTCAATATCTGTTTACCCATCGCAGACAATTTCTGATGCACTAATCGACCAAATCATCGAATATACAAGAAGACTTAGCCTTGCGCTTAAAGTTTCGGGGCTAGTGAATATTCAGTATGTTATCTACGACAACAAAGTTTATGTTATCGAAGTTAACCCACGCTCATCGAGAACGGTGCCATATATAAGCAAGGTAACTGGAATTTCTATGGTAGATATTGCTACAAAAGTTATCATGGGACATAAGCTTAAAGACATGGGCTTCAAAAGCGGACTTTGCCCAAAAGCAGACTATGTTGCGGTAAAAGTTCCAGTGTTTAGCTTTGAGAAACTGCATGGTGTTGACAACCAATTAGGCCCTGAAATGAAGTCGACTGGTGAAGTTTTGGGTATCGCAAAAACTTTCCCAGAGGCACTGCTTAAAGGCTTAATCGCTGCTGGGCATAGAATTTCTAATGATGGTAAAATACTAATCACAGTTAGAGATGCAGATAAATCAGAAGTCGTTGAAATTGCAGACAAATACATGGAATTAGGCTTTGACATCTATGCTACTGCGGGCACTGCTAATAAGCTAAATAATAACATGATACCAACATCAGTAGCGTCAAAAATTGGAGAAGATAAGCCAAATTCTACGCTAGAGCTGATAAACAATGGCACAGTAAACTACGTTTTATCCACGTCTGCAAAAGGGCGCATTCCAGCGCGTGACTCGGTTAAAATTAGACGTATGGCTATCGAGCGCGGCATTGTTTGCTTAACGTCGCTTGACACTGCAAAAGCAGTTGCGGACTGTATCGCCATGGACAAAACTGTGGATGACATCGAGCTAGTAGATATCACAAAAATATAAGCGACATTATTATGATAATCCCGACCTAAGATAAAAGACAACAAAGACATTAGAAGTATTACTTCTAGTGTCTTTGTTGCTTTATAAAAAAATAAAAAACGACAAAGGCAAAACCTTTGTCGTTTATATCATTGCAATATAAGATTAGTCGTTAATATAAGGTAGTAGAGCAACGTGTCTTGAACGTTTGATAGCAGTAGTTAATGCTCTTTGGTGACGAGCACAAGTTCCTGTAACTCTTCTAGGAACGATTTTGCCTCTTTCAGACAAGAATCTTCTTAATTTTGAAACGTCTTTGTAATCTATATGTGTTGCTTTATCCACACAAAAAGCACAAACTTTTTTGCGAGGACGTTTTTGTCCACGGTTTGGACGTTCGCTTCTTTCTCTGTTGTTTTCCATTAGTTGTTTCCTCCTTAACACAAATTTCGATTAAAACGGTAAATCACCATCATCAGTATCGATTTCCTCATAATCTCCGATATCACCGATAGAAAAGCTTGTACCTTTTTGAGGTTCGTTGATTTCGTTCGGGATTGGGAAATTGTTGTTTGAATCGCTTCTTTGAGTATCACGCTTTGACTCAGCAAAATATGCTTGGTCAACAACAACTTCAAACGCAGTGCGCTTGTTGCCGTTTTTGTCATCATAACTACGGGTTTGAATTGACCCTTCCACCGCTACAAGTTGGCCTTTTGCAAAATATCTGCTAACAAAATCAGCAGTATTTCTCCAAGCAACTATATTAATAAAATCAGTTGCTCTTTGCCCACCTTGGGGGGAATAATTTCTCTCAACAGCGAGAGAAAAAGTCGCAACGCTTACTCCATTTGGAGTTTGACGAAGCTCAGGGTTTGCAGTAAGTCTACCCATTAAAATTACTTTGTTTAACATAGCGTAATCACTCCTTACTCTTCAACTTTAGCAATAATCATTGTACGTAGAATACCTTCAGTAATTTTGTACACACGATCAAGCTCAGCTGGGAAATCAGGATTACTTGTGAAGTTAATCAAAACATAGTAACCTTCTGTTTCGTAGTTGATAGCATACGCTAGTCTGCGTTTGCCCCACTCGTCTACAGAATCAAGTGTTGCACTTGTGGAAATCATGTTAGAAAACTTTTCGATAGTTTCTTTGATACCCTCTTCACCTAATTTTGTGCTAAGAACCAATACAGATTCATAAGCTTGTTGTAGTTTAGCCATTTATAAAGCACCTCCTTCTGGACTGTTGGCCCCGAATATGAAAACGGAGCAAGGAATACAATCGTAAAGATTGTAAATATAGTGCACGTATATTACGTGCACTATATATTATACCAACATATTTACTGCTTGTCAACCGAAAGTTAAAACATCATGCATTCAACGTACTTGTTCATGAAAAATGATGAGGTAGACAAATCCAGTACTTGTGTTTTTTGTGCGATTTTACTCGAGTTTTGGCATTCCTCTTCGCTGAGTAGCACCATAATCGCACCGACCATTGCTGCATTTCCGAGCGCACACGATTTATCTTTTAGCTCACTTGGGATTAACCCGATTATAGCAGCACTCTCAATATTGATGAAGGAGCCGAAACCTCCTGCTAAGTAAAGTTGCGCAACATCTGCGCATTCGACTGAGGCAGCGTTGATTAGAGAGTAAATTCCAGCGCAAATCGCAGACTTGGAGAGCTGGAGCTCCCGTATGTCAGATTGCGTAATATAAACTTCGCTATCCCCAATTCTTATTGCTGTTTCTCCATTATACTCACATAAGTAGCGTGCGAATTTTTCGTTTTCCTCATCGATAAATCCAGTTTCATCGATGAGCTCAGCCTTCACTAATACAGCGAGCATATCGATAATGCCAGAGCCGCAAATACCGCTAGCCGTTGCGCCATCTATCGTAGTGTAGACGATACTGTCGCCTTCTAGCGCTACTTTGTTTATTGCGCCACTAATTGCAGCGCTTCCCATTGTGATGCCAGCCCCTTCAAATGCTGGACCTGCAGCAGTGGAGCAAGCAAAAATTTCGCCATTGTGAGAAAGGGACATCTCCCCATTAGTGCCGATGTCCACGAGGACAGAAGTCTCATTTTTTTCATAAATTCTGCTTGATAGGGTGGCGCAAGTGATATCCGCGCCAACAAAAGCCGAAATCGTGTGAGGAAGATATGTTTTGCAGTTATCAAACCCACCAAATTTAAGTTCAGAAGATGCAATTTCTTCGCCTAAAAATCTGCTTATCTCAAATGGTGCTGCTGATAAAGGTTTGACATCTTCTTTTAAGAGTAAGTACATCATGGTAGTATTGCCCGTAATTACAGCAATGCTAACAGTGTTTTGTGCAACTGCAACTTCTCTACACATCTCGCTAAAAGCTTGTGTTAGCTCATTATTTATAAGTTCACTTAATTTATTAGGCGAATTTTTTAGCGCCTCTTCAACACGCGAAATGACGTCCGCACCAAAAATTCGCTGTGGATTTTTGAAACTGCGTTTAGACAATACCTCGCAACTGCGCAAATCGTATA
Organism: uncultured Oscillospiraceae bacterium; assembly: GCA_964370225.1. GTDB lineage: Bacteria > Bacillota > Clostridia > Oscillospirales > Ruminococcaceae > CAYJII01. The sequence continues at coordinate 179,376 of CAYJII010000001.1, read as the reverse complement.
GATACACCACCACAGTAGTAGTGCCGATATCCACTGCAAAACCGTAGTCGTTAGCAATTGGGCGACGATTAAACTCGGGGAAAATTCCGTCAGCTAGGATTTTATCCACTCTGTCAGTGCGCAAATCGATATGTGCATCGCCCAAAGCATATGTCACACATGAGAGGCGAAATCCGTCATCTTCAGGCAAAAGTTTTTGCTCCTCGTCAGTTTTCTCAGAGAGCATGCCGCTTGCACGCACAAGACATTTTCCGCAAATTCCCTTACCATTACAGGGCATGTCTATCGTAAATCCAAGCTCTCTGACTGCGTGAGAGAGCAGAGTTTTTTCGTTATATTCGATGCTTTTACTTTGCTTAGTATCACTAACTGTAATTTTCATGTGAACGTCTTCCTTTGTTATTATTTTTCTTCGTCTACGAATTTGATGTTTTCTAAACTATGTCTCAAATTCTTTTTGTACGAGTCGATATATTCACGACGTAAAACAGCTTGTTCATCTTTTTCTGCCTCAGTCAGCTCGCTTTGCTTTGCTTTTCTCGCCAGTTCGTTAATTCTATCTAGTTTGTTTTGTTCCATAGTGTTAAAACTCCGTTTCATTTATATATTACATAATAATCTTATGTCTGTATTTTTGCTTGTATAATATCACTTTTTTTATAAAAATATTATTTTCCCACAGTTAAAAGCCTTGCTTTAAGCAAGGCTTTTAACTTGTATTACATAGATAAATCTTCATTATATTCTCAAAGCTAAAGTCTATCTAAAAATTTAATTAATACTTTTCGTAATGCACTCTGTCGCTTTCATATCTGTCAACAAATTTGTTTGCGTCAACATTTTTTGGATAGCCGATTGCGACCACTGCAAAAGGGACTATGTTTTCGTCTAAATCGTACATTTTGCTTATATACTCAATCCGCTCTTGTAAAGGGGCCACCCCCATCCAGACAGCACCAAGTCCTTGATTTACCACTTCTAGCAGCAAGTTTTGAGTGCAGGCTCCCATGTCTTGGTCCTCAAAACCCGAGAATTTCAGACGAGTTTTATTATATAGCAAAACAATAGCGAGCGGTGCATTTGCTGTGGGTTTAGCGTACTGATGTACATCGGAAAGCTTTAGCAAATTTTCCTTGTCTTCGACCACTAAAAACTCCCACGGACGCTGATTACCTGCAGATGGTGCTTGCATTGCTGCTGCTAAAATCTTCTCGATTTTGTCGCGTTCCACCATAGTATCAGCAAACTCACGGACGCTTCTTCTTGTAAAAATGATGTTCTTATCCATAAGATAGCTCCTTTCGCTAATCGCAATAAAAGTGAGATTTACAGTTCGTTTGCAACTATTTGCTCTAAAGTTTGTCTTCTTCTGATTAGTGCTACACTTTTATCTTCTCTTACTAAAACCTCAGCGATTTGTTGATGTGAATTATAGTTAAACGGAGTCATAGATGAGCAGTATGCTCCTACGCCGCCGATAACGGCAAAGTCGCCAACATTTGGCTCGCTCATAAGTCTAGGTATCGGATTTTCGTTTTCATCGATGCTTTGTGAGTCGCCACTTTCGCAACATCTTCCCACGATAACAGCTTCGTAAGTGGAGCTAGGTTTTTTCTCGTCAAATTCCGAGGAAAGAAGCTCGCCAGTTGCCGATATCATGTAAAAAGGATGTCGTGAACCATAAAGAAGCGGTCTTGCATTAATTTCCATGCCGCCATTTAGAAGTATAAAGTTTAGCCCCTCATCTCCAGTTCTTTTTTTGTCAATTACATTTGTTACACAATACCCTGAATTTGCTACGATGAAAGTTCCAGGCTCAATCTCTACTTTAAGTTTTACGCCTGTTTTATTGTAGTACTCCGTGATTTTTTCTTTTGCATACTCACCTAAATTTGCGATATCCGCCATAGTTTCATCAGGCATTCTCGCTACTTTTAATCCACCGCCAAAGCTTATGCTTTTGATGTTTTTGTCGAAATATTTTTCTAGTATAGAAAGTTCTAAATCAATGTTTTCGCGCCATTTTTTTGGGTCAGCACCCGAGCCGATATGTACGTGGACATGGTTTATCATCACGGAAGATGCTCTTGCATCATCAAGCAGAGCCTCTAAATTTGAAAGATGCACCCCAAAGCAGGAGTAGTTATCGCCAGTGTTTCTAGTAGCACTTTCGCCAGAGCCAACACCAGGATGAATTCTGATAGAAATTGCGATGTCGTTTGCCTTAGCAAATTCTTTGATATTTGCAAACTGGCTTAGCGAACACACGTTATATTTTAACCCCGATAAAATAAGCTTTTCTAAATCAGCCCTATCTTCGCCGACTGGATTTTCTTGCGTAGTAAGCATGATTTTGTTTGCATCAATGCCAGCAAGCACAGCTCTTTTTACTTCGTTAAGTGAACTAGCATCAAAGGAAAGCCCCTCATTATCGATGATTTTTAGTATAGCCTTTGTGCTATTTGCTTTCATTGCATAGCGCACAGTTAAGCCATATGCATTAGGCATCGACATAGCTTCTTGACACTTTTTAATTATATGGCTTTCGTCATACACATAAAACGGTGTCACATTTCCTTTTGACGCATTAATGATGTCACTCACATTCATCTGGGAAAAAACATTTAAATTCATTGGGTTTTGACTCCTTTAGTAATAATTTTTATGGCAAGATTAAAATAAAGCCACAATTCCGGAAATAAGAGGGATTGTGATTAGCGATAATCCCGTGCTGACAAATATTATCTGCGCTGTTATTTCCTCGTATTTATTAATTGCTCCTGCAATAATCGACATGTTTGCCGCTACGGGCATGGCTGTTATTATAACTGGTAGATATAATGTTGCGCCCTCGTAGCCTAACAAAACTAGGACTGCTAATGTCAGCAAAGGTAGGACTAATAGTCTGACAACTGAGATTATGTATACCTTGTAGTTTTTGAGCATGTCTAAGACTTTGCTGCCGCCAATTGTCAGCCCCACAGTCAGCATCGCCATCGGCGAGACAACAGCGGAGGAATACTCCACCACTTCTGCCACTACATATGGGAGCTTAATATTGAGTGCAAGCAAAATAAAGCCTAGTATCATCGCGATTGTGGAAGGGTTTAACACCTTCTTAACATCCACCTTTTTTTCGCTCGCCATAACCATATAACCGACTATGTTAACTAAAAAATAAAATGGGAGATTGTAAATAAGCAGTAATCCCAAAACTTCTTCGCCGTAAATTGCGGCAACAATCGGAATACCCATAAAGCTGAAATTGGAAAAAACTGAGGCAAATCCGCTCACTCCGTACTGTAGCCCTTTGCTTTTTAGCGCAAGGTATAGCACGTAGCCCACAGCGAGACCTGCTGCCATGTTTATGAGCGCGATAATTGCTAAATTGTAATTTTGCGATAAAGTCTTAGTATCAAGAGTGTTAAATATTACATCGATAATGAGGCATGGGAGAAAAAAGTTAAATAGCACAGCGGAGAGCTGTGAAGAAAACTTTTTATCCACTATGCCGATTTTTCTTAGCAGTATACCGACGAATACGAAAATGAAGAGTATCAGCACATTTTCAAAGCCGGTTATAAAATTTTCAAACATAAAACTCCTTGTGGAAATGTTTATTTGATGTCAATAATTTTGTTATTATTAAATGCTTCGTAGCAATTTTCCATCATTTTTGTTAGGTTAAGAGCATCTTCAACACCATATTTAACTTCGTCGCCATATTTCACACTGCGAACCCATTGTCTTAATGGAGTGTCCAGAGGTTGGAAAGTTTCGATTCTTTCCCATTTGCCAGTATTTCCTGTGCAGTATTCTACAAAGTTGTGAGTAATATTTGCGATTGCGCTACCTTTTGTACCGCTAAACTCAACTATAGTTTGTGGGTTTTTGGATACAAAACTAACTTCTACAACGCCGATAGCTTTGTTTGCAAATTCGATTAATGCGCAAACATTGTCCTCAACCTCTTTGTTAGTAACATTAGTCATAAGTGCAGTCATTCTTTTAGGCTCGCCTATAATCCAAGGAAGGATGTACATATGGTGTGCGCCTAAATCCATAAGAGCTCCGCCACCACAAGTTTCTTTATCAAAGAAAGTTTCAGGTAGCCATCCATCTGAAGCGCCACTATGACAAAAACGCATTCTGCCATATGTGATATCGCCAACAATGCCATTGTCTACTAGTTCTTTTACTTTTAAGATTGGGCCTAAAGTTTTTCTGATAAAAGAAATAGTGAATATAATGTCGTTATCTTGAATTTCTTTAATTATTTCTTTTGCTTCTTCTTGCGTGAACGCTAAAACTTTTTCAGTGAAGATATGTTTTTTTGCTCTTGCGCATTTAATCATAACTTCTTTATGTAGATTTGTTTGAGTTGTTATCATAACACCGTCAATATCGCTAGCTAAAACTTTGTCTAAATCTGCTTCAAACGGTAAATTTAAGCTGTCTGCCCATTTTTGACCGCGTTTTGTGTCGTTATCCCAAACGACTGTTACTTCAACATCATCCATTGCCATTAATTGCTCAGCGTACTCCTTTGCGTGTACATGCCATTCACTTAGTAATGCTACTTTCATGTGATATCTCTCCAATCAAAATTTTATTTATAATTTAATTACGAACGCTTTTAGTGACCCTTTGGTGAAATGCGATGCTGCATTGAGCGCAAAAGCATCAAAATCAACACTTGCTTCATCGTCTGCGCAATCTGAAATAATGCGGATAACAGTATATGGTATGCCAAATTCGTAGCAAACCTGTGCTACAGCTGCACCCTCCATCTCAGCGCATTTGCAGTTATTAATGTTTTCATCAAGCCATATATTTTTCTCATTTGTGCATATAAATTCATCACCGGATGCAACAGTTGCAATAACTGCTTTGGGTGCAGTGATTTTAAACTCATCTAAATATTGCTTTGGTATATCGCTTAGCATTTGCGTGTCGATATATTCGTTCACAGCATCCAATGCAAGCAGTCTATATTTTTCTTCTGCCTCAAAATAGTTGATGTTTATCATCGGAACGGTTCCGATTTCTCTGCCTGGGATAGTAAAGTCGTGCTGAATTGTATAGTCAGCTACAACTGCGTCGCCCACTTTCATGTCGGCGCCCACTCCACCAGCTACTCCCGAGAAAACGACTAAGTCCACAGCAAAATTTTGTGCTAGGATTGTAGCGGTGAGAGCCGCAGCAACCTTGCCAATGCGCGACATTACAAGCACTACTTCTTTGCCATATAATGTACCGATATAAAATTCTCTATTTGCGATTATCTCAGTTTTTTGCAGGATAATATCTTCTTTTATTAGCCTAATTTCTTCTTCCATAGCACAAATTATTCCAATTTTCACTTGTTTTCCTCCTAAAATTTACTCGGTTTCGCCTTCGTTTGCAGCGTTTAATAGCTCTTGTTTAACAGTCCAAAGTTTCTTTGATAAATCCACATAATATGTGTGTGGATTTTCAAAACGCCTAACCTCTTCCCAAAGAAGACCGATTTGCGTTTTTGCATACTCCCTAATCTCTGCCAATGGCGGAGAAGTGTATACTTGCTTGCCCTTTATGAATATCGGCACTTGTAGCTCGATAATTTTATAGTCGGTAACTTTGGTGGTCTTCCAAATATAGTTGGGATCAAAAAGTTTAATCGGTTTAGTTTGGTCGATAACCTCGTCATGCACACAGATTAAATCTGCAATTGCCATCTCGGTTTCGTTTGAAAAAATGCGATATAGCTTTTTATAATGTGGGTTTGTAATCTTAGAAACATTCTCGCTAATCTTAATTTTTGGGGTAATATTTCCGCTTTCATCCTCGATAGCAGAAAGCTTGTACACTCCGCCAAATACAGGATTACTCTTGGAAGTGATAAGCCTTTCGCCCACTCCGAAAATGTCGATTTCGCCACCTTGAATTATGATATCTCTGATTAGATGTTCGTCAAGGGAGTTTGTTGCTACAATTTTGCAATTTGTCAGACCTTCTTTATCCAACATTTTTCTCGCTTTTCGTGATAGATAAGCGATGTCGCCAGAGTCAAGGCGCACTGCAAACTCAGTTATCCCTTGAGGGATAAGAATTTCTTTAAACGCTTTAATTGCGTTTGGGATTCCACTTTTTAGCACATTGTATGTGTCCACAAGCAATGTGGTATTATTCGGATAAAGCTTGCAATATGTCTTAAACGCAGTGTACTCGTCTTCAAACATTTGCACCCACGAATGCGCCATAGTCCCAACGGATGGCACACCAAAGTATTTGTCGGATATTGTGCATGATGTTGCGTCGCAACCGCCGATGTAAGCTGCTCTTGAACCCATGATAGCACCGTCAGAACCTTGTGCTCTGCGCGTACCCATTTCCAGAACACGGCGGCCGTTTGCAGCTCTAACAATCCTATTTGCCTTAGTAGCGATCAGTGACTGATGATTGAGCGCTAGCAAAATAAATGTCTCAATCAGCTGCGCTTGTATCGCAGTCGCTTTTACTGTGAGTATCGGCTCATTAGGGAAAATCGGCGTGCCTTCTGGTACTGCGTAGATATCCCCCGTGAATGAGAAATCTTTAAGATAAGCTAAAAACTTGTCGGAAAACAACCCCTTAGCGCTTAAAAAAGCTATGTCATCTTCGGTAAAACTTAAATTGTTGATATACTGGATAACTTGCTCTAGCCCAGCCGCTATCGCAAAACCAGCATTATCAGGAGCGCGTCTGAAAAAAACATCGAAATAAGTAGTCTTATCACCAATCCCTTTTTCAAAATATCCATTTGCCATAGTGAATTCGTAAAAATCGCATAAAAGCGTGTAATTTTGTTGGGTCATTTATTTTTTTCCACCTTAATATTTATATTACCTTATAGTATATAATTTTTTTTGCAAAAAATCAAGATTTTATCAAATTATCTCAACCAATATTTTCGGTCAAGGGAACGATACTGCACTGCCTCGGCAACATGTTGTGGCATAATACTCTCGCTCGCGTCCAAATCTGCAATTGTTCGTGCCACTTTTAGTATCCTGTCATAAGCTCTCGCAGAAAGTCCCATCTTCTCAAAAGCGCTCTTCATCAAGGCGAGTGCTTTTGGAGACAGCTCGCAAAATTCGTTTAAATGTGCGGAGGTGATATTTGCATTTGCAGTTATCCCCGTACCATTAAAACGTGCGTTTTGTATCGCTCTGGCCTTGTTAACGCGTTCCTTAATCTGTGCGGTACACTCGGACTTTTTGTTTGATGAGATGCTATCAAACTCAACTGGCATAACATCAATATGCAAATCCAGCCTGTCTAAAAGTGGACCCGATACCTTAGATAAATACTTAGTAACAGCGGCGGGGGAGCATATGCACTTTCTTGTAGGATGTGCAAAATAACCACATGGACAAGGGTTCATAGCAGCTATCAGTACGATTGAGCACGGATAAGTCAATGTTCCATGGACTCTAGAAATTGTGACTTTTGAATCTTCAATCGGTTGGCGCAAAACCTCCATAGCAGCCCTGGTGAACTCGGGTAACTCGTCTAAAAAGAGTACCCCATTATGTGCGAGCGATATTTCTCCTGGTCTTGGGATAGTGCCACCGCCCGTTAAACCAGAAGGGGAAATAGTGTGGTGTGGGGAGCGGAATGGTCTTGTTGTAATCAAAGGAGTGTCCTTGGTAGTGAGTCCGCTGATTGAGTGGATTTTTGTCGTATCAATCGACTCATCAAAAGTCATGTCGGGCAAAATCCCAGGTAGCCTTTTGGCAAGCATGCTTTTTCCAGAGCCTGGTGGTCCAATCATTATGGCGTTGTGGCTACCGGCAGCGGCAATCTCAAGCGCACGCCTAGCAATATCCTGTCCTTTAACATCGCTAAAATCTGGGTACTCAGCTATAATATTTTGCGCAGTAGGCTCTCCCTCATATCCGGCAATAGCTTTATCTGCATTATAGTAGTCGATTATCTGATTTATATGTTTCACCGCAAAAACATTTATTCCTGCAACGATTTGCCCCTCGGCTGCATTATCGTATGGTAAAAAAATATTTTTTATCCCCTGTGATTTTGCTTCAATCACCATGGGTAAAATTCCGCTAATTGGGCGCACATCTCCGTTAAGCGAAAGTTCGCCAATAAATGCGCTGTCGTCGGTGTCTGCGCAAAATTGTCCGCTGGCTTTTAGTAGCGCTAAAAATATTGGCAAATCGTAGATAGAGCCACTTTTTTTGATATCAGCTGGCGCTAGATTAACCGTGATTTTAGCGGTTGGAAATTCGTAATCGCAGTTTTTAAACACAAAGCGAATTCTGTCGCGACTCTCTTTAATCGCGGCATCGGGCAAACCGATAACATCAAAGCTAGGTAGTGCACGCAGCAAATCCACTTCGACGCTGACCGCATAAGTATTAAGCCCCATAAATCCCATACTGTTTACCTGTGTTATCATAAAGCCACCAACTTTCAATATCTTATTAATACAATTATACTTTTTTTTGGTATAAAACACAATACAAATTAATTTTTTTGTCGGACTGTATTCAGTGGAAAATCGTAATTGGGAGTGAATATAAAAAATCGACGTGAAAATTCACATCGATGACATAAAATATTGTGCAAGGGTTGTAATTTGTGCTGAAAAACCACAAAGAATAGCAAATTATGCAGATAACAATGGTATAATTAATATATGATAATTGACATATGTGATAAAAAATATTATAATATATTATATAGCGATATTCTTTATATATAAAAATGAAGAAGTAGAAGTTAAAATATGGTCGCTTTTGCGACTGTGTTTATTTAGCAAATATGTTCGCAAAAAGTTGGTTTGTGTGTCGTTTGGATAAGGAGCACTATATGAAAGAGAATGGTTCGGAAAAAACTGGCAAAAAAAATTCGTTTGTGATACAAATACACAATAACAAAAATTTTACCTGGCAAGGAACGGTTAGATGGGTAGAAAAAGAGCAGGAAATTCCATTTAGGAGCGCATTGGAGCTATTAAAACTTATAGATAGCTCACTTGAGTAGAATATGTTAGATATGACAGAGGACTATGATAATGATTGAACCGAGATTTACTCAAAATGGATTTCAGTTTTGTGTAGATAAATTTAATGATGGTAGTTTTAGTGCAAGACTATATCATAGGACGCTTGAAAAAGAAGTGGGGATTAACAGTATTGAGCAATTGATACTGACAATGGAGCATGTTTTAAGCCAGATTAATTATCCTGCAGTTGCACATAATATCAGAACATTTAAAACGCAAAATTCGCATTATCCCAAAGTGTACCCAGATAACAGTGTTAACTATGTTTACAACATTGAAAAAGGGAAGTACATGAATTTTAGCATACAAATACTGTATCGCCAAAACACGACGATGCAAGGCGATTTAATTGTAATAGAAAAAAATAAAAGCTCAACTTTTAAAAGTGAGCTTGATTTAATAAAGCAAATAGATGCTGCTTTAAATAAAAAATTATTTTATTAATGGGGACTAAAAATTTCCCTCATAGTTTTTTAGGATATGCTCTAAATCAACCGCAGAAATGCTTTTGAAATCGAGCTTAACCGAAAACATTTTAGATTTTTTCTTAAAATTATCCTGTATACGCTTTGAGATTAAATCGCAGGTTTCCTTTGTTGTGTCAATGAACATGATAAGAAACTGCGTTGCGCTATACCTAGTATAAACGTCTGCACGTCTACAAGTATTCATGATTGTAGTATAAAAATTTGATGTAATTAAATTAAACCTCTCTCCGCTTTCGGGGAGGGTTCCGTCTATTTCCGAGATCGTACAGAGCATTAAGAAAACAGATTTACCGCTACGTTCCATATGTCTGATTGTGAACTGGTAAATGTTTGAAAAAACGCCAAGGTTGCAAAAATATGCACCGTCTGAGTACGCATCTTCGGAAATATTTTTGCGTACATCTACTAAATTACCAGCAGAATTAGTGGTATAGGACGCAATTCTATCGCGCAAATCCTCGAGTTCTGGGGAAGGTCCGATGCCAAGATCGTTATAAAGCATTGCTGCAACTCGATCATATTCTTTCAAAGCTTCTTTTGGCTTTTTCAGTTCGCTTAATGTAGTTAGATACATAATCCACAAATCTTCCTCATACGGATAAATTTTAATCGCATGCGAAAGATATTCGAACACCTTACTATACTTGTCCAAATATTTTGAAAGCTCAAATGTGATGTAAAGACATTCGATATACTTAGTTTGGTATATCGACGCATGTTTAAGAACCCAAGTCTGAGAAGACACACTTGGTAAAAATCCGTTTTTATATAAATTTAAAGCTTTGTAGCATCTATCAAGCAGCAAACTTTCGTCCTCGCCGTGGTTAGCTCTGATTTCAGTCAACAAATCTATGAACTCGTCACTATCAAAATAACTGTCATCATCACAAAAAAAGCCATAGCTACTTTTTTCATATCTAATGGAATTTTTATCCATGCCAACTTGTATAAAAAGCTTTCTAAGTCTATATACTATATTTTTTAAAATGTTAAGTTGGTTGGTTGCTTCGTCGTTTGGTAACAACTCACTGATGAGTTGTTCTTGGGAAATCATAGTATTTTTATTACATAGAAAATACTTAAAAAGCTCAATAGATTTGGAGTTTCTAGTTTTTTTGTCGACAACTATTTTGTTACCAAATGTTACTTTGAACTCACCTAAAAGTTGCACATGCAATTTGTTTGAATTAGCTTCGTGCACAAAAATACCTCTTTCCTATAAAATACACATATAGTATATTATAATCTAAACACACTCAAATGTCAATCCTCTGGCGATTTATTTTAATGCTTTTATATATACTCTAGATTTAATTTACATGCAAAGCAGAAAATATGGGAACAAAAATATGAACGTATAAATGTAACAATTTATGATAATATTAAAATTCTGCGTCGATTAATTCGTCAGCTTTATCAGAATAATCGCTAACGCACATTATGACATATTTTCCATATATTTCAAGTACAGAGTCGTTTAGCTTTGACATTTCGTTAGGGTTATAATCTGCAAAGTCACCTTTTTGCACTTCGATGCGTTCTTGCAAAGCGTCATAAATTGTTGCAGCATAATCCTCGTCGCTTGCTTCGAAAACAGCGATTTCCTCAGCGGTTGCACCCGTGCTCATATAAACTTTTTTGCTTTTAACTTGGCTTAAATCAACTCCAAATTTTTCTGTGATAGTATTATCGTCAACTTCAAACAAAACGTCTTTATATTCGATTTCATTTAAAAGTTTATCGGAAAACACAGATAAATCCACTTCCTTAACTTCGCTAGAACACGAACTGAATACTGCTAGTGAGAGCAGTATGGTAATAATTGATATGGTTTTTTTCATAAGAACCTCCGTGATTTAGTAGGGATAATTATTTAGATATTCTTCCCACAGCAGACAATATTCCGCAGTAAGGTGAATGCCATCAGTCGTCGCTTGGGAAAATAGAGCACCAGTTTCATCTTTGAAAATTGATGCGACATCGAGATACACTAAATTATTAGTGGTACACATGTCTTTAATTTGGGTATTGTACGACTCGATATTTACATTTTTAAGAAATTCGTGTGAACTGTCTTTCCATTGGCTTACAGGTAGGATTGACTGCACATATATAGTAGCTTGTGGCTGTAGTTGTTTCACTATGTCCACAAGTTTTTGATATTCTGATATAAAATTAGGGTCTACATGCCAAGCGAGCTCGTTTATACCAAGCATAATAAAAATTTTATCATAGTGGATTTCTTTTAGCGCATCGATTATGGTGCATTCCTCGCCTGCAAGATTTTTTGCGGCTAATGAAGTATGAACGCTAAATAAATCTAATCCTTTATCCGTGTAAAAAACTGCACCAGGCATGCCTGTGAAAATATCAAGCCCCTGAGTTCTAGAATTTCCTATAAATGCACTACCTGAGTAAAATTCGCCCGTGTCAACATATGGCACAGCGGCGGGCATTACATCGGACACGCTTTTAAAAGATTGCGCGATTGTGCGCGAAGTTATAACACCCTTATAAATATCGGTTGACGCAAATAACTCAAGCGACTTTGTAAACTCTTCTTCTATTGACGATGTGTACTGCGAAAAGCTTTCACGCAAATCTGTTATTTCCTCACTTGTTTGGTATATTAAAATAGCGATAGTGCTCCAAAGTAAAATTGTTAGAATGAAAAATAGTATTACTATAAAAGCGACTGGCTTTTTCTTAAGTTTTATTACGTTTTCGGAATTATATTGCATTGTATCACCTTTCATGATTTTGTTATTATTATTTCCGTATTGATATATTATTACAACATTTTTTTTCGCTTTTTTATGTAAATATATTCCTATTGTATTAATCTGCATTTAGCTGACCATACTTTGCCTATAAGAATTTTACGATTTTTAAATTTGGGGGTAATAGCTATGGTTTACAACAAAGTTGAGATATGCGGAATAAACACATCAAAGCTAAAAGTGTTAAAAGAAAAAGAAAAAATCGATTATATAAAAAAGATGAAAGCAGGGGACAAATCTGCTAGAGATAAGCTGGTTAACGGGAATTTAAAGCTCGTGCTAAGTGTGATACAAAAATTTGCGCACAGAGGCGAAAATATGGACGATTTATTCCAAATTGGTTGCGTGGGATTAATCAAAGCGATAGATGCATTTGATGAAAATAGGGGAGTGCGCTTTTCGACATATGCAGTACCGATGATAGTAGGAGAGCTTAGACGATATCTGCGAGATTACAACAGCATTAGGGTGAGTCGCTCGCTCAAAGACACGGCGTATAAGGCGATGCATTTTAAAGAGGAGCTGACAAAAAAGCTTGACCGCGAGCCAACGATTGAAGAAATCGCAGCGCAAATGGGCATAGAAAAATGTGATGTTGTTATGGCGCTAGAGTCGATAACTGACCCCATTTCCTTGCACGAACCACTATATTCCGATGGTGGAGATACGATTTATGTAATCGACCAAATTGGAGATAAGACCGATGATAAGGAGTGGTTGGGTGAAATTTTATTTAAACAAGCGCTCAGCAAGCTAAACGACCGTGAAAAAAACATCCTCACATTGAGATTTTTCAGTGGAAAAACCCAAGTAGAAGTCGCAAAAGAAATAGGCATTAGTCAAGCGCAGGTTTCAAGAATAGAAAAATGTGTGCTTGACAGAATTCGAGGGGAAATTTAGTGCAAAAAATAAAAGGAAGAAAATGCGCAGTCGGGCACTTTTCTTCCTTTTTATGTCACCCGTAATTATGATATATCCATATTATAGCATAATTTTCGACAGTATTCAACAAAAAATAGATATAAATAATAGAGATTATCACAAACTATAACCGCAACAAAACTCCTGCGCTTAAATGCAGGAGTTTTGTTGCGGTTAATATTACTGGGATTAGTTATACACCCTTGTTTAGCTTTAAAACCAGTATGCTTAAGTCATCGTCAATTTCTTTTTCGCGTGATATCATCTGAAATAGTTCCTCAGCGATATCTTTTGCATCGCCTTGTCGTGCTTGCTTAAGATAAAAACTCATTTTCTTATCCTCGATTAAAGCACCGTCTGAAACGAGTAATAAGATATCATCCACCTTAAGTGTTATGCTTTTATGCTCAAACTCCACTCCTTCTAATATGCCAACGGGGAGCGAATTTGCGTTGATTTTTGCAAAGGTATTGTCTACTATAGCAAAGGAGTCTGCGCTGCCAGCTTTGTAAAAATCCACTTCCCCCGTGTATAAATCCACCTTTGCGATATCGATTGTAGAGAGCGATTCCTCGGTGGATTTTGCCTGTAGGGAGGAGTTGACAAACTTGATTATCGAGTCAAGCCCAAGCCCAGCTTTGATAAGTTTCATTACAATTGAGCAGGTCATCACAGAGTCTAGTGCGGCTCTTTTACCTGTGCCCATTCCATCACTTAACACGATGTAAAAATTTCCTTTGCTGTCTAAAAAGCTATCATAACTATCGCCACAATAATTATCTTTAAGGCTGTTTTTTTGATATGCAGAAAAATCAGGAATATAAGTCGCCTTTTCGTAGATAGAAATCTTGACTTTGCTTTCGGTTTTAGAAATGCATGGAGACGCAAAATTTCTTTTTAGCTGATGCGAGAGCACATCGATAAAAGTGCTCTCAATCTCGACATTTGATTGCAGATATATGTCGATTTCCATGCGCTCATATTTATTTATTGTGCAGTAAACTTCGATGTTCTCCTTAATGTTAGAAAAGCTCTCAAAAACTCCACGCACAACCTGAGCTGCGTTTTTGTCATTTTGAGTTATTGTGGAAATTTCGTCACTCACTTCAGTTAAGAGATGTGAAACTCCGACTAATTGCTCGACTGCAAGCTTTCTAGCATGAGTTTTTTGCCGTTTATCGTTTTGTGAGAAGAGAAAATCAGTGTAATTTTTAGTGATATTTTCAATTAAGGCATCGGGTCTACAGCAGTTAATTATCTTTTTATCGCTAACTTCTTTGACAGAAATCACGCCTTTTTTGCGTATCTCGCCCAAAATTTTATCAAAGCCTTCCATTGTGTCGTTATACTGCTCTTCCCAACACATCATATTAAGTCCGCAGTTTTTGCAAACATTTCCCGCAGTCTTATTATAAACTGTCTCGACATCAGTATAACTGAGGTGACTGAGTTTGTCGGATACCAGCCTTATCGAGTTTTGCAAATCCTCGATAGTAGAAGCTGCAAAGCTAAGCTTACTGCCAATATTTCCCTTAATGTCGTTATCGTGGATTTTTCTCTCGTCTAGCTTAAGGAATACTTCCATGATTTTTTTAGGAAATGCCAAATAAAAAGTTGAGGCGATAATAATATTGGTAAGGCTAAAAAGCATATCAATGTTAATCCCGATAATGAACGAGGAAAAAACAGATACTGCAAGCATCATAGCGACTTGTGGAAGTCGCCCGATTTGAGCGAATAGGCCTGAGATGAAAGCTGCTGTGACGATTATCGCGCTGATTGGCAAAAAGTCGGCACTGTATAGGCAGTAGGTAAAGCCTAATATAACTCCGGCGATTGCACCGCCCTCCGCCTTGTATTTTTGCACAGTGAACATGAGGCAGATTAGCGAAAAGATAATGCCGATATTAAGCCCCATGTAGTTGACAGTTAATAGTGAAATTGTTAGTATCATAAGCAGTATTATCAAGCTTATTTTCTCGGTGCTGTCATAACTTTTTATTTTGCCTGAGCTTAATACTCCATCGCCACCTACATAGATGATGTACGCCAAACTTGAAGCGATGATGCTCTCGCAAATGCCAAAAATAAAATCAGTGACAGTTAAAGCAAGAATGAAATAGGCGAGAGTGTTTATAGTCGCGACAACTAAAAAAGTAATCCATGCAAATTTGAGTTGTCGGTACTTTGGATTGCCTGCTGAAAACATTTTTTTTAGCACAATTATAGTGGTGAGAGTGATAATATATATGATGTCCTGTCTGACGATGCCGTTAAATATTAGGGCAAACACACTACCGATATATGCGATATACGAGTAGGTCATGGGTAGCCCACCGACGAGCGCCACTCCGAATGGGGAAAAGGTACCAAGAATATTTGCTCCAACTGCTACATAGGAAACAAACCCCACTATAGCAGCTTTGAGTGTCTTAATTTTATTTGGGGCGATACCAAATTGCTTATACTTCATTGCCTCTGTTTTCATATCATTTTCTCCTTAATAATAATTTTCCTATGTAATTTTTGAAAATGAGAATATTATCTGATTTCCGACATATATTTAAAGGAAAGTAGTCTTATTATAAGGCTTATGTGATAAAAAACTTGTCACAAACAGTTGAGTAAAAAATGAAATTTCACCGAAAATAAAGTCGCCATGGAATTAATTTTCATGGCGACTGTCGTATTATACATTGATATGCAGAAACTTTATTTATTTTCAAAAATTTCTAAACTGCGCTTTAATATACCTTTTACATGCGCAATAGCTGTTCCGTAATTTGTTATAGGAATATTAGCGTCCTTTGCACATTTAATACGGTATTTCATCTCTCGCTCGTTTAGCATGCATCCACCACAGTGAACAATTAATTTGTACCGACTTAAATCTTCTGGGAATTCTCTTCCGCTGGTGAACTCAAAGTTTAGGTTTTTGCCACCGCTATGCTCGTTTATCCAGCGTGGCAATTTCACTGTACCGATATCGTCGCATTGGCGGTGGTGCGAACATCCCTCACAAATTAAAATATTATCGCCATCATTTAAATTATCCAAAGTAAATGCGCCCTCGGTCAAAGTCTGAAGGCTACCTTTATATCTTGCGAACAATATGGAAAAAGATGTGAGCAGAACATTTTTAGGTGTGACTTTGCTCACAGCTTCAAAAGCTTGACTGTCGGTTATCACAAGTTTAGTTTTATCGCCTAGCTCTTTGAGTGTGCTCTCAAGCTCAAAGTCACGAACGCAAATAGAAACTGCACCAGCTTCGAGCAAATCTCTGATAACTTGCTGTTGTGGTAAAATCAGCCTGCCTTTTGGAGCAGCAGAATCTATGGGGATTACGAGAATAACAAAGTCAAGTGGGTTTACTAAATCGGCTACAAGCTTAAATAGTGGTTCTTCGCTTGGAGAAATTTTTGCAAGCATTTCCTTGAGTTCGTGCACACCGCCTGAAGTTTTTGTGCTGATATAAATGGTGTTTTCTTCGGATTCGCTTGGAATAACGCTCAGCAAATCCGATTTATTATATACTATAGCATATGGGATTTTCTTTGCTTTTATCAGCGCTAAAATAGCCTCGTCCTCTTTGGTTATTCCCAATGTCGCATCACATACAAGTACTGCGATATCGGTTTTATTGAGCACTCGGTATGCGCTTTTTACTCTAAGCTCTCCCAATGTGCCGACATCGTCCAAACCTGGGGTGTCGATTATCACAACGGGGCCTAAAGGTAAAAGCTCCATTGCTTTAATAACAGGGTCGGTGGTAGTACCTTTGATATCGGATACTATAGCTGTGTTTTGACCTGTAATCGCATTGATGACGCTAGATTTGCCGGCGTTGCGCTTGCCAAAAATACCTATGTGCACTCTTTCTGCTGATGGTGTGTTGTTTAAGCTCATGTTAGTTCTCCTTTGGTTTTGTATAATAGATTGAGAGTTTATAGTATGTGCAAAGTAAACTTTCAAAATCAAAACAGTTTCAGCCCTATCTCTTGAAGAGAGGACTGAAACTGTATTAATAATATTAAATATGTTGTGCGGTATACAGTTTGTAGTAATCTCCTTTTTTCGCCATGAGTTCATCATGTGAACCACATTCGCTAATTCCTTTGTTTGAGATGTACATTATTCTGTCACAGCTTTTGATTGTCGATAGTCTATGTGCGATGATAAATGAAGTTCTGCCTTTTAATAGAGCTGCAAGCCCCTCTTGCAAATCACGCTCAGTTTTAGCGTCAATCGAAGAAGTTGCTTCGTCTAATATCAGTATTTTTGGATCGGAAAGTAAAGTCCTTGCAAACGAAAGCAGCTGCTTTTGCCCTTGGGATAAGCTGTTACCTCTCTCGTTTACCTCTGTGTTATATCCTTCTTCCATATCCTTGATGAAATCGTGCGCCTTAACTGTTTTACATGCTTCGATAACTTCGTCGTCAGTAGCATCTAATTTGCCATATTTGATATTTTCTTTCACCGAAGCTGCGAAGATAAAGCTATCTTGTAGCATTATTCCCATTTGTGAGCGCAGTGAGTTTAGGGTGACTTCGGAAATATCCGTGCCGTCGACTAAAATTTTACCACCATTGATATTGTAAAAACGCGAGATTAAGTTAACTACAGTAGTTTTCCCCGCGCCTGTTGGCCCTACAAGTGCAATGCTTTCGCCTGCTTTAACGGACATGTCAACATTTTCTAAGATGTTGACATTATTATCATAGGAGAAAGTGACATCTTCAAAGTCAATATTCCCCTTGATTTCGGGCATTTGAATAGCGTTTTCTTTGTCGTTTACCACTACAGGCTCGTCCATTGTTTCAAAAATACGCTCCAAATATGCGATTGTGTTTATGAAAGAATTATACAGGTTTGATAAGTTTAAGATTGGTTGCCAAAATCTCCATGCATACCCACCCATTGCAAGCAGTACGCCAAATGAAGCGGTTGGAGAAAACCATGCTATCCCAGCAAGATACATCAGCACAACTACAAGTGTAGTCAAAAACTCTACAGAAACCCACACAGAGGAGGAAATATACATCGCTTTCATGTAAACGTCCATGTTCGCTCTATTAAGCCTGTCAAAGATTTTTTGGTTTTCTTCTTCTCTTGTAAAGCCCTGTGTAATCTTGGTTCCGTCAATGCTCTCTTGTAAATATGCGTTTAGGTTGGAGTTTTTATTGCTTACTTGTTGCCAAGCACGACGCTGTTTTGGTTTTATTACGAGCAACAAAACTAAAAACACAGGAACACCGGATAATACTACAAGTGTCAGCGCCACATCCACATAGAACATGAATGCAAGTATAAACACAATATTAAATATCTCCAAAACAAAGTTAATTATACCATTTGAGAGCATATCGGACACGCTATTTACATAGTTTACAACACGCACTAAAATTTTTCCATGCGGTCTATTGTCATAATATTCAAAGGATAATTTTTGCAGATGAGAAAACAAATCTTTTCTTATTTCATAGATGATTTCCTGTCCCACTCTGTTCATATAGCCTGTGCGCAGTTTGGACAGCCAAATGTTAACCACGGTGATAAGCAGTACCATTACAGAAAGTTGTATTAGTTGAGCGAGGTCTTTATTTGGGATAGTCGTATCAACAGCATAGCTTAAAATCATCGGAATAATCAGCGCTACCACTGTTGAGATTGCGGATAAAATAAGCGATAATATCATCTTAACTTTGTGCTTTTCCATGTATACAAATGCACGTTTTAAGTGCACCGTACTAAAAGGGGATTCTAGGGTTTCGTCAATATCAAATTTATTTCTAGCCATTAATTATTCCCCCCATCATTACCATTCTGCAACTCGAATACTTGTCTGTAGTATCCATCTTTTTTGAGTAGCTCGTCGTGCGTGCCCTCTTCAATAATTTCGCCATGGTCTAAAATTATAATTTTATCAGCATTTTTCGTGCTGGAAATTCTTTGCGCTACTATGATTTTAGTACATGGGAAACTCAAATTATTTAAGCTTGACTGGATGTGCTTTTCAGTTTCGAGGTCGACAGCGGAAGTTGTGTCATCCAAGATTAGGATGCTCGGTTTTACTGCAAGGGCACGAGCAAGTGCAATTCTCTGTTTTTGTCCGCCAGAAAGCCCCATTCCACGCTCACCGATTATCGTTTGGAAACCGCTTTCCGTTTTTTCGACAAAGTTTGCGCTAGCCATCTCAGCAAATCCTTTTACCTCATCCTCGCTCAGGTCTAAGTTACCGTAAGCGATATTGCCATCGATAGTTTCAGAAAAGAGGAAAACATCCTGATTTGCGATACCAATATTGCTGCGTAGATAGTGTAAGTCGAGGTCTTTTACCATGTTTCCATCAATGGTAAGACTACCGGAGCTTATTCTAACAAAACGGGCAATCGAGTTTATGAGAGTAGTTTTACCAGAGCCAGTACTTCCCATAATTGCGACTGTTTCGCCAGGATTTATCTGCAAATTAATGTTCTTGAGCACTTCATTTTTCCCTAAGAATACTGAAACGTTCTCAAATTTAATATTCCCCTCAACACGTTTGTCGGGAGTAATCGGATTTTTACTATTTTTAATGTCGGGTCTTGAGTAGTAAAGCTCGATAACTTTGTCAGCACTTGCGAAAAAACGCTGAACATCATTTAAAAGCATCCCCATCATTCTCATCGGATGAACAAGCATCCACGACATAGCTTCGAATATGTAAAAAGTACCTGGTGAAATTTCGCCATTAATTAACAAAACTCCACCTGCGATTAACACAACTACAACATATGACTGGCTAAGTCCCTCGATAATAGGGAAATATTTAAGCCACATTTGAGTAGTCTTCATGTTCGCAACTTTAAACTCGCTATTTTTTTCGTCAAATCGCTCAATCTCATAATTTTCCTTAGCAAATGCACGAACAACTTTGTTGCCTGAAATATTTTCTTGAACATTTGTGTTAAGTAAAGCGCGTTTTTCCCTTAAATCTACAAATAGAGGCTTGATTTTTTTGGAAAAAGAGCGGCTGGCGATATACATAATCGGAGTAAGTGCAACCATCGCTATAGCAAAAAGTACGTTGAGCGTAAACATATAAATTATATTTATCGCAAATAGCAAAATACAGTCGACTAAATTTCGTATAACAAAAGCTATGGTGTGGCGGCACATGTCAAGGTCACCTGTCAGCCTAGTCATTAGGTCACCAGTGCGGTTTTTTGAATAAAAATTCAAGTCTTGCGACTGAAGTTTTGCGTACAGCTCTTCTCTAATTTTAAAGATAAATTTTTGCGAGCAGTACTCATAGAGCATCAGCGAAATATAACGCAGACCGCTTCTTGCAAGCGTGAAAGCGATAGTTAAAAAGCTCAGCTCGTACAAAAGCTCAATTAAAGGCGCGATGTTTTCTGCGGTTGGGAGCTTCATGACAACTTCATCCACAATTCGCGCTGTGATTGTGGGGGTTATAATTGCCATAAAAGCTAGGACTGCGGTAGAGAGAAGGGCGAAAACAAATTTTCCCCTGAACCCCTTCATGCTTTCAATCATCCATTTCAGTTGAAACATAAAAAATCACTCACTTTTTGAATAAATTTTAAATAAATTGTCGTTTGGGTATAGTTTACCACAAAAATATATAACGTCAAGTGATTTACGTAAAAAAAATACATTTTATGAACAAATGCATTTTATTGGGATAATATCGCTAAGTTTTATGCAAAAAAGCAATAAAAAACAGTCATAAAATTCAAATGAATTTTATGACTGTAAATTATATCTTACTAAATAAGTTTATTAAACAGATTAGCCAAGTCTTTCTTCTAATGAAGCAAGTTGTTTTTTAAGTTCTTCTGGAAGTCTATCGCCAAATTTAGCATAGAATTCGTGAATTCCTTCAACTTCTTCTTTCCATAGATCAACGTCAACAGTTAATAGATCTTCTAACACAGCAGTGTCGATATCTAAACCATCGATATTGATGTCTGTTGCAGCTGGGATATAACCGATTGGAGATTTAACAGCTTCAGCATTGTTGTCGCAACGTTCGATGATCCAATCTAGAACACGCATGTTGTCGCCAAATCCAGGCCAGATAAATTTACCTTCATCATCAGTTCTAAACCAGTTAGTGTTGAAGATTTTTGGTTGTTTGTCTTCATCAATTGTTTCGCCAATTGCTAACCAATGTGCGAAGTAGTCGCCCATGTGGTAACCACAGAATGGAAGCATAGCCATTGGGTCACGACGAACACCAGCTTTTAGTCCTTGAGCAGCAGCAGTAACTTCAGAAGCCATTGTTGAACCTACGAATACACCGTGTTTCCAGTCGAAGGATTGGTATACAAGAGGAGCAGTTTTAGCACGACGGCCACCAAACACGATTGCAGATAGAGGAACACCTTGTGGGTTATTCATTTCTGAGCTTATGCAAGGGCAGTTTGCAGCAGGAGCTGTGAAACGGCTGTTTGGATGAGCACCTTTTTCGCCTGATTCAGCATCCCATTTGTTGCCTTTCCAGTCGATAGCGTTTTTAGGAGGATTTTTGTCAAGTCCTTCCCACCAAACTGTATTTTCTTCTACGTTATGAACAACGTTTGTGAAGATAGTATCTTTTAAAGTAGCAGCTAGTGCATTTGGGTTAGATTTAACGTTAGTACCAGGAGCAACGCCGAAGAAGCCGTTTTCTGGGTTAATAGCCCATAGTCTTCCGTCTGGACCTTTTCTGATCCAAGCGATGTCATCACCAACACACCAAACTTTGTAGCCTTTATCTAAATAACTTTGTGGAGGAATTAGCATAGCTAGGTTAGTTTTACCGCAAGCAGATGGGAATGCAGCAGCAACATATTTAACTTCGCCTTTTGGATTTTCAAGACCAAGGATAAGCATGTGCTCAGCCATCCAGCCTTCAGTTTTACCTTGGTAAGAAGCGATTCTAAGAGCGAAGCATTTTTTACCAAGTAATACGTTTCCGCCGTAACCTGAGTTGATTGACCAGATTGCGTTATCTTCTGGGAAGTGGCAGATGTATCTGTTTTCTTCATCGATATCAGCTTTTGAATGTAATCCACGAACAAAGTCGTTAGAAGTTTCGCCTAGGTGATCTAGAGCGCATTGACCCATTCTAGTCATGATATCCATGTTTAATACAACGTAAGATGAGTCAGAAACCTCAACTCCAACTTTTGATAAAGGTGAGCCAACAGGTCCCATTAGGAAAGGAATAACGTACATTGTACGGCCTTTCATAACGCCATCGAACATTTTACCAAGTTTGTCGTACATAACAGCTGGATCTTCCCAGTTGTTTGTAGGGCCAGCGTCTGCTTCGTTTTTAGAGCAGATAAAAGTTCTGTGCTCAACACGAGCAACGTCGTTTAGAGCAGTTCTGTGCAAGTAGCACCCTGGTAGTTTTTCTTGATTTAAAGCTTCAAGTTCGCCAGTTGAAAGGCTGAGTTCGCGAATTTGTTTTAGTTGCTCTTCGCTACCGTCAATCCAAATCACATTGTCGGGTTTACAAAGCTTTACCATTTCGTCAACCCAGTTTAACACGTTTTGATTTTTTGTTAACATAAGTTCTTTTCCTCCATTTTGTGTTGAATTAAAATAATATGAAAAATAAAAATTTTCCTCGATTATCATTATATAACAGATTTGTCAAAAAATCAATCACTTTATTTAAAATTGTTAATTTTGTAGCAAACTTATAACAAATTCGTAACATATGACTAAATTTTCCGAGTTTTTACTCTAAGCTATCTAGGGCAAGAGTTGCGTATGCATTCAAATCCATTGTTGCCAAATTACCATCTAGATATTCATAATATCCCTGTGCTGCTATCATAGCGGCATTGTCAGTACATAAATCAAACGGTGGCACAAAAAGTTCAATCCCAAGCTTGTCGCATTCACTTTGAATACGCTGTCTGATGCCTTTGTTTGCGCTAACACCACCTGCAAGCACAAGCTTCTTGTAATCTAGTGTGCATGTCGCTTTCATTAGGCGAGTGGCAATCATATCACATACCGCTTTTTGGAAAGATGCAGCCATGTCGCTCACATCAACACTAACCCCTTTTTGCGCACTATTATTAATGTGGTTGAGCACAGCGGTTTTTAGCCCCGAAAAGCTAAAGTCGTATTCGCTCCCCTCGATTGATGGGCGCGGTAGAGTGTATGCGCTATCATCGCCCTTAAAAGCATGCTCGTCCATGTATTTTCCGCCAGGATAGGGTAGACCTAGCGCTCTTGCTGCTTTGTCGTATGCTTCGCCGACTGCGTCATCACGAGTTTTTCCGATAACATTGAATTTTGTATAGTCCAAAACTTCGATTATATGGCTATGTCCTCCGCTCATCACCATGCACATAAATGGCGGTTTTAGCTCGGGGTGAGCGATGAAGTTAGCTGCGATATGCCCCCTGATATGGTGCACGGGAACAAGAGGTTTTGCGTTTGCGAGCGCTAAACCTTTTGCAAAATTCACACCAACAAGCAAAGCTCCGATTAACCCTGGTGCATATGTTACTGCTATCGCATCGATATCCTCGAGAGTGACATTTGCTTTTGCAAGCGCCTCTTCGGTAATGGCACATATGCTTTCACAGTGCTGTCTTGATGCGATTTCAGGCACGACACCACCATAGAGTTTGTGCACATCAATTTGCGATATGATAACATTGGAGAGCACTGTGCGTCCGTCTTTGACCACGGAAGCAGCAGTTTCATCACATGAGCTCTCTATTCCTAAAACTAGCATAATAATGCTCCGTTTCTTAAAAATTTATTTGTAGTTTTTTTGATCATACTATCAGTTTATTGCGATAGACTATATCAGTTCTCTTAGTGAAATTTTGTTTCTCCCAAAAGGCGTTCCCTTTTTCGTTTTTCTCAAAGACCACAAGGAGTACTTTAGTGATTCCTTCGTCTTTTAGCGCAGATACTGCTGTGTCAAGCAGTTTTTCTCCAATACCTTTTCTCTGATGTTTTAGTGAAACTGCAGCGTGGTAAATCATTCCTCTGCGCCCATCGTGCCCCGATAAAATCACACCGATTATTTCGTTATCTTCCTCTGCGACGAAGCATGTATTGGGGTTTCTGAGTAAATACTTATTTATCCCGTCTTTTGAGTCGTTAATATCATTTAAACCCATGCCAGGAGTATTTGCCCATAAATTATATACTTCACTATAATCATCAATAGACATCTTCCTAATATGCATTTTTATTTCTCCATTAGCTTAACTAGCACAGCTTTTTGTGCATGGAGTCTATTTTCAGCTTCATCAAAAATTTCATTTGCGTGCGCCTCGAACACCTTAGCGGTGATTTCTTCTTCTCTATGAGCAGGCAAACAGTGCAAAATCATAGCGTCAGATTTCGCTTTTGACATTAGCTCATCATTGATTTGATAACCTTTAAACGCTGCTTGTCTTTTTGCTGTTTCGTCCTCTTGCCCCATCGAAGCCCACACGTCTGTGATTACAACATCTGCGTTCTCAGCAGCTATGAAAATATCATCAGTTAGTGTAAAATTATCATACGCCTTTGCAAACTCAAGCACTTGCGCATCGGGTTCGTAGTCTTTAGGGCACGCAACAGAAACATCCATGCCAACTTTAAGACCACCTACTATTAGTGAGTTTGCCATGTTGTTCCCATCGCCGATATAACACATTTTGTGACCTTCAAATGCACCTTTATATTCTCTGATAGTCATTAAGTCTGCAAGAATTTGGCATGGGTGTGAAAAGTCGGTGAGTCCGTTAATTATTGGGATAGAGCCATATTTTGCTAAATCTTCCACTTGCGATTGCTCAAATGTTCTAATCATGATGCCGTCAAGATATCTAGATAGTACTCGTGCAGTATCGCATATTGGCTCGCCTCTGCCGATTTGCATATCGTTTGCGTTCAAAAATAGCGCAGTGCCTCCTAGTTGGTACATTCCAACTTCAAAGGAAACCCTAGTTCTTGTAGATGATTTTTGGAAAATCATACCCAAAGTTTGTCCTTCGAGTCTTTTGTGTGGGATATTATGTTTATTTTCATACTTTAGCTGGTCTGCTAAGTTTAATATTTCAATGATGTCTTCCTTGCTCATATCAAGCATTTTTAGTAAATGTTTCATCTTGCTTCTCCTTTATGATTTCTGCTAATGTGGCAAAAGTCCTCCACACAAGCATTGTTATTTATTCGGGATAAGTGCTTCTTTGCCACCCATGTAAGGGCGCAGTGCTTCTGGAATTAATACGCTGCCATCTGCTTGTAGGTTGTTTTCTAAAAATGCAATTAGCATTCTAGGAGGAGCGACAACTGTATTATTAAGCGTATGTGCTAAATATTTATTATTACCATCACCATTTACTCTGATTTTTAGGCGACGAGCTTGCGCATCTCCAAGGTTTGAGCAGCTACCAACTTCAAAATATTTTTGTTGGCGTGGACTCCAAGCTTCAACGTCGATACTTTTTACTTTTAGGTCGGCTAAATCACCGCTACAGCACTCGATTGTGCGAACTGGAATGTCGAGTGCGCCGAAGAGTTCAACTGTATTATTTAACATTGTCTCAAACCAAGTAGGGCTATCCTCAGGTTTACACACGACAATCATCTCTTGTTTTTCAAATTGGTGGATACGATAAACGCCACGTTCTTCGATGCCATGCGCACCTTTTTCTTTTCTAAAGCAAGGCGAGTAGCTAGTTAGCGTTTGTGGCAAAGTTTCTTCTGGCAAAATGCTATCGATGAATTTACCAATCATGGAGTGTTCACTCGTACCGATTAAGTATAAATCCTCACCCTCAATTTTATACATCATAGCTTCCATCTCCGCAAAGCTCATTACTCCTGTAACAACGCTTGAACGAATCATATATGGAGGTATGCAGTAAGTAAAACCACGGTCTATCATAAAATCACGTGCAAAGGAAATCACAGCACTATGCAGTCTTGCGATATCACCCATGAGGTAGTAAAAACCATTGCCCGCAACTTTTCTTGCGCTATCAAGGTCTAAACCAGAAAAGCTTTCCATAATTTCTGCGTGATATGGAACTTCAAAATCTGGAGTAACTGGTTCTTTGTAGCGTTTAATTTCAACATTCTCGCTATCATCTTTTCCGATTGGCACGCTATCATCAATAATATTTGGCAAAATAAGCATAATGTCTTCAATTTGCTTTTGTAATGTAGCTTCAAGCTCCTCAAGCTCTTTTAGGCGAGCAGAATTAGCGTTTACCTGAGATTTCACTTCCTCAGCTTCGTCTTTTTTACCTTGCGCCATCAAAGCGCCAATGCTTTTTGATAGCTTGTTGCGCGCACCTCTTAGCTCATCTGCCTCAGTCATTATCGCACGATTTTTTTCATCAAGCTCAATAACTTCATCAACAAGTGCTAGCTTTGATTGTTGAAACTTCTTTTCGATATTCGCTTTAACGATATCTGGGTTTTGTCTTAAAAATTTTATATCTAACATAAAAAATCTTCCTTCTTATTTTATATTCACAGCCATGCTGTATTTTTTCTGTGGTATTTTACCCCAATGCTTTGCACAAAATTTCAAGCCCAGCATCAATTTCCGCATAGCTGATATTTAATGGGGGTAACAAGCGCACTTTATCTTTTGCGCTAAGGACTAAAAGTCCGTTTTTCATGCACTCGCCCATGACTTCTGCGACTGCTTTTTCAGTTGGCAAAATCCCAATCATGAGCCCTTTTCCTGTAATGGATTTTACACTGTTCAGTGCGAGTAGCTTTTCTTTAATATACTCGGCTTTTTTTGTAACTTCGGCTAAAAACTCAGGAGTACAGATTTTTTCCACGCATACTAATGCGCCTGCACATGAAACAGGGTTGCCACCAAAAGTAGTACCATGCGCGGAGTATCCTAATACTTCTGCGGTTTTTTCCGTGCATAAAATTGCGCCGATGGGCAGTCCGCCACCCAAACCTTTTGCAAGCGATATAATATCAGGTTTTAAATCAAAATGTTCGTTTGCGAGGAATTTTCCTGTTCTGCCAATACCGGTTTGAACCTCGTCTGAGATTAGCAGGATATCCTTTTCTGCTGCGATTTTTTTAAGCTCAGCGGCAAATTCAGCGGTTAAATCGAGTACACCACCCTCGCCTAAAACAGGCTCGTACATTATAGCGCAAACGCTATCATCAACTAGCTCATTTAGTGCAGTGATATTATTAGCCTCGCAATGGACAAAACCCTCTGTAAACGGGAAAAAGAAATTATGGAACACGTCTTGACCAGTAGCCGCAAGCGTTGTAATTGTGCGCCCATGGAAAGAGTTTACAAGTGTGATGATTTTACTTTTGCCCTCGCCATATTTATCAAAGCTGTATTTTCTTGCAATTTTAATTGCGCCCTCGTTTGCTTCAGCACCACTGTTTGCAAAGAATACTTTGCTGTAGCCTGTGATTTGACAAAGCTTTTCTGCTAAGTCAACACATGGTTTGGTATAATATAAATTGCTGATGTGCTGCATAGTTTGAGCCTGTTTAGCAACTGCGTTTGCCCAGTCGCTATCGGCAAAACCAAGCGAATTTACTCCGATACCTGATGTGAAATCGATGTAATTTTTGCCATCTTCGTCTGTGCAAGTGCTACCATTTCCTGAAACGATAGCGACATCAAAGCGGTTATATGTGCCTACGATATAGTTTTTATCTTTTTCTTTTAATATACTCATTTTCAAAACTCCCTAATATAAGATAATTTGTATAAACAAATAATACCACACGACGAATAAATATGCAACTAAAATCGGATAAATATGCAAAAATATTCATGAATTCGATGATATTTGGGCATTAAAGGTATATACTGCGCCCAACTTAAGCGAGAACAGATTTATTATAGTATACAATAAAAATAAAAAATTGACAAGATACATTTAGTAGCTTGCCAATTTAAAAGTATTTATATCATTTTTTGAATCATGTAGGCTTTTGAGCCATTGGTCCATGGGATTTCTTTGCAAATAATATTCTCCACCTCGAAATATCCATTGTTATTGATAGCGCCTTTTAATAAGCAATCCTCACAAGTGCTCGTAGCGGAAAAGCACGATTTGCCATGGAAAGTAAGATTTGTGCTTTTGGCAGCTTTATTGATGAATAAAGGCTTATTACTCTCAGGTTTTGTTACATAGATAGGGTCGCTAATAGAATCTAATACTTCTGCAAAATTATCTTTTACAACACGTATGTTTTCAAGTAAAAACTGATTAGTAACAACAGTGGATAGTTGTTGACAAACATCTACGATATTGTTTAAAACTTTAGGGTTAAACTCACTGCCATCAGAATCTTTCTCAAAAGTTATATATCCGAGCAGAGCTTTTTTGTTTTTGAGCGCAAATACGCATAATGTTTTACCATTATCTTGTTGCGAACAGAAATTATGCTTATGCTCATTTGGCATGGATAGCACTAAATTATTTGTCGCAAACATATTGTGCAGTTGAGTTGTTTCTGAGAATGATAAATCTGTTATGGTAGATTTATCGTTTGGCGAAGAGGAAATCCAGTTGTAGATGCTCTTTATACCAATTTCTTCATAATCAAGTTTTGTGATATGTGCTTTTTCAAAAGAAAATCTGTTGCATATCATTTGAAGGATTGACTGGATCGTGTATTCCACAACTTTGCTACCCTCAACTAAATTGAACATATATTCTTTTAAATTATCTTTAAATTCTTTGATGTTTTCAGTCGCATCAAAATGATTAGTTTTATTATTTTCTATCTCAGTACGAGTGGATTTATAGGTGATTTCTTCTTGGCCTGTATAGAAAGTATATCCGTTTTTACCGCGAGCCTTTGTGCTGTAAAGCGCGATATCTGCAAACTGGTAGATATCCTCAAATTCACGGGAATTTTCTAAAGTAGCAATTCCTATGCTGGCAGATATTTTAACAGTGATACCGTTTTGCTCATATGTTTTTCTAAATTCGTTGCATAGTTCTGTTGCGCGTTGCTTTAAAACGTCATCATCCTTGTAATTGCGTAAAAATACGAAAAATTCGTCACCGCCAACACGCCCTAATATGTCGCTCTTTTGGAAAATAGTGCGCAAGGAGCTACCAAGCTGTGTGATAACAGCATCTCCATACAAATGCCCGAAAGTGTCGTTTATACTTTTAAAGTTATCGACGTCAATTATCATAAGAGCACCTGAGGACAGTGGGGGATCAGCTGCTAATTGTTTTTTTATTTGTTGTTCGGTCATCTTCTTATTATATAAGCCTGTTAAACCGTCGTTTTGTCCGAGCATTTCTGCTTGACGAATAAAGTCGTAAAGTTGTACATAAGAATGCACCCTTGCACGTACTACATTTGCCTGAAAAGGCTTGGTGATATAGTCGATAGCACCTAGCTGAAACCCTTTTTCCTCACTGGCAGAGTCATTTAGCCCAGTGATAAATATTACAGGGATTTTGCTGTATTCTTCGCTTGATTTTAGTTTTCCTATAACTTCAAACCCGTCTAACTCAGGCATGACTATATCCAATAAAATCAGCTTAGGATCTGTTTCTTCCAGAACATTAAACATTTCCATCCCGCTACTCGCTTGAACCACTTGGAAATCTTCTTTTAAAATGTTGCTTAGCGCCATGCGATTCATTGCACTATCGTCAACAATCAGTATTTGGTCCATATCTACCTCCACATAAAATATGATGCATAAAAACATTACATATATTTACATAATAACATATAATCTTTTTAATGTCCACAGTCATAACATATAATTAAAAACAAATAATATAGCAATTATGGCAATTGTTTATTTGTGCATAATAATACTATATACTATTATTGCCATACAGAGATAGTTACTCTACATGGCAATAAATGTTTTTTTAGTTTACAGCTTCATGCTTTATTATTCTATAAATTCGAATAATTCCAGTTAGTATCATCAAAAAGTTAAATAATCCCAATATATATGGGATGAACGCAGGGAAGAGCATCATCAAACCAAAAGTAATAAATGATTCGGTACGCTCTACTAAACCGATGTCGTAATGCATACTTTTTTTGCCTGTGTTTTTAAACAATGTGCCAGCGAGCATAAATGTTGTGAAATTAAACATCGCTCCCATGAAAAAGACAAAGTAAAAAATCGCAAATTGAGGTGCGATAAAGTAAAATGAGAAGATGATAGCCCCCTCCACTACTCTATCAAAAATCAAATCTAAATATGCGCCTATGCTCGACGTTTTGCCTGTAATTCTTGCTACAGTACCGTCGAGAACGTCTAAAAGTCCCGAAACCCACAATAAAATGAAAGCTTCCCACAAATGTCCAAATCCTATCAACACAGCACAGGTAACCCCGGTCAATAAGCCCAGTGTAGTGATGAAGTTTGGGTGCAAGTGCACGAGCAAACTCTTTTTTGCGAGCAAGTCAAAGGAAGATTGGACGTGTTTTCTTACGTCAGTATCAATCATCTTAATATTCTCCTATCTCTTGACTATTTTTTTTATCAAAGATTTTTGCCAAGGCTTCACATTTGCCTTAAAATTACTAAGCGCAACAGTTTTAATTATTTCGCCTTGAATTGGGTACTGATAAATTACGGACATCGCAGTAGAAATTTTCATTTTTTGTGTCACCATGAGTGATAGGGAAGCTATCATCTCTCCGGCTTTTTCCCCCACGATTGTAGCGCCGATGACAACACCGTTTTTATCGAGGATTACCTTAATAAACCCGTTTCGGTCGTCCTCTGCTTTTGCCCTGTCGTTTTCATCAATTCCAAGTTTAACCTCACTAGCGTAAATGCCGAGATCCTTAGCCTGCTGTGCAAGATACCCAACATGTGCCACCTCGGGAGAGGTGTAGGTAGTCCAAGCGATATTATAGTAGTTCGTCTTGAATGTTGGTGTGATGAGCGCATTTTTTATAGCTACCGAAGCCTCATATGAAGCTGTGTGCGTAAATAAAAATTTACCGCGGACGTCGCCTATTGCATATATATTAGGCACACTTGTTTGAAGCTTATCGTTAACTGTGATAAATCCACGTTTGTCGGTGTCGATACCGACTGTGCTTAATGCTAATTTTTTTGTGTTTGGTATTCTCCCCAGCGCGACGAGAACTGCATCGCCAACAAGCGAAAACTCTTTCTCGTCTTTAGAAAGATTGACTACGTATCCATCGCTATTTTTATCAAACGAGAGGATACTACATCCCAACCTTAAATCCACCCCGTCAGTAGTGAGATGCTCGTGCATGATAGAAGCGACTTCTGGCTCATCCTTGGAAAAAAGCGTGGGGTTTTTGTCGATAACCACTACTTCGCTACCAAGATTAGCAAATCCCTGCCCAAGCTCAAGTCCGATTGGTCCTGCTCCTAAAACAATAAGTCGTTTCGGCAACTCTTGCATATCAAAAATAGTTTCGTTGGTGTAATACTCGATGCTATCCAAGCCTTTAATTGGAGGAACAAATGCCGATGAGCCTGTAGCAATGATGATTTTTTTACCATTATAAATATCATTCCCAATTTTAACAGAATTTTTCGTATGCATTTCGCCATTTCCAAATACAACATCGACACCTAAGGATTCAAATCTTTCTTTTGAGTCGTGCGGTTCGATTTCTTTAATTATGTCTTTTACACGCTCCATTACTGCACCAAGTGAAACTTTAGCGTCCGATATGGTGATGCCATATTTTGAGGCTTCGCGTATTTTTTTCATCAAATGGCTGGATTTTAAGAAAGTTTTACTCGGAACGCAACCATAGTTTAAGCAATCGCCGCCCATTTTTCTATTCTCAATAAGTAAAGTTGATGCGCCCATTCCAGCGGCAGTTGCTGCAGCGACTAAGCCACCACTTCCAGCTCCGATAATGATTATGTCATACATTTTCATAATTGTTCTCCTATATATAATGTAGAAATTTGTCAGTATTTTGCACAACAATATTAAACAAACAAGCGAATTAATTATCATTATATCACGATGGATACAAAAAAGCAAAGAAAATTTAATAAATTTACCGATAAAAATTTTAATAATGCGACTGCAATGAAATTCTGAGCGAAAAAAAGAGTAATTTTGTAGCTTATACACTTTTGTACTTGCAAAAAAACATCATAAAATGGTATAATGCCATAAAGTTAAGTAGCATTTTGGAGGTAGTATGAAAACATTAGGTTTAATCGGTGGGATGAGCTGGGAGAGCACAGTATCTTACTATGAAATCATCAACGAGAGAGTAAAAAGCATATTGGGTGGACTGCACTCAGCAAAAATTGTGCTTTACAGTGTAGATTTTGCAGAAATAGAAGAGTATCAGGCAAAAGGTGAGTGGGATAAGAGCGCAATATTATTATCCGATATTGCAGTTAAGCTAGAAAATGCAGGAGCTGAGTATATCGTAATATGCACAAATACAATGCACAAAGTAGCAGAGCAAATTAAAGAAAATATCACCATACCGATTATACATATTGCGGATGCTACTGCAAAAGTAATCGCTGAAAACAGCCTAAACAAAATAGCGCTACTCGGCACAAAATACACCATGACACAGGATTTTTATAAGCAAAAGTTAATTGAAAAAAATATTGAAGTGCTCATTCCAGATGATGAGGATGTCGAGGTGGTAAACGATATTATCTACAATGAGCTATGCGTTGGGGAAATCTCACTTGACTCAAAGCGAAAGTACCAACAGATTATCGCAAAACTTCAAATGCGTGGGGCTGAGGGGGTAATATTGGGTTGTACAGAAATCGGACTGCTCATATCACAAGATGATGTAGAAATAAAAGTTTTTGACACGACAAAAATCCATGCAAATATAGCTGCAGAAATTGCTGCTCAGAGATAAAATAAACGCAGTGTGAATTTATTTCACACTGCGTTTTTAACGTAATATTTTATTTTGAGAAAGGTTAATTTGACTTAACTTTGGGAAAGTATTGCTGATAAAATCGCAATATTGCAACAAGCCTCTACCACGCAAGTTCCACGCACGGCAATACAGGGGTCGTGTCTGCCGACGATAGAAATTTGAGTGTCACATTTTTCGCTTAGATTAACAGTTTTTTGGCTAAGTGCAATCGAAGGGGTAGGTTTAAACGCTACCTTAAATCTAATGGGCATACCAGAGCTGATACCGCCGATAATTCCACCGTGATGATTTGTTCTAGTAGCGACTTTTTCGCCGTCCATATAATACTCGTCGTTATGTTCGCTGCCAAACATCCGACTAGCTTCAAACCCTAGACCAAACTCCACTCCGCGCACTCCAGGGATAGAAAACATCATTGAGGATATTATGCTCTCAAGATTATCAAAAATTGGAGAGCCCACACCTACGGGCATTCCATAGCAGACACATTCGGTGATGCCGCCTACAGAATTATGCGCCTTAGATGCAGATAAAATTGTATCAATTGCAGTTTGTCGCTTGTCTTCATCGATGAAAGGGAAAGCAAGTGAGCGCACATTGTCTATCTCATCAGTTGTAATGCTGTCTGGCAAAGTAGTGGAAAATACATCTTTAACGGAGTAAAGATGCGCTACACTTTCGATGCCTTTACGCGATAATATTTGCGCACAGATTGCGCCAGCCGCTACCAAACAAGCGGTTAGTCGAGCGGAAAAATGTCCTCCGCCCCTGAAATCATTATTAAAATTATAGCGATTTCCACCTGTGTAGTCTGCATGAGATGGGCGAGGCGTATTATCAAAACCAGTGTAATCCTTTGAACGTGTATTTGTATTTTCGATAACAATGCAAATAGGAGTCCCATTTGTAGTACCGTCATGTATACCGCATAAAATATTGGGAAAATCCGCTTCAATTCTTGGAGTCGTAGTTCCATCTGATTTCGCGCGTCTACGTGCCAAAAAAGCGTAGATAGCCTCAAGGTCAATGCTCTCCCCAGCGGGGATATTATCGAGTACAACACCAATAGCTTTAGAATGTGACTCTCCAAAAACACTGAGTTTTACGCCATTATTCCATATTGATGACATCAAAAACTCCTCCTAACATTTTTATATCTGTAAAGAAATCTGGGTAAGATTTATTTACGCATTCCGCTCCTTTTATTATAACAGGAGCAGTAGATTTTATCGAAGCGATTGCAGCGCTCATGGCAATTCTATGGTCATTTTGAGTGTCGATTACTCCACCACTAAATTCTGTGCATGGGTGAATTGTTATCGCTTCACCATCGTAAGAGGCGCACCCACCCAAAGCATTAATTAATTCAAGTGAAGATTTTATTCTGTCGGACTCTTTAATTTTAAGGCGCTCGACATTTTTTATTGTGCTCACACCATCGCAAAAACTAGCGAGAACACAAAGTATTGGCACTAAATCAGGAATATTTGCTGCATCTATATCAAAGCTTTGTAGCTTAGTGCAATTAGTCTTAACAGTTCCATTAATAAAAGAGATATCGACTCCAATATTTTTGAGAATATCAAGTATTTGCTTGTCGCCTTGCAACGAATTTTCATTTAAATTAGTGATGTTTAATTTTGCACCTAAACAGTTTGCAACAAGGAAAAAAGCAGCTTGTGAATAGTCGCCCTCGACCGTGTAATCACAAGCGTTGTAGCTTTGATTACCTTGTAGTGAGTAGGTGTTTTCGTGCGAGTTTATAGTCACACCAAACTGCTGTAGTACATCGCATGTAATATCCACGTATCCACGTGACTCAAAGGGTGGGATAACCTCCACTGAGCTATCGCCATTTAGCAGTGGTAGCGCAAAGAGCATCCCTGAAATAAACTGGGAGCTGATGTTTCCGTGCATGGGAAAATTGTTTGCACAAAGCTTCCCACTTACGGTAAACGGTAACTCTCCGTCATAGTCGACGCTGACGCCATTTTCCCCTAGGACTTCCTTATATATATCAAGTGGGCGGGTTTTCAGTCTATTTTCACCAGTGAAAATAGCATCATATCCTAATGCGGCTGCTATTGGGATTAAAAATCTGATAGTCGAGCCGGATTCATTAGCGTTTAAGATTAGGTTGTCCGTGATGGGTTTTTTTGCAATTCCACATACTTTAATATTATCTCCAACCACTGAAAAAGTTGCGCCAAGCTTTGTGAGAATTTCCATAGTAGCTGTGATGTCATGGCTGATATAGCAGTTTTTGAGCAGAGAAATTCCCTCGCTCAATGCCGCACAGATTAAGGCTCGGTGCATCACACTTTTTGAGGCTTTTATTGCAATAGTGCCGCTAAGTTTTGGCGCGCAGATGTTAATGTCCATTATGCCCCCTCCGACTGCAAAAATTCGTGAAAATTCTCGTAAGAAAGCTTGTGGATAAAGCATTTGCCGATTTCGTTTAGCAAAATTAAGTTTATGTTTTTACCGAGGTTTTTCTTGTCACTGCCGCATAAGGAGTATAGCTCCTCGTTTGTAAGCGGACAAGTGGTCGGCAAGTTAAACTTTTCAAGCACTGCTTTAATTTTGTCGGCGCTACCTTTTTCCGTAATTTTACAATTTTCACTGAGTTTAGTGATATGCACCATGCCGATTGCTACTGCTTGTCCATGAGTATAAGTTCCATAACCACAGTGTTTTTCAACTGCATGTCCAAAAGTATGCCCGAAGTTTAGGGTCATACGAAGCCCTAAGTCCAGCTCGTCTTGCTCCACTACATTAATTTTCATGGAGATACACTCAGCCACGATATCGGAAAGTAGCGAATAGTCAAGCGAGTTAGCATTAAGCTTATTGATATCACTGAGCAAATCTTTGTTTGCGATGCAAGCATATTTTATCACTTCTGCCATGCCGTCTGCAAAAATAGTATTGCTCAGAGTTTTTAGCGTTTTCACGTCGCAAAGCACCATATTAGGCATATAAAAGCTACCCATCAAATTCTTGCCATGCTTTACATTTATTGCAGTTTTACCGCCGACTGAGGAGTCAACTTGCGAGAGCAAAGTAGTGGGGATTTGCACGAATTTTACTCCTCGAAGATAAACTGAGGCGGAAAAGCCAACTAAGTCACCGATAACACCGCCGCCTAACGCGATGATTAAATCGGAGCGGGTTAGCTTGTTTTCGCAGTAAAAGTCAATGAGCTCCATCAAATTATCTGCGCTTTTGGAAGCCTCACCATTTTTTATTACATATGAGCAAATATTATCGCCATCAAGGGCGGCTTTAAGCTCGTTTAGATACAAATCTTGTACGATATCATCTGTAACAATGCAGATTTTATTATAACTGATAGCGTTTTCGCTTAGTAGTGATTTTATTTGCGATATAATATCGTTTCCGATATAGATATTATATCTCTTTGATGTGTTGGAAGTTAAAACTTTCATCGTAAAACTCCTTAGCGCATTTTTTTAGAGAACTCAACTTGCGCCAATAAATCTACCATAACATCGTCAAATTGTGCAGGTGTCAGGGATTGCGCACCGTCGCAAAGTGCAACTTTAGGATTATTGTGAACCTCAATCATGATACCGTCAGCGCCAACAGCAGCAGCTGCTAGTGATAGTGGTTTTACAAGCCATGGGATACCAGTTGCGTGTGATGGGTCAACAACAACAGGGAGGTGAGAGTGATGTTTTAGAAGTGGCACTGCTGATAAATCCAGTGTATTTCTTGTCATAGGCTCAAATGTTCTAATGCCTCTTTCGCAAAGTATAACATTTTCGTTACCGCCAGCTAAGATGTATTCAGCACTCATCAAAAATTCTTCTAATGTGTTTGCAAGTCCTCTTTTTAGCAAGATAGTTTTATTTGAGCGACCAAGTTCTTTTAACAGCTCAAAGTTTTGCATGTTTCTTGCTCCTACTTGGATTATGTCAACATCTGCGAATAAATCAAGATGCCCGAGCTGCATGATTTCGCTGACGATTGGAAGACCAGTTTCTTTTTTAGCTAAAAGTAAAAGTTCAAGTCCTTCAGCTTTTAATCCTTGGAAAGCGTATGGTGAAGTTCTAGGCTTGAACGCTCCTCCACGTAAAAATTTTGCGCCGCTTGCTTTTACTGCTTTTGCTACAGCTAAAACTTGCTCTTCGTTTTCAACTGAGCAAGGACCAGCGATTACTGCGAAGTTGCCACCGCCGATTTTGTTGCCTAATGTGTCAACGATAGTATCTTCTGGGTGGAATTTTCTGTTAGCGGCTTTGTAAGGCTGTGATACACGCTTAACGTCCGACACGACTTCGAGCGCTTTTAAAAGCGAGATGTCAATTTGAGTAGTATCACCGATTAAGCCAAGTATAGTAGTTTGTGCGCCTTGGATTTCTTTAACTTCGACATTAAAGTTACCAAGAATAGCCATCAATTCCTCAATTTGTGTTTGTTGTGGTTTGCTTTTTAATAAAATAATCATTTTTTCATACCCCTTCTCAAAATAAAAAAAGACTGCAACTTGCTAATGCAAGTTACAGTCCGCTTAACAAATTATAATCCTGTTACGGTACTACACACTCTCACATAGCAAATTCTTTTTCTTCACGCCAAAAAATCCGAAGCTAAAAAAGTAGCTTAGGAAATAGTTAAAAGTATAAAAAGAAGAATTCGCAAGAATTTTCGTGTTCATGATAAAATACCTCATCCAGTTAATGCATTAAAGTATACACCATATCATATTGTTTGTCAAGCTAGGAATAAAAAAATTTCTACTTGCATAGATATTTTACAAAGCAAAAAATAAAGGAGAGTTAAAAATGGACGAGGTTTTAACATATTTTTCGCAAGAGTTATATGACTTGTTTAGCATCTTGCCAGATTATATCATAAACTCAATTAAAGAAATAAGAATGCGTGTAAACATGCCAATTGTCCTATACATGGGGGATAAAAGCTTGGTTTTGCATAAAGACGGACAAGCAAACACAAGCACAAAAAATGGCTATATCATAACAAAAACAAAACTAAACGAGCTTTTTAACGCATTTTGCGAACATTCTGCGCACTCGTTTCAAAACGAGATAAAAAACGGGTTTGTTACAATAAATGGCGGTCATCGTGTAGGGATATGTGGGACATGTATTCTCGAGGAGAAAAAAGTGGTGGGGGTAAAAGATATTAGCTCCCTTAATATAAGAATAGCGCGTCAGATTAATGGGATTTCTAACGTGATTTTTGATAAGGTGTTGTATAAAGGTCTTGAGTCAGTGCTGATTATCGGCTCGCCCGGAAGTGGAAAAACTACGATGATAAAGGATATTGCAAGGAGGCTTTCAAACGCTGAATTTGGCGAAATAATAAAAGTTGCGATAATAGACGAGCGCGCTGAAATTGCGGCTACACATGTGGGAGAAGCGAAAAATGATGTTGGGTTTTCTGCAGATGTGTATAATCTCTTTCCGAAAGATGTGGCGATGAGCTTAGCTCTAAGGAGTGGGTCGCCCCAAGTTTTTATCTGTGATGAAATTGGTAATGAGGACGATGTGGAGCTGATAATGCAAAGCATAAACACGGGAGTGTACATAATCGCAACGGCGCATGGCGAAAATATACACGCGTTAAAAAAGCGAAAACATTTAAAAAAGCTGCTTGATAATGACGTTTTTAGCAAAGCTGTTGTGCTAAAAAAAGCACAAACACCGGGTGAGATTGAGCAAATAGTAGACTTGAGCCATTTTTAAAGGGGTGCTTATATGAATATTTTTGCAGCGGTGACAGTGCTATTAATATCTGCGTTTATTGGGGTATTAATGAGTGAGCGGGTGAAAAAAAGCGAGCGTGAAATTGAGCAAATACTCTTGATGTCGCAAAATATTATGGCTTATTTAGAAAGCGAGAAAATGCAGACAGCGCAGATAATTAAAAGATTAAGCGAAAACAAATCGCTAATAGGGCTAAGTTTTATAAAGTTGTGCGAGGAAAATTTTGCATACAATCGCACTTTTTACAGCATATGGGAGGAGAGCGTGAAAAAGAGCGAGCGTGAACTCACAATAGGGAAAGAAGAGCTGAAAAATCTGTATATGCTCGGTGAAATTTTGGGCGAGGGAGACGCTAGCACCAAGCAGAATGCACTTAAGATGTTTGAAACTCTCATGTACGAATCGCTACAAAAAGCGAAGGAAAATACTAAGAATAAAGGTGGACTTTATCGTTCGCTCGGTGTGCTTTGTGGGATTGGATTTGCGATAATTGTAATATGAAAATAAAGGAGCGATAAAAGTGGAGATAGATTTGGTGTTTAAAATTGCTGCGATTGGAATAGTGGTTGCTGTGCTCGGTCAGCTGCTCATACGCTCGGGTAGGGAAGAGCAAGCGATGATGACAACTTTAGCAGGGCTAATTGTCGTGTTAATGATTGTGATATACGAGATAAACGAGCTGTTTGAAGCGATAGAGAATATATTTGGGTTGTGGTGATATGGATATTGTAGCAATTGCGGCTATGGCAATAGTGAGCACGGTGCTTTGTGTGCTGCTAAAACAGTACAAGCCAGAGTATGCTCTGTTTGCTTCTGTGGTCTGTATCACGGCTATTTTTTTAAGCTTATTCACACAGATAAATCCAATTATTGCGCAGATAAAAACTTATATCAGCAGTACGGGAGTGCAAAGTGAGTATGTGGAAATACTTATCAAAGCGCTTGGGATAAGCTATATCGTAGAAATAGCCGCGGACATAAGCAGCGATATGGGACAAAAAGCCATAGCGTCAAAAGTGGAGCTTGCGGGGAAGTTTGCAATATTAATTTTGTGTCTGCCGCTACTAGAAAACCTCATCGATTTGGTGAGAAGGCTGATTAACTGAAACTGAAAAGGAAGTAGAAATATGTGCAAAAAGATTTTTGTGGTAGTGCTGATAGCTATAATATTTTTTTCGCCCACCACCATTAATGCGGTGGGATATGATGAGGATAGCGATAGTTATTACGAGCTTTTTGAGCAGTCAAGAGCCATGGAACTCTATGAATATTTATCCCCTCAGAGCAAAGAAATGCTCGAGGACATGGGCATTGAGGACATGGATTACAACTCTATAATAAATTTAAATTTTTCACAGGTGTTGGATGGCATTAAAGAAAATTTTTCGCTTGAGTTTTTCTTACCGCTACAAATGCTATTTAATGTACTAGTGATAATTTTGGTTTCAGGTGTGCTATCTTCATTGCAAGCAAAAAAAAATGCGCTTGCTACTACCCACGCATTTAATATGGTGAGCGTTCTCTGTTTGAGTGCGGTGGTAGTTCCCAATATGGTGGGAATAATCGAGCACACAAGGACGGTTAGTGCCCAGATAAGTGAGTTTATAGCAGCGTTTGTACCGATATTCGCGGGGATAATCTCGGTTTCGGGGAAACCTGTTTCAGCGTTTACATATAGTGGGGTGCTACTGGCAACAACGCAGTTTATGAGCGTATTCATAAACTATGCGATTTTCCCGATGATTGGGATATACTTCGCCTTTAGTATAGTTTCGTATGCATCCGGAATTGGGAATTTGCTAGAAATATCAAAATCGGTAAAAGCCGTAATGCTATGGACGCTAGGTTTAATTCTCACAGTGTTTGTGGGGATGCTCACGATTAGAAGTTTTGTTTCAAGCTCTGCTGATAGCGTAACTATGCGAGCGGGTAAATACGTTGTGGGCTCGTTTGTGCCGATAGTTGGGGGTGCGATAAGTGAGAGTATAGGTATACTGCAAAGCTCACTTTCGCTGATTAAGTCGACTGTTGGTGCATTTGGGATAATAGCGCTGATTATTACGATAATACCTGTAATGCTCAATATATTATCGATAACACTCGTGCTAAAACTTGCGAAAATATTAAGCGACATTTTTTCAGAAAAGCTAGTTTCCGACTTTTTAAGCAGTGCAGACTTTGTACTAAGCATGCTTGCATCCATCGTAATTTGCTATAGCTTAATGTTAATAATCTCCATTTCACTCATACTGGCGTTGGGGGTGGGGACGTGATACAAACGATAAAAATAGTTGCGGTGAATATATGCATAGTCATGATAATTACAGGAGTTTTTTCGGTGCTAGTACCGGGGAAAAGCTTTGAAAAAATACTAAAATTTGCGATAAGCTTATTTTTTGTTTGCAGTGTTGCTGTGCCGATGTTTAGCGGAGAGCTATCATTGGATTTTTCGTTTGATACTGACTTTATCAGCGAATATGAAAGTGAATTTTATCTGAGCGCTGAAGAGAGTGTCATCAAACTGAGCGAAGAGAAAATAATGCTAGCGATAGACGAAATCTTAACACAAAATGGGATAAGTGCAAAAAAAATAGAGGTAAACATTAATATTGATGAGAATGACAGCATAAATATTACTAACGTGGAGATTAGCATAACAGAAAACGATGAAATTTTCACCTTGAAAATTAAAGAAATCGTATTAAGGGAGGTGGGGATTACTCCTAAAATTATAATTGATTAGACATAAAATAAAGGAGGTAAAATGTGGCTGAGCAAGTGAAAAACTACATCACAAACGCATTAAAGTCTGAGAAAAACATGAAAGTAGTCACGGTGATAGGGCTCGGGATAATTGGGCTAATTTTCGCTTTAACAATGCTTCCGACACAGACTGATGAGGCTATAGCACAAAGCGAAAATAGTACGGACGAATACATAGAACAAATCGAAGTAAAAGTTTCGCAAATACTATCAAGTATCGAGGGGGTGGGTCAAGCGAAAGTGATGATTACCGTCAAAAATAGTAGCCAAACCGTGTACCAGACAGAAAATAAAACTGCCACTGACACAAAAATTGACGAAAACGGCAATGAGGATAAAAGTCATCAGAGCGAGGAAAGTTTAGTCATAGTAGACGGGGTGAGTGGCAATAATCAAGCGCTCGTTAAAACCGAAATTCCGCCACAAATTGGTGGGATTGCGATAATATGCCAAGGGGGAGATGATGTGACGGTAGTCAATCAAATTACGCAGACTTTAACTGCCATTTTTGAGATAAGTTCGACGAATATATCTGTGGCAAAACTGGCAAATAATAATTTAAGCGGA
Source organism: uncultured Oscillospiraceae bacterium (assembly GCA_964370225.1). Classification (GTDB taxonomy): domain Bacteria; phylum Bacillota; class Clostridia; order Oscillospirales; family Ruminococcaceae; genus CAYJII01. The sequence goes on along the minus strand of CAYJII010000001.1, from coordinate 137,183 downwards.
GGAGAATAAGGATGAAAGCAAATTTTATTATAGGGAAAAAGCAAATTATACTAGCGGCATTAGTGGTTATACTTAGCGGAGCTGTGTATTTGAATTATGTGTACGCAAACTCCAACGACGATTTTTCAATAGTGGAGACGATTAATGCGCAAAACTCTGATGACTACAACAGCGACACCGAAGATGATGAAAAAAACTATGGCGATACCCAACTTGTAAACAACGATGTTGACAGCACTGATGACTATTTTGCGCAAGCTCAATTAGAGCGCACAAAATCGCGCGATGAAGCGATTGAAACGGTGAAGTCCGTGTTGGTGAATGAGTCGGCTACAGAGGAAGAAACTACTCAAGCGAACGCGCAAATTACGCAGATAGCACAACAAATTGAGAGCGAAGCAATTATCGAAAACTTGATAAAAGCTAAGGGTTTTGCGGACTGTGTTGTGTACTTAAGTGGCGAGAGTGCAAACATTGTTGTAAAGACAGATGGGCTTGACGCTGCCGGAGCTGCACAGATAAAAAATATTGTTTTGACCGAGCAAGATTTAAAACCCGAAAATATTTCAATTGTTGAGGTAAAATAGTTGTTTATTTTTGAAAATATGGTATAATATAAATTGATGATTATTATGCCATTAATATTTATTTTTTGATGGCCCTGCATTCTATAATCATTATATTGACCGTTATAACGGCAGTTTAATATAGTTGAAGGGTATGTGGTTTATCGTGGATATGAAAAATCAAAGAGAACTTGGAAATTTAAATATTTCTCATTCGGTTATTGAGAAAATAACAATGCTCATTATTAGCGATACTGAGGGTGTGCATTCGATGGCGACACCGCCGGAGAAATTAGCAGGTTTATTCATTAAATCTGCCAAGGCAAAACCTATTAGCATTTCCATGAATATGGATGTGGCAGTAATAGACATATACATTAACTTAAAAGCAGGGTATAGAATAAAAGACATCGCAGAAAAAATACAGGCTAATGTTAAGCAAACGGTGCAAAACATGGCATCTGTAACGGTTGCGAAAGTTAATATATATGTGCAAGGAATCAAATCAGACGAAGAAAAATAACTTAAAGCTAACTCTCTAAATGAATAGAGGGTTAGCTTTGTGTTGTGCGTTTGGGCAAAGTTAAATTTGCACAACGCTTGGAGGAAAGTAAATGACTAGACATGAAATGCGCCAATCAGCGTTCTTGATGACATTTGAGAGAATATTTTCAAAAGATAGCAACGAGGACATGATTAATACAGCAAAAGAATGTGAACAATTTTTGATTGACGATAGAGCGATTGAGCTATTTTTAAACGTTGATGAGAAAAAAGAAGAAATCGACAAGATTATTGAAAAGTACTTAAAAAATTGGAGTATTAACAGAATATCAAAAGTATCGCTAGCAGTTTTGCGCATAGCGGTGTATGAAATGATGTTTTGCGATGACATAGCGATAGAAATCGCAATTAGTGAAGCGGTAAAAATTGCACAAGTTTACACATTAAAAGACGATGTTACATTCGTAAACGGTGTGTTAGCTGCAATATCAAAAGAGGAAAATAATAACGCATAAACGGAGGATTACACTTGGAAAAAGCGATATCCGTCACACAGCTAAGCGATATGCTTAAAAAAATCGTTGACGATAATGACAGCGTAAAAAATCTTGTGATAAAAGGCGAAGTTTCAAATTTTACTAATCATGTAAAATCGGGACATTTTTATTTCACGCTCAAAGATAAAGATGCGAGCATTAGAGCGATTATGTTTAAATCATTTGCATCTAAAGTGAAATTTAATATCGAAAACGGTATGAATGTCATAATTAATGCTGGGGTGAAACTTTATCCAAGGGACTCTATCTGCCAACTTTATTGCACGGAGATTGTGCCCGATGGAATAGGCGCGCTACACCTTGCATTCGAGCAGTTAAAGCAAAAACTTGCGCTTATGGGTATGTTTGATGAAGGGCACAAAAAGCCAATTCCAAAATTTCCTGAAAAAATTGGGGTTATCACATCAAAAACAGGTGCTGCTTTGCAGGATATATTAAATGTGTTATCAAGACGATATCCGCTTGCGACAGTTGTGATAATAGACACGACGGTGCAAGGAGAAAAAGCGGCGGCGTCCATTGTAGATGCGATAAATTTAGCGCAGACAAAAAAAGATATAGACGTGCTCATTGTTGGGCGTGGCGGTGGAGCGATAGAGGATTTGTGGTGCTTTAACGAGGAGAGTGTCGCTAATGCGATTTACTCTTGTCAAATCCCGATTATCAGCGCAGTGGGGCATGAAGTGGACTTTACCATTTCGGATTTTGTCGCGGATTTGCGAGCGCCAACACCATCTGCAGCTGCGGAAATTTGCACACCTGATATAGCAGAATTAAAACAAGTAGTAAATAGCTACAATATATTAATTTATAACAATAGTGCGATGTATATAAAAAGACTTTATGAAAAGTTAAAGATAAATTATGAGATGCTAAAAAGCAATTCACCTGAAATGAAAGTGCAGATGATGGAGCAAAAACTGCTAAACTTAGAATCTGTGATGCATAAATCCATGCAAAATAAGATTGAAGTGAGCGAGCGCAGATATCTTAATGCGGTGGAACTTTTAGGTGCGCTATCACCACTATCGGTGCTTACTCGTGGGTACAGCATATCATATGGGGAAGACGACAAAGCGATAACGAAAATAGCTGGGGTTAAAAAAGGTGATAGAGTAAAAACTGTATTGACCGACGGCGAAATTTTAAGCGAAGTTATTAGTATTAAGCAAAGTGGTAAGGAGTAAAACGATGGCAAGTAAGAATTTCGAGGGCAGTTTAGCAGAACTGGAAAAGATAGTGATGGAGCTGGAAAAAGGCGAATTACCGCTGGAGAAAACTTTGGACTTGTACCAAAAAGGCGTGGAGCTTACAAAAAAATGCAATGTTCAGCTTAAAAGCGCTAAGCTTAAAATAGAACAGCTTAAACCAGACAAACAAAATGAGGAAGAATAATATGGATAGCTTTAACGAAAGAATGAATGAATACAGCTCAAAGATTTTAGCTGCACTTGAGGAATACTTAAAGCCACAAGGCGAAGAGTATGACTATGTGCTTGAAGCGATGAGGTATTCCGTGATGAACGGAGGCAAAAGAATACGTCCCGTGTTGACATTGGAGTTTTGCAGATTAAACGGAGGCGATATAAACACAGCAATCCCGTTTGCGTGTGCGGTGGAAATGATACATTGCTCTTCGCTTATTCACGACGATATGCCATGCATGGACGATGATGATTTGCGCAGAGGCGTGCCAACATGCCACAAAAAATTTGGCGAGGCGACTGCTTTGTTAGCAGGAGATGCGCTGATAACACTTGCATTTGATATAATCACAAGGGATGAAATTTTAGAGAATTTATGTGGGAAAACTGCACTGAAAGCTTGCAATTTATTAAGCGCATTATGTGGAATTAACGGCATGATGGGCGGTCAAGCAATCGACCTTAATTACGAGGGCAAACAAATCGAGTATGATACATTAAAGCAAATGCATATGCTTAAAACTTCTGCTTTGATAAAATGTGCGTGTATGCTCGGGGTTATTGTTGCAAAAAACAAAAATTGTGGTATAATTGAAACACGTACGTTTATAAAGAAATCTGATGAGAAATTAGATATAGACGTGAATAATGCGAAAATTTATGCAGAAAATTTGGGGCTTGCATTCCAGGTGACTGATGATATTTTAGATGTTACCGGTGACGAAGCGCTTTTAGGCAAACCAATCGGAAGCGACGCAGACAATGATAAATCGACATATGTTACGCTTTTTGGAGTGGAAAAGGCAACAGAAATAGCGAAAGAATATACAGAAAATGCGATAGAAGTCTTAAAAGCTTATGATGATAATGACTTTATATTGAAGATGACTGAAAATTTGTTAAATAGAAAAAATTAAAGAGTTGTATATTTATTACAACATGGAGGAAACATGGAGAGCTTAGAAGGCTTGTTGAAGAATTATGTGCTTATCGTAGCGCTATCCTCGTGGATAAGTGCACAAGTGCTAAAAACAATTATATACTTAATAGTTAACAGGAAACTAAACTTAGAGAGATTATCAGGCGCTGGTGGGATGCCGAGTGCTCACTCTGCTTCGGTTTGCGGAATTACAATTGCAATTTCGAGAACAGTGGGGGTGGCGGATCCGCTATTTGCACTTTCGTTTATGTTTGCTGCTGTTGTTATGTATGACGCTATGGGTGTAAGACGCGCAGCGGGTCAACATGCCTCGGTTATAAATAAGCTGGTAAAAGACCACGACAAAGAACATATCAACAACTTAGATGCATTAAAAGAATTCTTAGGTCACACTCCGTTTGAAGTATTAGGCGGAGCTATGCTTGGCATACTTATAGCAATGGTAATCCCTGTAAGTTAATGGTGATAATATGAGAAAATATTTAGATAGCATAACATCTCCCGATGATCTTAAATATCTATCAAACAGTGCGCTAGAGTCTTTAGCGGACGAGGTTAGGGAGTTTTTAATAAATTCAATTTCTAAGACAGGTGGGCATCTTGCCTCAAATCTTGGAGTGGTGGAGCTTACAATTGCGTTACATAAAGTGTTTGACTCGCCTAAAGATAAAATAATTTGGGACGTAGGACACCAAAGTTATACGCACAAAATCTTGACAGGGCGCATGGATGCGTTTGATACATTAAGGCAAGAGGATGGGTTAAGCGGCTTCCCAAAAACTACAGAAAGCGAGCATGATGCCTTTATTTCGGGGCACAGCTCAAACTCTGCGAGCGCAGGACACGGTGTAGCAAAAGCGCTTAAACTTTTAAATGATAACCACCATGTTATCTGCGTTGTGGGCGATGGTTCATACACAGGTGGCATGATATATGAGGCGATGAATAATATCGGCAGAAGTGGCGAAAACCTCATAATTATACTAAATCATAACGATATGTCCATCTCAAAAAATGTTGGCGCAATTGCAAAATATTTTTCATCAATGCGCTCGACAGAGAGATACCAGGAGTTTAAAAAGCATCTTAAAAAGACGCTGAACAAAGCGCCAAAGCTTGGGCCACATATGATAAAATCGTTAGGCACATCAAAGGATAAAGTTAAACGTTGGTTGTTAAACGATACGTTTTTTGAAGAGCTAGGCTTTGAGTATTTAGGTCCGATTGACGGACATAATCTTGATAGCTTAACTGATGTTTTACATGCTGCAAAAGAGCTTGAAAGACCTGTAGTTGTGCATATAGATACTACTAAGGGCAAGGGGTATACCTTTGCCGAGGAAAATCCGGGAGCATACCACGGAATCCAAAAATTTGATATTGAAACAGGAAATCCTGATATCAGCGCTGAGGATAGCTATTCTGGTGTATTCGGGGAATATTTGACAGAGCTTGGTGGAAGGGATAGAAAAATCTGTGCTATCACTGCTGCTATGAAATATGGCACAGGGCTACAGCATTTTTATTTTGAACATAAAGATAGATTTTTTGACGTAGGAATTGCAGAGCAACACGCAACTACATTTTCTGCAGGGCTAGCAAGCCAGGGCATGAAGCCTGTGTTTGCGGTGTATTCCTCATTTTTACAGCGCAGTTACGACCAAATTTTACACGACTGTGCAATAGAAAAACAACATGTCGTCTTAGCAATTGACCGAGCAGGGTTTGTTGGCGAGGATGGCGAGACACATCAGGGGTTATTTGACGTAAACTTTCTCACGACAATTCCGAATGTGAGCATATATTCACCTGAAAGCTATGATGAACTGAAAATATCCATGCACAGAGCTTTGTATGATGAAAATTCTGTGGTAGCAGTGCGCTATCCTAGGGGTGCATATGTAAAAAATCATGACATTATAAGCACAGAAAAAGTGGATTATATATACAATAAAAAGTCATGTAAGACGCTGGTTATCACATATGGACGCTTGACTGCAAATGTCGCAAAAGCTGTAGAAAACCTTGGAGATATATCAGTGTTAAAACTAATTAAAATTTATCCGATAAATGATGATATAATAGACATTGCGAAAAAATATGACAAAATTTATTTTTACGAAGAAGCTATGAAAAATGGCTCAATTGCAGAGCATCTCCTAATAAAACTGTACGAAAGCGGATACAAAGGCGAGTACAAAATCACTGCGGTTAATCAAGAATTTGTTAAGCAAAGCAGTGTTGCCAGCGCTTTTAAAAGGCATGGTATGGACGCTTTGAGCATTAAAAATGATTTGCTTTGCGGAGATGATGATGGAAGATAAAATGAGACTGGATGCGCTCATGGTGAAAAACAGCCTTGTGACTTCAAGGGAGCGGGCAAAACAGCTAATTTCAAGCGGGCAAGTATATTACAGTGGGAAAAAAGCTGTGAAAGCTAGCGAGAGTGTCGCGTGTGATGTTGCGATAGAAATTATAGGAGAAACGCTAAAATTTGTCAGTCGTGGCGGGCTGAAACTTGAAAAAGCGATAGAATTATTTAGCATAGATTTAAACTCTACTACTTGCATGGATATCGGTGCTTCAACAGGAGGATTTACTGACTGTATGTTGCAAAATGGTGCAACAATGGTGTATGCTGTCGATGTGGGTTATGAGCAATTAGCGCAAAAACTGCGTGAAGATGCACGTGTTGTCAACTTAGAAAAAACTAATGTGAGAAACCTAAATGACGATATTATCAGAGATAAAATTGACTTTGTGTCGATAGATGTTTCGTTCATCTCACTAAAACTTATATTCCCTGCGATAAAACCTTTCCTAAAAGAAGGGGCGAAAGTTGTGTGCTTGGTAAAACCACAATTTGAAGCAGGCCGCCAAAAAATTGGGAAGAACGGTGTAGTCAAAGATAAAAAGACACATGAAAATGTCTGTAAAGATATTTACAACTTCTTATATAGTGAAGGTTTATGTGTTTGCGGAGCAACGTTTTCCCCGATAAAAGGGCCTAAGGGAAATATTGAATATTTATTTTATATAAACACAGAAGAGAAAACAGCGATGGATTTTGATAATATAAAGGAAGTCGTAAAAAACTCTCACGAAAAGCTATGATATGCATGAAAGGACATGGTATGATGAAGGTATTGTTGCTGCCTAATGAAGAAAAAGAAAACACGCAGAAATGTGGTTTTCAGGTAATAGAAAAACTAATTGACTTAGGCGTGCAAGTGCTAATGGACGATCATGTAGTGAATTTTAACTCCATTGAGGGAGTAAGCTATGGCAAGCTTGATACAATGCTTAGTGAATGCGATGTGATTATAACTATCGGTGGGGATGGAACTATTATAACTGCATCAAAATTCGCGGTAGAATATGATAAGCCCATATTGGGAGTAAACGCTGGTAGATTGGGCTTTTTAGCAGAGGTTGAGATAGATGAAATCGACTCGCTCGAGCTGCTTGCTAAAGGCGAGTACACCATAGAAGAGCGAATGATGATAAAAGCGACGGTTAAAAATGATAGGGACGAGAAAAGTTATTATGCATTAAATGATTTTGTTTTTTCAAAAGGTTCGTTATCAAAAATCATAGATTTAGATGTGTTTTGCATGGATAAGCATGTAAGCTCATATAGAGCGGATGGTATAATAATATCCACGCCTACTGGTTCAACAGCATACTCGCTTTCGGTGGGTGGACCTATAGTGGAGCCTAATATGAAGTTAATTATATTAACTCCAATTTCGCCACATTCGTTATTTGACCGCTCGATTATTTTTTCAACAAATGATGTGCTCAGCGTGAAAGTTCAAGGGCGAAAAGATGCTCCCGTTTATCTTACAATTGATGGAAAAGAATATGTAAAAATTGAAGACGATGATACTGTAAACATTGGAGCAAGCGAAACTAATGTAAAAATAATAAAACTAAAGCAAAAGCAGTTTTACGAAGTATTAAACAAAAAATTCATAACAAGGGCATATGAATAATCATCGGATAATTATAAGGAGGTATGTATGAACAGTGCAAGGCATGAAAAAATACTGGATATAATTAAAGAGAAAGATATTTTTACGCAAGATGGAATTTTGGAAGAGTTATCAAATTCGGGGTATGAAGTTACACAGGCTACAATTTCGAGGGATATAAAAAAATTGGGGCTAATTAAAATTTTAACTTCGCAAGGTAAATATAAATATACGACGCATGATTTGGGGATAAAACCTAATGTGAAAAGTAAAATTCGCTCGATTTTTGCTGAATCGGTGATAAGCATTGATTACGCTCTAAATACTGTAGTGCTAAAATGCCATGTTGGCATGGCAAATGCTGCATGTGCAGCGTTTGACTTAATGGAGTGGGATGGTGTAGTTGGAACATTAGCGGGAGATGACACCATATTTATATTAATGCGAACAGAAGAGAAATGCGAGCTGTTTTCTAAGGAACTGTTAAAATTAATTGATGAGTAGGAAAAAATGATGTTAAAAGAGCTTTATATTGAAAATTTAGCTGTGATTGAAAAAATCAGTATTAATTTTGATATAGGACTTACTGCGCTGACTGGGGAAACTGGTGCGGGGAAATCCATTTTGATAGACGCAATTAACTTGGTGTTAGGGCAGCGCTCTAGCAAGGAGATTGTGCGCACAGGCGCGAAAAAAGCGTTTGTTAGCGGAGTGTTTAGCGATGTGTCTGCACAGGTTAAAGCTTTGTTAAACGAGAGTGGGTTTGATATAGGCGAAGAGGATCTGATTATCTCAAGAGAGATAACAGCGGACGCAAAAAGCAGTGCAAAAATTATGAATAGGCCTGTAACTGTGGCGTTGTTAAAAGAAATTGGCACGATGCTAATTAATATTCACGGACAGCACGATAGTCAAATGCTTTTAAACAGCGATAACCACATTAATATACTCGATGCGTTTTCCGCAAACGAAAGTGAGCTTTCTTTATACAAAAGCGAGTACGATGAATATAATAGACTCAAAAATGAGTATAAAAAACTTGCAAGTGACGAGGGGAAAAAGCAAAGCGAAACGGAGTATTTAAACTTCGTGATAGAAGAGCTGGAGAAAGCGAATATCAAAGTAGGCGAAGACGAAGAAATTGAAAAAAACATCACTGCGATGAGAAACCATGTGAGGATTTCAAAAAGCTTGACACAAACATATTTTATGTTAAACTCAGATGGCTCGGACGGCGAATTTGCGGTAACGGACATGATAGCAAGCGCAATATCGAAGCTTGAGGCGGTTGAGGAGTGTGACGAAAAAATCAAGGGATTTTCGCAAAAGCTTAGCAGTATAAAATATGAGCTTGACGAAGTGGTGCTCGACATCGGTGGGATGTTGGATAATCTTGATTTTGACCAAAGTGAGTACGATAATCTTGAATATAGATTTGATTTAATCAATAAACTAAAGCGCAAGTATAACTTGGATTTAAATGGAATAATAAAATTATATGATGAGTCAAAAGCAAAACTAGATAAGATTAAGTTTGCGGATGAAGAAAAATTAATACTCATCGAAAAAATTAATAAGCAAAAGAAAATCGTCATGGACAAAGCGCATATGATTTCGCAAAAGCGAAACGTTTCAGCGCAAAAATTTGGCGAAAAAGTGGAGCGCGAACTAATATTTTTAGACATGCCAAATGTTAAGCTGAAAGTGAATGTGCAAAAAGGTAAATATGGAGCGAAAGGTTGCGATATCGTAGAATTTTTATTCTCCACAAATAAAGGGGAAGAACTAAAGTCTATTAGCAAGATAGCCTCAGGAGGGGAACTGTCGAGGATAATGCTGGCGATAAAGAGCACGATGGCGCAAAAAGATAATATTAACTCGCTGATTTTTGATGAGATTGATACTGGTGTTAGCGGAAAATCTGCACAAAAAATCGGGATGAAATTAAGAGAAGTTTCGAAGAACAGACAGGTTATGTGCGTGACACATTCTGCACAGATTGCAGCGCTCGCGGACAATAATTTATTTATCAGCAAGCGCACGAAGGATGAGCGGACTTTTACTGAGATAAAACTGCTTTCATACGATGAAAAAATCGAGGAAGTAGCAAGGATTATGGGGACTGATGTGATTACAAAACTCACACTTCAAAATGCAAAAGAAATGGTAGAGACTTCAAAAAACAGTTGACAGAAAATTTAATTTGTGATAATATTGCAGATAATGGCAATATATAAAAAAACTATGATGAGAACAAGTAATTTGTTATGATACTTTAAGAGAGCGTTTGGTTGCTGGGAAAACGCAGTGGATGACTTATGAATACATCTCGGAGTTGCGAGCCGAAAATTGCAGTAGGCTTAGTCGGGTGTGCCCGTTATAGCACAGGACCGTGTTAGCGGTCTTAAGCGGCCTTTATATAAGGCAATTGAGGTGGTACCACGGTAATTTATCGTCCTCTGTTCGGAATACGAACAGAGGACGTTTTGTGTTGTTATGGACTATTTCCTATAAAGTTTTACTCGATTTTTTACAAAAAATCGCGGTATCCAAAGGCGGCGCCTTGGACGCTTGTCCGCAAACAAGCGGAATGCTCCTACAGTAGGGAGCATTTTGGAAGGTGAACCGTGAAGAAAACAGTCCGGTGGACTGTTTTTAGGCGAGGAAACTTTTTGCGATAAAAAAAGTTTCCTTAATAAAAGCAACTAAGTGTTTATATTATACAAGGAGGTT
>CAYJII010000001.1:120827-126385 GCA_964370225.1 uncultured Oscillospiraceae bacterium | reverse complement strand
GGAGGTTCATATGGGTATTAAACTTGAAAAAGCAAATATTAATGACTGTGAAGAAATTCACGCTTTACAGATTAAGTCTTTTGCGGCATTGTTTGAGAAATATAATGATGAAAAAACAAATCCAGCTACTGAATCTATCCAGATATTAACGGAGAAATTCAATCATGAATTTAGCGATTATTATTTCATTGAATTTGAAGATAAAGTAATTGGATTTATTAGAGTTTTTCGCATAAACGATTATACCTGTAAAATTTCACCGATGGGAATATTGCCTGAATACCAAGGATTTGGCTATGCACAAATGACTATCACAGAAACTGAAAAGCTATATCCAAATGCAAAAAGATGGGAACTCGACACGATAAAGCAAGAGAAAAAACTTTGCTATTTGTATGAAAAAATGGGATATGTTAAAACTGGAAAGTACCAGAACATAAAAGAAGGCATGGACCTAGTTTTTTACGCAAAACAAATTTCTGAGGAAAAATGACAACTTTTACAAAAATTAAAATATAAATTTAGGAGAGAGAAAAATGAAAATTTACGAAGAACTACAGGCTAGAGGTCTTATCGCGCAAGTAACAAACGAAGAGGAAATCAGGGAGCTTATCAATAACGGTGGCGCGAAATTTTACATCGGATTTGACCCAACTGCAGACTCATTGCACGTAGGTCATTTCATGGCTTTATGCTTAATGAAACGTCTGCAAATGGCAGGAAATAGACCTGTTGTGCTACTAGGTGGTGGCACAGGATTTGTAGGTGACCCATCGGGCAGAACAGATTTGCGCTCCATGATGACACCGGAAACTATCGAAGAAAACTGCAAACGCTTTAAAGAGCAAATCGAAAAATTCATCGAATTTGGCGAGGATAAAGCTATTATCGTTAACAATGCAGATTGGCTATTAAACTTAAATTACATCGAGCTTTTAAGAGAAGTTGGAGCGTGTTTCTCTGTTAACAACATGCTAAGAGCGGAGTGCTACAAACAGCGCATGGAAAAAGGGCTAAGCTTCTTAGAATTCAACTACATGATAATGCAAGCATACGACTTTTTGCACCTGCACAGAGAATATGGCTGTAACATGCAGTTCGGTGGCGACGACCAGTGGAGCAATATGCTAGCAGGTTCTGATTTAATTCGCAGAAAAACAGGTGAGGATGCATACTCGCTCACTATTACGCTACTTAAAAATAGCGAAGGTAATAAAATGGGCAAAACTGCAAAAGGCGCACTTTGGCTTGATCCAGAAAAAACTTCGCCATACGAGTTTTTCCAATACTGGAGAAATGTTGCTGATGGCGATGTAATTAACTGCTTAAAACTGATTACATTTGTGCCTGTGGAAGAAATCGCAAAATACGAGCATTTAGAAGGTAGCGAGCTTAATGCAGTAAAAGAGTTGTTAGCGTTTGAGGTTACTAAACTAGTTCATGGCGAAGAAGAAGCTACAAAAGCAATGGAAGCGGCTAGAATGGTTTTTGCAAACGGAGGTATTTCCGAGGATATGCCAACTACTGAACTGGCTGATTCTGATTTTGAAGATGGCGAAATTTCCATACTTGACTTGATGGTAAAAGCAAAGCTAACTGCTTCAAAAGGCGAAGCAAGAAGACTTGTGACACAGGGCGGAGTTAGCGTGGATGAAGTGAAAATTAGCGATCCTCTTAAAAAATTCGCAAAATCTGACTTTAACGAAAATCAAATTATCATAAAAAAGGGAAAGAAAGTATTCCACAAAATAACTATTGGTTAATAATTTATTATAATTTTGCATTTGTGTTGATAATAATAATACGATTGTGTTATAATGGGAACACGAGCTTAAAAAGGAGGTTCTCATGAAAAACTCGTTAAGGCATATAGAAAAAACATTGATTTTTTTACTCAAGATAAGCTTATTTATAGCTTTATTTTTAATATTCTTTTTTATGTTCGGGATAGAAACATGGTCCCTGCTCAACTTATCAAGGACATCGGGTATCGTATCCACCACATTTGCAGTGGTAGGACTGAGTTTGATGAGCGTGTATGGCGGCTATGCTATAGGTAAGCAGAGCAGTAAAACGACGACTCACTCGATGGTGCTTGCTACAGTCATCACGGATTTAGTCACATATGTTCAGCTATCGATAATGAACACGAACGCTAACAATAATCTGGTGTTTACATTAGCTGACCCTAGGCTGCTTTTGGGTGTAGTTGTGCTACAGGTGATAGCTATAATTATTTTTGTTAATCTAGGTGAATGGGTTTATTTTAAACTAAACCCACCAGAAAAAAGCTGTATCATAACTTCAAGCGAATATAGTTTACGTAAGGTTTTACCTAATATAAACATGAATAAAAACAAATTTGAGTTAAAAGAAGTAATTGATTTCAACAACAACAAATTGTATGATATAATTCTAAAATATGAAACTATATTCCTGTACGACTTGCCTATAGCAAGACGTCATGAAATTATAGAATACTGTTATCAAAACACAAAAAACATCTACTATAATCCAGAACTATCCGACATAGTGGGGTTTGCATCAAAGCAAGTCTTGCTAGATGACAAGCCAATGCTGCACTTCCCGAATAGAGATTTATCGATAGAGCAAAAATTCGTGAAAAGGTTTATGGACATAGTACTTTCGTCAATAGCGTTGGTGCTGCTAAGTCCTATAATGTTAATTTGTGCGATTGCGATAAAGCTAGAAGATGGGGGAAAGGTTATATACTCCCAACAACGTGCTACGATAAGAGGGAAGATATTTAAAGTATATAAATTTAGGACAATGCATGAGCATGACAATTCGCCACAGAAATCCGTTACTGTTAATGACAATCGCATTACGAAAGTAGGGAATATCCTCAGAAAATTCAGGGTGGACGAATTGCCACAGCTTATAAACATTATAATAGGCGATATGAGCATAGTTGGACCACGCCCTGAGATGCTCGAGAACATCTACAGATACAGCATGGATTTGCCAGAGTTTGAGTATAGACTGCGTGCAAAAGCAGGACTTACAGGATATGCACAAGTAGTTGGAAAATACAATACTTCGCCTAAGGATAAGCTGATACTGGATTTGCTATATATCGAAAAATATAGCCTGTGGAGGGATATAAAATTAATATTCCAAACGCTCATTGTATTTTTTAAAACCAGTGACAGTGTTGCTGCTTTTGATGAAACGCAAATTGAGTTTGTGAAATTTGACAGCAAAAAAACACATGATATCCCCAAATAAAGCAGAAAACTATAATATAATTTGCGCCATTTTGGTGCGATAAAAACATAATAATGGTCGAGATAAATCGACAGAAACGGAGAATTTGCTATGAACTATAATTTTGCTAACAGAATGGGAAACCTACAAGCATCTGCTATTAGGGAAATTCTAAAATCTACCGCAGACCCTTCAGTGATATCTTTTGCTGCGGGAAATCCTGCTCCTGAGGCTTTTCCAGTGGAGGAAATTTCAAGAATATCAAATGAAATTTTTGCAACACAACCAATTGCTGCACTACAATACAGCATTTCAGAAGGATATCCAAAATTAATTGAGAGTGTTAAAAACAAAGTAATAAATAAAGAAGATATCTGCAAGGAAAATGATGATGTTATTATCGTGTCCGGTGCACAACAAGGTATCGAGCTTTCTTGCAAAGTATTATGCAATGAAAATGATACAATCATCTGCGAAAATCCAAGCTTTATTGGGAGCTTGAACGCATTTAAGTCAAACAGTGCAAACCTTGTCGGTGTGGATTTAGAGAGCGATGGAATTAATCTTGAGATGCTTGAAAAAGCGCTAATCGAAAATAAAAATACAAAGCTTATATACCTAATCCCAAATTTCCAAAATCCATCGGGTTACACAACTTCTCTAGAAAAAAGAAAAGCTATTATTGCGCTTGCTAATAAATATGATGTTGCGATTATTGAAGATAACCCATATGGCGACTTGCGCTTTGCTGGCGAACATATCCAATCGCTAAAATCGCTTGACACAGAGGGCAGAGTAATCTACTGCGGTAGTTTCTCAAAAGTTTTAGCACCAGGGATTAGAGTGGGATATGTAGTGGCAGAAAAAGAGTTTCTACAAAAGCTAACTGTGCTAAAACAAGTGAGCGACGTACATACTAATATTTTCTCGCAAATTTTGTGCGACAAATTTATTAACGAAGTAAATTTTGATGAGCATATTGCTAAATTAAGAGAAATCTACAAAAATAAATCCACGCTTATGGTTAATGAAATGAAAGCTAACTTAAGCGATAAAATCACTTATACAGCACCTGAAGGCGGACTATTTATATGGTGTACTCTACCTGAAGAAGTCGATGTTATGGAGTTTTGTAAAAATGCTGCTGCTAACAAAGTTGCAGTGGTTCCAGGGAACGCATTTTTACCGAGTGAAACTAATAAAAATCACTCGTTTAGAATTAATTTCTCCACTCCTACTGACGAAAACATTATAAAAGGCGTAAGAATCTTAGGAGAACTATCACAAAAACTGTAAAGGATGAAGAGTATGACAGGTCAAACTGAGCGTAGAAAAAATATATTAAGCGGAATTCAACCGACTGGTGTCTTCACATTGGGCAACTATGTTGGAGCTATAAGAAACTGGGAAAAATTGCAAGAGGACTACAATAGCGCATACATGATTGCTGATATGCATGCAATAACTGTGCGCCAAGACCCAAAACTGCTAAAACAGCAAATTTTAACAGCATTTGCAGCAGTGCTTGCTTGTGGAATAAACCCACAAAAAAGTCTTGTATTCCTACAAAGCCAAGTGCCTGAGCACGCACAGCTTTCGTGGATACTTTCGTGCTATACGCAGTTTGGTGAGCTATCAAGAATGACGCAGTTTAAAGATAAAAGTGCCAAAAATTCAGACAATATCAATGCAGGCCTATTCACATACCCATCTTTGATGGCAGCGGATATTTTGCTATACCAAGCAGATTTAGTGCCTGTTGGCGACGACCAAAAACAGCATCTTGAACTGGCGCGCGATATCGCAAACAGATTTAATTCGCTAAATGGCAAAACATTTACACTACCTGATGGATATATTCCAAAAGTGGGTGCGAGAATAATGTCACTAGCTGACCCAACAAAGAAAATGTCAAAATCCGATGATAACTTAAATGGATTCGTTTCAATATTTGATACACCGGACGCTATCATGAAAAAATTCAAGCGTGCAGTGACCGACTCAGAAGCGGTAGTTAAATTTGGTGAGGATAAACATGGAATAAACAACCTTATGACAATATTCTCAGTTGCATCAGGAAAAAGTTTTGAGCAAATTGAAAATGAGTTTGAAGGCAAAGGCTATGGCGATTTTAAAATCGCAGTGGGCGAGTCTGTAGTAGAACAACTAAGACCAGTGAGAGAGCGTTTTGAGCAACTGATGAATGACAAGGCGTATCTTGAGGAATGCTATATAAATGGGGCTGCAAAAGCTTCTAGAGTTGCAAAACGTACACTCGATAAAGTGTATAAAAAAGTAGGGTTTATTATATAAAACTGCCAAGCTTTGGC
>CAYJII010000001.1:4565-120817 GCA_964370225.1 uncultured Oscillospiraceae bacterium | reverse complement strand
ATGGAGCATATTATGCAAGATTTAATCAGAAAAGAATTGTATAAGAAAATATTTTTTAACAGCATAACAGACTCACGCTACAAGACAAACAAAATTTCAGTAAATTTTGTTACACCACTAAATAAAGATAGTGCTGCAAAAAACGCACTGATACCTAATATTTTAAGGAAAGGGTATGACGAATGCCCTGAGTTTACTGAGCTAAACAAAAAATTAGAGGAGCTATATGGTGCATACCTAGACTATGGTGTTGAGAAATATGGCGACGTGCAAGTGATAAGTTTATCCGTATCCTCTATCGACGACTCATATGCATTTGATAATGAGGCGTTAACTGAAAAAATGTCAGATTTAATCTGCGATTTGCTACTAAGACCAGTGTTTGAAAATGGTGAATTTCTCGAAAGCGAAATTAGGATAGAAAAAGAAATTTTGATTAATACGATAAAAGCCGAGATAAACGAAAAGCGTTCGTATGCACTGGGCAAAGCGAATTCGCTAATGTGCGAAGGTGAGCCACATGGTATTAGCAAATTGGGCGAAGTGGAAGATGTTGAGCAAATAACAGCGAAAAGTTTGACGACTCAGTATAAAAACTTTATCGAGAGCAGTGCGATTGAGATAATGTTTATCGGTTGTGGAAATCCAGAAAAATCGCTGGAAATTTTCAAAGAGCGCCTTGAGTGCGTATCTGACAAAGAGAAAACTCCAGCTATGACAAAGCATCACAAACCGCTTGATGGCGTTATTGAAGAGACGGAGCATATGCAAGTTAGCCAGTCAAAAATGGTGCTTGGATTTGCTGTAACAGAAACGTTGAGCAAAGAGGAAGTTTTTGCACTTATGGTGATGAGTGCGGTGTTTGGTGGCACTCCTATGTCAAAACTTTTCATGAATATTCGTGAAAAGATGAGCTTGTGCTACTACTGCGTATCGAGATTTGACAAAACAAAAATGATTATGCGCGTGGATTGTGGTGTCGAAAACGAGAATATCGTAAAAGCGAAAGAGGCGATACTAGACCAACTAGAGCAAGTTAAACAGGGTCAAGTGAGCGACGAGGAGCTTAAAAATGCACTTATGAGCCTCACTAATTCATTTAATACTGTGAGAGATCATGTTTCTGCTTTGGAAGGCTTTTATCTATCGCAAATTATCAGAGGCGAGGCAGTTTCACCTGAACAGATGACCGAGTATTTAAACAAAGTCTCAAAAGAAGATGTTATTGATGTGGCATCAAAACTAAAGCTTGACATAAGCTATGTTTTAACCTCAGAGAGCGGAAAGGAGTAGTTATAATGCAAAAACAAATTATAAAAAACGAAAAATTAAGAGAACAATACTACTCAGTTAAACACGACTCTGGACTGACAATTTTACTTTATCCTATGGAGGGATACACTTCCTCTTATGCGCTGTTTGGAACAAAACTAGGCTCGATAGATACTACATTTAAAACAGATAAAGATAGCGATTTTACAGTAGTGCCTGAGGGAATAGCACATTTTTTGGAGCATAAACTGTTTGAAAATGAGCAAGGCGATGCGTTTAGTTTATTTGCAAAAACAGGTGCGAGCGCAAATGCTTACACTTCGTTTGAGCGCACTTGCTACCTATTTAGCACGACTGATAATTTCGAGGAGTCGCTAAAAACGCTGCTAAACTTCGTGCAAGAGCCATATTTCACGGACGAAACTGTGCAAAAAGAGCAGGGGATTATCGGCCAGGAAATTAAGATGTACGAAGATAATCCAGATTGGCGCGTGTTCTTTAATTTATTGAGTGCACTATATGTAAATAATCCGATAAAAATTGATATAGCCGGCACGGTTGAAAGTATAGCTAAAATTGATGCAGAAACTTTATATAAAGCATATAATACTTTTTATAACCTAAATAATATGGTGCTATCCATTGCGGGTAACTTTGATGTTGATTCAGCACTAAAAGTAATAGAAGAGTGCATTGTTCCAAGAGAAAAAGTGAATTTTACAACAAAGGTTTTTGATGAGCCTGCAAATGTGAATGAAGCGAAAATTGAACAAAGCCTCCCTGTTTCCATTTCGATGTTTAACATTGGCTTTAAGGAAGAGCCAAGGGAAGGCATGGATTTGCTTAAGACTCAATTGGAGTTTGATGTGTTGCTTGAGATTATTTTTGGAGAAACATCAAAATTCTATAAAGACTTGTACGATGAAGGTCTGATTAACCAAACTTTTGCGTGCGAAGTATTTGGCGGACGTGGATTTTTTGCAAATATATTCTCGGGAGAGAGCGAAAAATGTGAAGAAGTTTACGAGTGCATTAAAAAAGAAATCACTCGAATAAAAGCAGAGAAGATTAGCGAAAGTGATTTTATCAGAACAAAAAAAGCGCTGTATGGCAAACTGGTAAAAAGCTTTAATGTAGTTGAAGGTGTTGCTAATTCCCTTATCGCGGCTCATTTTAAAGGAGTCGACATATACGATAGCGTGGAGATAGTGGAAAATATGAGTATTGATGATATCAACAATTTGCTACTATCATCATTTGACTTGGACAACTCAGCAATTTCGATAATAAACCCTGCATAAAAATTAATAGTTTGTCCACTAAATTTAGTGGACAAACTATTACAATGTTATTATGAATAATACATAGCTGATATAGGCGGAATGGAGCGTTTGATGAAGAATGTTAACTTCCCAAACTTGGGAATAGAACTGGAATTTAACTCAACAATTGATATTTTTGGTTTTAGTATAGCATGGTATGCTGTGCTGATTGCACTGGGCTTTATGCTTGGGGCAATGTACGCTTTTTCTAGGATGAAAGAATTTGGAATAAACCCTGACAAAGCGATTGATGCGATAATCGCAGGCATGATTGGTGGAATCGTGGGTGCTAGATTATACTATGTTGCGTTTTCGTGGGATTTATATAAAGATGATTTGCTAAGCATATTTAAGACTTGGGAAGGCGGAATGGCGCTGTATGGCTCTGTAATAGGTGGACTTGGTCTGGGGATACTATTATGCAAAATAAGAAAAGTTAAGATATTGCCTATGGTTGACCTTGCGATGATGGCTTTCTTAATCGGACAAGCTATCGGCAGATGGGGCAATTTCATGAATGTTGAAGCATATGGTTCAGAAACCACCTCATTATTTGCGATGGGGGGAACAGGGATTTCTGGTACGGTGCACCCATGCTTTTTATATGAATCTGTATGGTGTATTGTGGGCTTTGTGCTGCTACATCTATATGCGAAAAAGAGAAAATTCGACGGCGAAATAACGTTGATGTACGCTATGTGGTATGGCACAGGTAGAGCAATCATCGAAGGATTGCGCACGGACAGTTTATACTTAGGTTCACTTAGAATTTCACAAGTACTATCCATTGTGCTAGTGCTAGTGGCATTTATCATTTGGCTAAATATCCGCTCAAAAATCAAGCGAAACAACGACCCTGAGTACTTAGAAGTTTATGGCAATACCGAAGAGGCGAAGCAAATGCTAATTGATGCTAAGAAAGAGCTAGAAGCTGCAAAAAACAAAAAAGCTAACACAGTAGCAAAAGAAGATGCTAGCACTGAGGGTGAAGAGAGCGAAGTGGAAGACTTAGCTAAAAACGAAAATTCAGATGAAACTGAAG
This sequence comes from uncultured Oscillospiraceae bacterium, assembly GCA_964370225.1. Lineage (GTDB taxonomy): Bacteria > Bacillota > Clostridia > Oscillospirales > Ruminococcaceae > CAYJII01. The sequence goes on along the minus strand of CAYJII010000001.1, from coordinate 117,181 downwards.
ATAAATAAGACATTGTGGAGGTAAGGTTATGGGAATGTTAATTGACGGCAAAAAAATATCAGAAGACGTAAAGCTTGCGGTAAGAGAAGGTGTAAACGAAGTTATTGCAAAAGGGGTCAACCCATGTTTGGCAGTAGTTATTGTTGGGGGCGACCCAGCTTCGCGAGTATATGTTAATGGCAAGAAAAAAGCTTGTGAATACGTTAATATTAAGTCGGTGGAATATGCGCTAGACGAGAACACTACGCAAGAGGAGCTCATCGCTTTAGTAGATAAACTTAATGCTGATAGTACAGTGCACGGGATTTTAGTTCAGCTTCCGTTGCCAAAACATTTAAATGATGAGGATATCATCGAGCGCATTGACCCGAACAAAGACGTTGACGCTTTTCATGCGAATAATGTCGGTAAAATCATGATAGGCAATTACGATTTCTTACCATGCACGCCATCGGGATGTATGGACTTAATTAAATCCACTGGCATATCAATTTCAGGAAAACATTGTGTTGTTGTCGGTAGAAGCAATATCGTAGGCAAGCCTATGTCCATGTTAATGCTACATGAGAGCGCTACTGTTACAATCTGCCATTCTCGCACGGTTAACTTAGCTGAAGTATGTAAATCTGCGGATATATTAATCGCAGCGGTAGGTGTGGCAAATCTTATCACAGGCGACATGGTTAAAGAGGGCGCTGTGGTTATCGATGTTGGTATGAACCGCCTAGAAAACGGCAAGCTTTGCGGAGATGTCAACTTTGAGGAAGCAAAAGACATCGCTTCGCACATCACACCTGTACCTGGGGGAGTTGGTCCTATGACTATAGCTACATTGATGAGAAATACACTAACAGCAGCAAAAATCCAAAATAACCTGCTATAATCGCAAGTTTTGCATAGGAATATTCCACTAATGTAAGTGGTAACATAAATAATTAAGGGCTACGAATATCTGATATTCGTAGCCCTTAAAATATAGTGAGTTTTATGTATTTTTTGAAAATTATGCGACAACATCTTCGTTAAAAAAGTCACTGATTTCACTCGGCGCTTTTTGTAATGCTGTGACAACAATCACGATTACGAAAGAAACTGCTATCGAAGTGATGCCGTAAAAAGAGGAGTTAGCTGCGTTAAATCCAGAGGATATCGCAAGCGTTAGTGATGTTGCTACACCACCGAGCATTCCAGCCCATGCACCTACTTTATTAACTTTTTTCCAGTATAGGCCAAGCAAGTACGGTGCTAAAAACGCACCAGAGATTGTACCCCATGAAAATGACATTAGCGTGAGTATTGGGGATTGCATTAAAGCGAGTATAAAGGAAATTAATATAAATAGTAAGCATAAAATTCTAGTAAGTAGCAATGTTTTCTTCGGTTGTAAATCTTTTTTACGAAGACTAGCGAGTAAATCCATAGAAATAGCACTGCACGCAGTTAAGGTGATACCACTGAGTGTGGACACGGAAGCTGAAAGCACGAGTACCAAGATTATCGCTAGTAGTAGAGGGGATAGCGTGTTAACTAATATTTGCGGAATAATCATATCCGGTACGATTTCAGATGGAACTTGTTCAGGTGAGAAAAATAATCTTGACATGCTCCCAACGAAGTATGCACCAACTGAAATGAGTAGACAAAACACTGTGGAAACTTTTGTGCCTGTTTTAACAGAAGCTGCATCCGCAATGCCATAAAACTTGTGCACCATTTGAGGCATTCCCCATGTACCAACACTAGTGAGCAAAATTAAGCTGATGAGCGAAATTATCATTTGTGGTGACAATGTGCCAATCCCTTGCTCGCTCATAGTTTGTGTCAAATTTGAAATTCCTGTAGTAAAACCACCGATGATATCGGAGTTCATCACGCTTATAACCATCGCTATGATACCTATAATCATTATAAAGCCCTGTATCAAATCTGCTATTAAACTTGCAGTGTATCCACCTAAAACCAAGTATACTGCCGCTACAAAGGCGATAAGCGCCATTGCGAGGGTGTAGTCTATATCAAACACTATTTCACATAAGTAGCTCAAACCAGAGTATACAGACGCTGAGTATGGCAACATAAAAACAAATATTATCACAGAAGCAAAAATCTTCATATTTTTGCTGTTGTATCTGCGTTCAAAAAGCTGTGGCATGGTCTTAATCTTTAGTCTGCGAGTTACACTTCTGGTGCGATTAGCTAGTATTTTCCAAGCGAGAAATGTGCCTAGAAAAGCGTTACCGACGCCAATTAGTATTGCCCAAAGCCCCAAATCCCAACCAGAGCGACCAGCATATCCGATAAATAGTACAGCAGAAAAATATGTCGTTCCATAAGCAAACGCGGTCATCCATGGGCCTGCCTTGCGTGCTCCTACGACGAATGAAGTGAGTGTATCGGCTTTTTTTATACTGTAAAAACCGATTGTAGCCATCATCGCTATGTATAATGCTAGTACAATGTAAATAATCAAAACAATTTCCCCTAACTTTAGTGATTTAAAGCTTTTAGCTATTAAAGCATATTAGTACTATAACAGAAAAATAACAAAATGTCAATAGAAAATTTTAAGAATAGAATTAAATCTAAAAGAATATACTCGAATATAGATATCATTTTAAGGAGAGTGTTGTTTTGATTTACTTAGATAATGGTGCTACGACTTACCCAAAACCAAAGTCTGTGATAAAATCAGTGGTTGAGGCAGTAGAGATTTACGGCGGTAATCCAGGGCGCAGCGGACATTTTATTTCTATGCGTACCTCGGAAAAAATCCACACTGTCAGAGAAAGCGTAGCAAATTTTTTTGGTGCAAGTTGTGAAAATGTTATTTTCACTCAAAACTGTACAATAGCTCTGAATATGGCGATAAAGGGTGTAATGAAAAACTCGGGGCATATCATAACTTCATGCATGGAACATAATAGTGTAAGTCGTCCAATTTATAAGATGGCGCAAGAGGGGAGAGTGCGCTATTCTGTAGCTAAGATATATAAGGAAGATAAAATGAAAACGCTAGAAAGTTTTGCAGCACTTATTAAGGCGGATACAAAGGCGATAGTGTGTATGCACGCATCGAATGTCGATGGCTACATTTTTCCGATAAAGGAAATTGGCAAAATGTGCAGGGAAAGTGGAATTAAATTCATTGTGGACGCAGCACAAACTGCAGGAATTTTGCCAATAGAAATGCAAAGCATGAATATAGACGTCCTCTGCACAGCTGGACATAAGGGGCTATTTGGGGTGACGGGAAGTGGACTAATGATATTGGGGGATGGGGTAGAAATAGATAGCTTCTATGAGGGCGGTACTGGTAGCGCGTCGAGCGAGCTTGCTCAGCCCAACCTATTGCCGGATAAATTTGAAAGTGGCACGGTAAATACAGTGGGGATAATTTCGCTTGGCGCAGGGATTGAGCATATCAAAAAAATAGGGTTGGAACAAATCTACAAATATGAAATGAGCTTGTGCGCATATCTGTACCAACGATTTCGCGATTGCCCAAATATTATCACATACTGCGACGATTTCTCAGAGGGGAAGTACGTGCCGATTGTATTGTTTAACATAAGGGGAGTAAACTCGGTGGAAGTGGTCGAGCGACTTAACCAAAAAGGTTATGCTGTTCGAGGAGGACTTCACTGCTCACCATATGCGCACGAGTTTCTCGGTACTGGTGAAAGTGGCGCAGTCAGGGTCTCGCCGCAGAGCGCAAACAATAAGCATCAGATAATCGCACTTGCAAATGAAGTCGCAAGTTTAGCGGAAAAATTCGGAACAAAAGCATAATATATGCATTTTATATATTTTTACATTTAATTTGTTAAAAAATATTGACAAACAAAACTAATTGATATATAATCAGAGTATGACAATAAAACAACAGATAGTCGCACCTTGAAAGACTACTTAATAAGTATATTTTGCAAAAAACTCAATATTATGGTTCATATGGGAAGTATAGCCCGTAAATATAAAATAATGGAGGTTTATTATGAGAAGTATTACTACACTAGATTTGCAGTATGCGCACAGATTTTATGGTTTTAAAGGAGAAGCACAGTATTTGCACGGACATACGGGTATTTTAACAATTGAGGTTGAAGATAGTGTCAACGAAGGCGTTAACATGGTATTTCCTTGCAACGAAATCCAAAAAACTGCTTGGGATTTGCTAAAGAACTTTGACCATGCGCTAATTTTGAGAGAAGACGACCCACTGTTACCAGCGATTCTTAAAGTTTATGAAGAAACTGGGATAAAAGACGGCACGCCGCAAAATCAAATGAAGGGTGAAGCTTTTAAAACAGAGCTTGCGACAGCTTATCCAGACTGTCGACTAGTTGTAACAAAAGAGACTATGACTGTCGAGGGAATGATAAAAATTGTATACTCCCTACTTAAAGATAAGCTAAATATAGCAAAACTTACTTTTACCAGTGGAGTAAATGCTGCTTCGGCTGAGTTTATCACTAAAAATAATATCGACAGATGTCCACTATGCGGAATTGCGCTAAATGAAGAAGGCGTATGCACAAAATGCGGATACAGAAAATAATTACTTTGTGGTAAGCAATATAAAATAAGAAAAAAAGAGCTATCAGATATTTATCTGATAGCTCTTTTAATGCATAAAATCAAAGGGGTGACCGATGAAGGTACACATGCTAGTTAAATATATTTGTGCAAGAAAATTAACCGCTTAAACATTTTACTTAAGCGGTTAATAAGATAATTTACTCTGCTGCAGCTTCTTCTGCAGTTTCAGCTGCTTCAACTTCCGCTGCAAGCTCTTCGCTGATTTGTGGTTCACCTTCGCCAAATACTGCTACAACTTCGTCGTTAGCTCTCACAATTTTTTGCTCTTCTTCAGGTAGAAGCGCTCTCATTGAAAGGCTTACGCGACGTGTGTCAGGGTTGATTTCGATGATTTTAACATCAACTTCTTGCCCGATTTCTAAAATCTCAGCAATTTTCTCAACTCTTTGGTTAGCGATTTGAGATATATGTATCAAACCATCGATGCCTTCTGTAATTGTTGCGAATGCACCATAGTTTGTGTATGAAACAATTTTTACTGTAACTACATCATCCACTTTGTAGCTATTCATAAAGATAGTCCATGGATTCTCTTCAGATTTTTTGTATCCTAGAGAAATGCGGCGTTTTTCAACATCCAAATCTTTAATATAAACTTCAACAATATCGCCAATACTAACGATTTCTGAAGGATGTTTGATTTTTGACCAAGAAAGTTCAGTGATATGAATCATTCCATCAACATTGCCAAGGTCAACAAAAGCACCGTAAGTAGTGATAGATTTAACTTCACCCTTATAGATTTTGCCTACTTCAACACTGCCCCAGAACTCATCTTCTTTAACTTTTCTTTCTTCGGACAATACAGCTTTTACAGAAGCTAATGCGCGTCTTTTTGACTCGTTAACTTCTAAAACTTTGAATTTAATTTCGCTTTTTAGAACAGAATTTAAGTCTTCAATTCTTCTATCAGATACTTGAGATGCAGGGATAAATAGTTTAGTGTTATTGGATAAAACTAAAACTCCACCTCTTACCACGTTAGTGATAACACCGTCTAAAATTTCGTTGTCTTCATGAGCTTTTTTGATAATATCAAAGCCAGCTTCTGCGTCACAACGCTTTTTGCTTAAAGTTACAATTCCTTCTTGGTCGTTAACTTTCAAAACAACCAAATCAATTTCGTCGCCTTTTTTTACAACCTCATCTATTGTAAGTGACGGATTATCAGTTAGCTCGTCAGCAGGAACAACGCCCGCTTGTTTAGCTCCGATATCAACATATACAGCATTGGGGCTTATAGTGGTAACAATTCCACGTACCCTCTTTCCGTTATATAATCTGCCGGTCCCTTCTTCAAAAGATTGTTCTAATAATTGTGCAAAATTGAGTTCTTCTTGTTGGTTTAACATTTCATTCATGGTCTTAAGAACCTCCTTAATTATATGCGCCGGAGTGGATGCCCCAGCAGTAACACCGACATTGTTATAGGTGTTAATTTCATAGTCTGATAATTGCAGTTTAGTTTCTATAAGCAATGTCTTTGTAAATTCATTGCAAACGTCGAATAATTTTTGAGTGTTCGAGCTTTCTTTAGAGCCGATGACAACCATAAGCTCATTTTCTTTTGCAAGCATAATAGCTTCTTTTTGTCGCTCTATTGTAGCACTACATATTGTATCAAAAATTTCGGTGTTTGTACAGAGCTTTTTAATAATTTCCAAACATTTTCTCCACAAAAAAGTGTTGTAAGTTGTTTGTGCTACTAAAATTGTCTGCTCTTGAGTTAAAGCTGGGTGATTAATAAACAAATTCTCCAGTTCAGCTTCGTCAGAGACGACATGGGCTTGTACACAACAATTGCCGACTATTCCTAAAACTTCGGGGTGATTTTTATCCCCTGCAATAATGACAGTTTTTCCTAGCTTTGAATGCTCTCTCACAATCCTATGTATTTTCGTTACAAAGGGGCAAGTAGCATCGACATAATTTATATTAGCGTCATCCAAACGGACAAACACACTATGCGGCACACCATGTGCTCGTATAACAACAGTATCGGTATTTCTGGCTTGCGAAGCGTCGCTTAGTACTTGCACACCACGCTTTGCTAAATCTCCGACCACCCAAGGATTATGTGTGATAGGCCCCAGCGTTTTAACGCTGTTATTTTTGTTTGATAAGTCGTAAACAATCTCGAGTGCACGGTTCACACCGAAGCATAAACCGGCAGACTTTGCCAAGGTAATTTTCATTATTACTCCTATTTTAAATCATTAGGTATGGTTTTGTCAACTTTCCACAGAAATAATGGTGAAAGTAAACAAAAACGCATTAATTTTTCCTTAAAAGATTAAACAACTCTTCAACTTTTTGCTTGAAAAGCGAGGTTGTCTTCCTAGCGGTTGATGGAACTTGCGGATCTAAGCCTAAGTCATCAAACTTAATTAGCTCACCAAATTTGATGTACACCTTCGAGCGGAACTTGTTTCCGCTGTAATGAATAGCAGCTGGTACAATATCGGTATTTGTCTGCGAAGCAATAAATGTAGCTCCAGATTTGAAACGTAAAAGCTCATTTGTTTTTGAGCGAGTCCCCTCGGGAAATAACAGTAAATTCTCCGACTCAGAAACACGCTTTATCGCAGTGTTTATAGCGCTCATATCTGCGCTTCCGCGAGCAATTGGGATAGCTCCCAAATTCCAAAGTATTAGTTTTGCGATTTTATTCTTAAAAAGTTCCTCTTTCGCAATAAAATTTAGTGGGACTTTCAAAGAAACCCCCACTAAAATCGGGTCGAAATAGGATTTGTGATTACATATAATAATTACACCGCGGTCGGTGGGCACGTTCTCCTTGCCGTCTACGATGACTTTGTACCACGTTTTAAAAACAATGGCACATACTGTCTTACCGAATGTATAAAACCCTCTCATGTGTGTTCTCCAATCTATTTGTCGCTTAATTTGTTGCTCACTACGCCAAAAAGCAAATCGATTGACTCTTGTAAAGTGTTACCTGTGGTGTCAATCAAAATAGCGTCAGGTGCTTGTGTTAACGGAGATACCGCTCTGTTTGAGTCATTGTAATCGCGAGATTTTATCTCCTCAAGCAGTTTATCAAACTCAACAACAATTCCGTTTTCCAAAAGTTGGCTGTAACGTCTTTTTGCTCTGTCTTCAGCTGTTGCAGTCAAGAAAATCTTAACATCAGCATTAGGCAGTATCACAGTACCGATATCTCTACCGTCCATGATAATGTCGTTGTTTACAGCGATGTCTTTTTGTAGTGAAAACAAAAATTCTCTCACAAAAGTATGAGCAGAGATATCGGAAGCTATTTTTGAGATAGCGTTTTCCCTAATATCAGTGGAAACATTTTCTGAGTTTAAGAACACATTTTGTTGACCATCGATATATTTCAGCTCGATATTAATATCGCCTAGCAGAGCTTTTACACCCTCGACATCGTCGGAAACAACCCCTTTTTGCTTAGCTGACAAAGCAACTGCACGGTATAATGCGCCAGTATCCACATAGATAAAGCCGAGTTTTTCTGCAAGAAAACGTGCGATAGTGCTTTTTCCTGCACCAGAAGGTCCGTCGATAGCGATTGCTATTTTTTTACTCATATTAATGCTCCTTTATTGAAACTATGTTTATATGCTTGCTGCACTTTGACCAGCTACATAGCCAGTTGCAAATGCAATTTGTAGGTTAAACCCACCAGTGTAGGCGTCCACATCAATGATTTCGCCAGCAAAGTATAGCCCACTCACCAGTTTTGACTCCATAGTTTTGGGGTTTATCTCGTTCACGCGTATACCGCCACTAGTTATAACTGCTTCTTCAATTGGGCGGAAGCCGTTGACTGTTAGTGTGAGATTTTTTATGGTATATACTAGTTTTTCTCGCATCTCTTTTGTTATAGCATTAACTTTCGTGTCCGCGGGTATTCCTGATAAAGTTACGATTACAGGAATCAATTTGCGGGGGAGTAGCGCAAAAAGAGAATTAAAGAAATCTTTATTTAGATTTTGGGAAAAGTCCCTTAGTACTCTTGCATCAAGTTTTTTCTCATCAAGTCCTGGTTTTAAATCTATAGTCAGTTTGTAGTCCTCAAATTTGCTGCTATCAATATGTGCTGATGCGCTTAAAACCAGTGGTCCTGATACTCCAAAATGTGTAAAGAGCATTTCGCCAGGCTCGCTAACAAATTTTTTGCCAGTAGAAAGTGTGTGCAGAGTGAGCGTGACATTTTTTAGCGAGAGCCCCTGTAACTTTTTGGGATAATACTCATTTGTGATTATCGGTACGAGTGAGGCTACTAAGGTTTTTGTGCTGTGTCCCAGCTCTTCCGCGAGTGCATATCCGTCACCTGTTGAGCCTGTGAGGGGATATGATTTACCACCTGTTGCCAAAATGACGCTGTTTGCATGGTAAGTATTACCACTTTCGCACAAAACGCCGTTTACACTACCATTCTCGGACAAAATTTTCGATACACGCTCAGTATTTATAATTGCGCCACAGTCCTTAGCGTTTTTTATTAATGCACGTTGGACATCGGCAGATTTATCGGAAACAGGGAAAACTCTGTTTGCGCGCTCAGTTTTAGTTTCCACGCCACTGCGCTCGAAATAATCGATAGTGTCTGCAGTGGAGAAAGCGTTAATCGAAGCAAATAAAAATTTTGGATTAGATACCACATTTTGTATAAAAGTATTATTATCACAATTATTAGTTATATTGCAGCGGCCCTTGCCTGTTATCAAAATTTTCTTGCCAGGTGTTGAATTTCTCTCCAAAATGAGAACTTTTTTTCCATATAAAGCGGCGGTATGAGCTGCCATAAGGCCAGCGGCGCCTCCGCCAATTATTATTACATCATATTCATTCATTAGTGCTATCCTCTTGTTTCTCGTAAACGTCATATTCATCCCAAATAGCTTCTAATTTATTAAATGTCTGTTTGAGCTCATCGCTTTTTTGCAAACCGACTGCTACAATCAGTGCGTTGATAAGGCTAAGCGGTGCGACCAAAGAGTCGACAAAGCTTGTCATATCGCTTTTTGCCTCAAGGATAAAATCAGCATCTTTAACAAGTGGGGAAGACATGGAGTCTGTAATTGCAATGACCGTCGCACCTGTGTTTTTTGCGAAGTTTAGCGCTTTTGAGGTGCGCTTGGAATATCTGGGGAAGCTTATCCCGATAATCACGTCATTTTCATCTATTCTTATGATTTGCTCAAACATTTCGCTCGAGCTTGTTGTGTCAATCAACTTGACATTGGGTAGCATCAAATTAAAGTAAAACGACAAAAAGCCCGCAAGAGCTGACGCACTACCTGCCCCCATAATATATATGCATTTGGACGAAACAACAGAATCAATAGCCTCGTTAAAATCGCTGTGAGAAGTGGCGCTTAGCGTCTTTTTAATCTGCTCAATATCGTTGTTTAAAACCTTGTCTAAAACTTCGCTTGAGCCGATTTGTTCGCTGGCTACTTCGATGCGCTGAACAGAGGTGAGTCGATTTTTTATCATTTCGAGCATTGCTTTTTGCAAATCTGGGTATCCATCATACCCAAGCTCAAAGGCAAACCTCACCACAGTTGACTCGCTTACACCCACAACTTTTCCCAGTTTTAAAGCTGTCATGAATGCTGCTTTGTCATAATGGGCTAAAATATATTCCGCGATTAGCTTTTGTCCTTTAGACATTTTTTCACTATAAGTTTGAATGTTTTTTATAACATCATTCGTCATATTTCTACCTTGCTTTCAGTTATGTAAAACTATTCTTTGCTAAAAAGAACTATACATTTATATTGTATAATCTTTTCGTATAAATTGCAAGAGATACAAGAAAATATTGCACATTGTACAAGATTTATTCAAATAAAAAGCCATATTTATATTTACATTTCATAACGATTGTTGTATACTGTAACAAATAAGATTATACCAAATAAAAAGGAGAGTAAAAATGCTTAAAAATAAAGTAGAAGAATGGTTTTCGAAAAATAAAGATGCGATGATTGCAGACCTAGAAAAATTAGTGAAAATTAGCTCTGTCAGCCAAAAAACTGATGGGGAACATGTATATGGAGAAGCTTGTGCTCAAGTTCTTGAGGAAATGTTAAAGCTCGGAGCGGACAACGGTTTCGCGGTAGAAAATGCTGATTACTACGGTGGTAAAATATCCTTCGATAGCGGAGAAAAAACAATTGGGCTTTGGGGGCATCTAGACATCGTGCCACATGGCGATGATTGGATTTATCCAAAATACGAAATGACTAACACAGGCGAATTTCTCATTGGTAGAGGGGTAGCGGACAATAAAGGTGCGTGCATTCAAAATCTATATGCGATGAAGTGCATGAGAGAGCTTGGATTTGCTCCTAAAAATAACATTACGCTATTTGTTGGCTGTGCAGAAGAAACAGGAATGGATGATATTAGCTACATCACAGACAAATTCGGGTACCCAGATATCTCGATAGTTACAGACTCAGTTTTTCCGGTTTGTAATGGCGAAAAAGGGATTTTCTCAGGCACGTTAGTTTGCGATAAAATAAGTGATGAAGTGCTTGATATAAACGCTGGTTTGGTGTCAAACGCATTGCCTGGTACGGCTTATATCACATTAAACAAAAGTGTCGACAGCTTGCCAAAACTGCCAGAGAGCATCAAAGTTGAGGATTTAGGTGGCAAAACAAAATTATCAGCAGAAGGATTAGCTTGTCACGCCGCTTCTCCAGAAAAAGGCGTGAATGCGATAGCAGTATTGCTTGCGCCTTTGCTTGAAAACGGAGTGTTTAACGAAAACGATGCACCATATTTTGAGTTTTTATGCAAGCTTTGTGGAACATACGACGGAAGCGCTGTAGAAATTGCTTATGAAGACAAAGAGAGTGGACCGCTAACTTGCGCCGCTTGCGTAGCTAGAAAAACTGAAGATGCTATCACAATTTCACTGAACATCAGATACTCTGTTACTATTGATGATGAGGCGATGATTGCTTCTATCGTCAAAATTAGTGGGGAAAATGGATTTGAACTAACGCAAGCAGAGAATAGCAAGCCATATTATTTGCCTGAGGATACATGGTTCATCAAATCTATGCTAGACATCTACAGAGAAATTACCGGAGATGAAGCAAATTGCTACACTATGGGTGGTGGAACATATGCTCGCAAACTGAAAAATGCGGTAGTGTTTGGCCCTGAGATGGAAACTGACTATAGCGCACTTAATTTGCCAGTAGGACATGGCTCGGCTCATATGCCTGATGAAGTGGTGAAAATTGAAAACTTCTTGAAAGCTGCAGTTATTTACACACTATCATTGATAGAGCTTGACAAACAACTATAAATGTACAAATTTAAAGCGATATATTAGATTTAATCTAATATATCGCTTTTGTTTGTTATAATGCTTTGTCCTAAACAAATGTAGGAACTGTTTATTTTGACAAAATTAGTGATAAGCTAAAGCTTATGCTAATTCACTGTCTTCTTCATCTTCGTTTAATATGTCATAGCTGTAATTGTCGACAATTTCTTCAGCTTCTCTTTCGAAATCCTCTACTGTTTGAGTGTCGTCATCTTCAATAGTTTCATTTAGCATGCTATCTTCATCGTCAAAATATGTTGAGTTATCAAAATCAAGCTCTTCGCTGATTTTCTCGCTTTTCTTTTTAAGGAACACACCTACTGCGACCGCCACCCCAGCAATACCGGCTAAAATAGCTGCTATTTTAATCCAATTACTTTTCTTGTTCATATTAAGCCTCTTTTCTTTAAAAATTATTTTTAACACCTAAAATATAACAAAATACTTGTATATACTATATTATATACCTTTTAATATAAATTAACAATAGGAAATTAAATATTTTTCGTAATGTTCATAATTATTGAAATTGCAGTTAAACCAGCAGTTTCACAGCGCAAGATTAGCTTGCCTAAAGTAGCGATTGCGATGGAGTTTTTTTGCGCTAAGTCAATTTCGCTTTCTTCAAATCCACCCTCGCTGCCCACCATTATTGCGATATCTGCACAATCACAGTCGATGATATCGTTTAGCCTAGTTCCGTGCTTTTCATAAAAAATCACTGCTTTTTTGTGAGATTGCATTTGTTTTATCGCTTCACTAAAGCTGAGTTGCTCGCAAATATTGGGGATAATCCCTCTTCCACACTGCTTAGCGGCAGAATTAGCTATTTTTTGCAGCCTTGAAATTTTTTTGTGCTGGGATTTTGCCTCCCATTTTGAAACGCATCTTGCGGTGGAAACGGGAACAATTTCGTGCACCCCAAGTTCAACTGCTTTTTGTACGATTAAGTCGAATTTGTCGCCCTTTGGAATGGCTTGATACAGAGTTATTTTAGCAGAGGGCTCGGACTCGGTTTTGTTGATACTCACAGTTTTAAGTAGCACTTCGCCCTCGTCGAAACCTGTAATTTCGCATTCGTAGTCATTACCTTTTGTATCGCAAACAGTTATCGTTTCTCCGATTTTCATTCTGAGCACTTTGCTGACATGGCGTGCGTCTTCGCTACATAAATTTATGATATCATTTTCGATATCCTCACAAAAAAATCTTGGCATGAAATCACTCCTATTGTAAATGGTTAGCATATTTTCTCTATTATACCATTTACCACTTTTCTTTTGCAAGTAAAATAGCGATATATCGAGATGAGCTCGATATATCGCTATAAAATTATACTTTTGCGAACTGGCTATTATACAAATTAGCGTAAAAGCCTTGTTTTTCCATTAATTCGTCGTGGCTACCTTGCTCGATGATATCGCCTTTATCCATTACCAAGATTTTATCTGCATTCCTGATAGTGGAAAGTCTATGCGCTATGATAAAGCTTGTTCTGCCATGCATAAGGTTATCCATCGCCTTTTGAATTAAAACTTCTGTTCTAGTGTCAACCGAGCTTGTCGCCTCGTCCAAAATCAAAATTTTAGGGTCGGTCAAAATCGCTCTAGCAATGGTGAGCAGCTGTTTTTGTCCTTGCGAAACATTGCTTGCTTCCTCGTTTAAAACAAGGTCATAACCATCTGGCAATGTCTTAACAAAATGGTCGACCTGTGCAGCTTTAGCAGCATTTAACACTTCGTCGTCGCTAGCTTCACGTCTGCCATAGCGTATATTATCTGCAATTGAAGCGTTATATAGCCAAGTGTCTTGTAGCACCATGCCAAACGCACTGCGAAGCTCGTCGCGCTCGAAATCTCTGATGTCATGACCATCAACTAAGATTTGTCCGTTATTAATATCATAAAATCTCATCAATAGCTTAACAATCGTGGTTTTACCCGCGCCTGTCGGCCCGACAATAGCGATTTTTTGCCCAGGAGTGATGTTGGAGTTAAAGTTGTTGATGATGATTTTATCCTCAACATAGCCAAAAGATACGTCTTTAAATTCAACGTGACCTTCGATTTTAACATCGGTATCACTAGCTTTATCTTCAAAACGTTTGATTGTGTGCGCGTTTTCTATTTCTGCTACTTGCTCTTCGCTTTCCAAGAATTCAAACACACGCTCAGAAGCTGCAATAGTTTGTTGTAGTACATTTGAAATTTGTGATAATTGAGCAATAGGTTGTGTGAATTGGCGCATGTACTGAATAAATGCTTGTATATCCCCAACGCTAACGCTACCACCAATTGCAAGGTATCCACCTAAAATACTTACAGCAACATAGCCGATATTTCCGATAAACTGCATAATCGGCATCATCATGCCCGACATGAAAGTCGCTTTCCACGCTGAGCCATAAAGTTTGTCGTTATTTTTTTGGAATTCAGCAAGTGAGCGCTCTTCACCGTTAAACGCCTTAACAACAGTGTGGCAACTATAGTTTTCCTCAACAATTCCATTTGCTTTGCCCAAAAAGTCCTGTTGGCTTTTAAAATGTTTTTGCGATTTTTTTACTATTAGCATTACAAAAATCATCGATAAAGGCAGAGTTAAAAGTGCGATTGTTGTCATTTGCCAGCTAATTGAAAACATCATAAACAATATGCCGACTATTGTTGTAATCGCTGAAACTATCTGCGTAAAGCTTTGGTTAAAGCTGTTGTTTATAACGTCGATGTCATTTGTAATTCTTGATAAAACGTCACCGTTTGAAGTTGTGTCGTAATATGAAAGGGGCAAATTATGAATTTTTTCGCTCATTTGTTGGCGCATTTTAAATGTGAGCTTTGTAGAAATATTCGCCATGATGATACCCTGCGTGTAAGATAGCGCAAGACTTAATAGATACAATCCCAGCAGTAGCATGAGTATTTCGCCGATTGCACCGAAGTCGATTGCGTTTTCCACGCCGGAGATTTGCTCCATTAATCCTTCAAACAAAATTGTAGTTGCATTACCCAAAATTTTAGGACCTACGATTGCGAATATGGTGGAGGCTATCGCCAAAATCATAACAAATAACACTGCTATTTTGTAGTTACCAAGGTAGTTAATAAGTTTTTTTGCAGTGCCTTTAAAGTCCTTTGCTTTTTCTGCAGGAGCGCCTATTGGACCCCCTGGACCACCTGGGCCTCTCTGTTGAGGAGGTTTATTAGTGTTACTTGATTTTTTGTGATCACTCATTTTCTAGCTCCTCCTTTGATAATTGTGTTGCAGCAATTTCGTAGTACTCTTCCGAAGTTTTAAGCAATTCTTTATGAGTACCGCTTGCTGTGATGACGCCATCGTTTAGCACGTGAATTTTGTCAGCTTCCATAATTGTGCTCACACGTTGAGCTACAATGATAACTGTTGCATCGCCAGTGTTTTCCTTTAGCGCTTTTCTTAATGCTGCGTCAGTTTTAAAGTCTAGCGCTGAAAAGCTGTCGTCAAAAATAAATATTTTCGGATTAATTGCAAGCGCTCTCGCAATAGAAAGTCGTTGTCTTTGTCCACCAGAGACGTTTGAGCCGCCCTGTGAGATATGTGAATCGAATCCGTCTTCTTTTTGCATAATGAAGTCTTCGGATTGTGCGATTTTAGCAGCTTTGTTCATCATTTCACTCGTGATATTGTCGCCGCCATATTTGATATTGCTCTCGATAGATCCACTCATCAGCACAGATTTTTGTGGGACGTAACCGATATATCCTCTTAATTCTTCTTGTGTTAAATCACGAACATTTACGCCATTTACGAAGATTTCGCCCTCTGTCACGTCGTAAAATCTCGGTATCAAGTTTAAAAGTGTACTTTTCCCTGAACCTGTCGAGCCGATAAATGCTGTTGTTTGACCTGGTTGTGCTGTGAAATTAATATTGCTCAGTGCATTTTCGCTAGCGCCTTGATATTTAAAGTTTACATTCTTAAACTCAACTAATCCTAATTTTGATTTGTCGGAGGATTTAGGGTTTTGTGGGTCTAAGATTATATTTTCAGTATCGAGCACTTGTGCAATTCGTTCTGCGGAAACGGATGCTCTTGGGATAAAGATAAACATCATTGAAACCATTAAAAATGCCATAATAATTTGCATTGAGTATTGCATGAACGCCATTAAATCCCCAACTTGCATTGCGCTTTGAGCAACTTGATCAGAACCAATCCAAATAACTAATAGGGTAGTGCCCTGCATAATAAACATCATTGCAGGAAATATTATCGCCATAGTTTTATTTACAAATAAATTTGTTTTCGCGAAATTATCATTCGCCTCTTCAAAGCGTTTTTTTTCAAAATTCCCCTGCCCAAAAGCCCTTATAACTAGAAGTCCGTTTAATGTTTCCCTTGCTACTAAGTTTAGTTTATCCACAAGCTTTTGCAATTGCTTGAATTTTGGAATAACAGCTACAAGAACTATGATGATTAAACCAAGTAATACCACAACGGATAAAGCGATAACCCACGCCATTGAAGCGGATTTGTCCACTGCCATGATAACACCACCGATACCTAATAGCGGAGCATATATTATCATACGGATTGCGATTGACAGCAGTGTTTGTATCTGCATAACATCATTGCTTGAACGTGTGATGAGCGAAGCTGTAGAGAATTTGTCAAACTCAGCATTGGAAAAGCTCTCCACCTTTTTAAATACATCGTAACGTAAGTTTCGAGCAACACCAGCCGCTATTCTAGAAGTAAAAAAGCTTATAAGAACAACGCTAGCACCACTGATTAATGCGATACCTAACATTACAAGACCGATTTCAAGTATGTATGCAGTTTGCATACCATCAAGGTCCACGCCCATTTCGCTATAATATAGTTGCACCATGAAGATGGAGCTTTGTGCTAAAAATGAGCTATCTGTTTTCAGCGCAGTTTCTCTTGCGTCATCAATTACCTCAGCAGGCATAGTGCTTACAACTGCTGATAGTGCATGAAGCTGAGTCATGTCGACATCGCTCAAGTCGCTACTATCGCTGGATTGGGTACTATCGTCACTTTGTTCGGAGATTAAAGAAACAACAGTTTGCATAGTAGAAGCTGCATATGCAAATGCATTTTCCACATCAGTTAAATCCGCGCTACTCAATGTTTCATCAAGCACCAAAAATTCTGTGTCAGCAGCGCTTTCGTACATCTCAGCATAAGTTTCATTCCCGTCTGCAATGTCGTCAGCCGACTTTGTTTCATATGCGCTATCAACTAAAGATTGCTCTTCTTCAGACATGAACATTTTCATCAAATTATATGAATCAGCAGAAATAACTTCGGGCGCACCACTTTCTATTCCTCGCTGTTGTATGCCGACATTGACGATGTCGGACATGTAGTTAGGCAAGTTTAAATCTGCAACAGCCTGAATTACAATTAAGACCACCGTGATAAAAACCCCTAATGCAAAAGGTTTTAGGTATCTTTTAAGCTTTAGCATTTTCATCGTCTCCTTTTAGGGTTATTTCATTAGAAGTCATTAAAAACTCCTTAAGTGCAGTTGATAACTTTATGAATTTTTCTTCACCATAGCTCTCGACTACTTTGTTAAAGTTCGATACTAATATTTTTATTTCTTCGTCAACAACATCTATACCTTTTTGTGTGATTGTGATGATTACACATCTTCTGTCATTTTCATTAATACTGCGCAAGATAAACTTTCCATCTTCTAATACATTTAGTACTTGTGAAATAGCAGAACCCGTCATCTTAATGTGTTTTTTCAGCTCGGGTACTGTAATATACTCTTCATTATTAGACAGCTTTATCGTGCATAGAACATGTAAAATCCAAAATTCCTGCTTTGTCAAGCTTTTGTTGCTTGGGACAAACCTTTCTTTAAACTTGCTAAAACCTTGCATAGTTCCAAAAAATTCAAATATACGCTGATCGTCCACCGCGCCACCTCCGTCAATTTAATTTAGTAACTTAATTATATAGCAACTTAAATATTAAGTCAATTGATAATTAAGTTATTTCATAATTTATTCACTTAATATTTAAACTATGTCAAAATCCCGACTTTTTTTAAAAAAGTCGGGATTTGTTTAGCTACAAAATAGATGGTCGCCAATTCTTTTTATTACAGGTCTTGTCCTTATCCACTGATCATCGGTTTTATCTGGGTTAAAATAGTATATAGCCCCACCGCTTGGGTCCATGCCGTTTAATGCGTCCTGGGCGGCGGCGTAGGACGAATCTGCAACAGGTTCATTAAACTGCCCGTCAGTCACTGCGGTGAATGCTCCCGCTTGGAATATTACCCCTGATAGCGTATCTGGAAACGACGGATGCTCTATCCGATTGAGCACGACAGCACCTACTGCTACTTGCCCAGTGTAGCTTTCACCCCTAGATTCTGCTGAGATTATGCGTGCGAGTAAATCTAAATTCGCCTGCGTAGCCGCTGGTACCGAGCCGATTGTTATACCAAGCAAACTCAAAGTTTGTGCTCCTGCTATGCCGTCAGCTGTAATTCCTTGCTGTTTTTGGAAGCGTATAACAGCATTTTTTGTATCTTCACCGTATATCCCGTCCACAGTACCGCTATAAAGCCCTCGTTCAGCAAGTTTTTCCTGTATAGCCTCTACTTCTGTACCACGCGAACCTACTTTTGATAAAGTCTCTACAACAGCTTCTTGTTCTGTGTTGAGCAAAGTTACTCCTAAAAATATTGATATCACTAATATAAAACTCAGCGATTTATAGACAACAGGTCTTCTCACAATTTTTCCCCCTAAAACATAAATTTCTTTGATAATAATATTTACAATTTAAACAAATTTATACAAAAATAAATTTATATGGAAAAATGAAAGAAAATGTGTTAAAATTAGATTTATTATATTTATTTAGGAGCTATTATTTATATGCAAAAAATTTTAGGTTACATGAGAAAAGCTATACAGGAGTTTGATTTGATACAGGATAACGACAGGATTGCTGTCGGGGTTTCAGGTGGGAAAGACTCGGTTGTGATGTTAAAAGGGCTTGTTATGCTCAAGAGATTTATCGGCATAGAGTACGATGTTGTAGCAGTCACGCTTGACCCTGTGTTTAACGGAGTACACACTGACTACACACCAATCACTGAGCTATGTGAAAGCCTTGGGATTGAGCATGTGATAAAGCGCACTCAAATTGGCGAGATTGTATTTGATATTAGAAAAGAAACGCACCCATGTTCACTATGTGCAAGAATGCGCAGGGGCGCCTTACATGATGTAACAAAAGAGTATGGCTGTAATAAAATTGCTCTGGGACATCATTATGATGATGCGGTGGAAACTTTTATGATGAATTTATTTATAGAGGGCAGACTTGGTTGCTTTGCACCAAAAAGCTACCTTTCACGCAAAGACATTCATTTGATAAGACCTCTTGTGTTTGCACCGGAAAAGGAAGTGAAGCGCGCACTCAACAAGAACAATCTACCAGTAGTAAAATCAGTCTGTCCAGTTGATGGATACACCTCAAGACAAAAGACTAAGGAATTTTTAGCCGAGAGAGAAAGAGCCGATGATGGTTTCAAATTTAGGTTGTTTGGCGCAATGAGAAGAGCAGGCTTAGACGGCTGGGGATACAAAGACGAAAATTCAAAAAAAGATAAAATTTAGGAGATATCATGATTAGATTAGCTACTATAGACGACTTGCCGGAAATTATGGAGATTTTTGCAACTGCACGAAAATTCATGGAAGAAAATGGAAACCCAACTCAGTGGGGAGCTCTCCACCCGAGAGAAGAGATTTTGGTACAGGACATAGAAATCCAACAACTTTATGTATATGTCGACAAAAAAATACATGGAGTATTTGTATTGCAACTAGGGATAGATGCTGCATATGAGAGTATTGAAGGCGCTTGGATTGCAGAGGGTGACTATGTTACAATACATAGAATAGCTTCCTCAGGTAAGAAAAAGGGAGTGTTTGATATTTGTTGCGACTATGTTAAGTCGAAGTACTCGCATATAAGAATTGATACTCATGAGGACAATGCGCCTATGAGGCATCTTATTGCAAAAAATGGCTTTGTAGAATGTGGTATTGTTTACATGGACGATAGTACACCAAGAATTGCATATGAGTACATAAGATAATTGTATTAATATAATGACGCAAAAATGCTGGGAATAGTTAAACTATTCCCAGCATTTTTCTATTGAATATTATAGTGCATCATAATATTTTTCTTTATATTGTTGCATATTGAATAAATACTCAGTTTTGTTGCTGTTATGCACAGTGTTGATATATTCGTGATGGTTTATCACTTCTTCTTTCGAAGCGAACATAAGCACGTATATAGCAGTGTTGGAGCAGTGGTCGGAAATTCGCTCTAGGTTGGACAAAATCTCGATAAAGATAAGTCCGCACTCGATAGAACATTTCCCGTTTTTGAGTCTTTCGATATGCTTAGTTTTGAGCTGTTCAACGATTGAGTCTATAACTTCTTCGAGTGGCTCGATTTTTCTAGCAAGCTCTAAATCGTTAGTTTTAAATACTTCAATTGTCATATCAATAATTTCGTTAACGGCACTCGCAATAGTATTAAGCTCTGCGTTTGCTTTTTTAGAAAACTTCATTTTCTTTTTGCTCATTTGTGTACTCGCTTCAACGATATTGATAGCATAGTCACTCAAACGTTCGAATTCTGATACAACTTTAAAATGATGTGTGATACCTACATTTTCTTCTTCGGTTAGTTCTTTTGATGTTAACTCCACTAAGTAAGAGTTAATCTTGTCTTCCATGATATCTATGACTTCTTCGCTTTGCTCAATCTGTGTTACAAGCTTAGGGTCATATTTTGTGAATAAGCCGATAGCGTCCTCATAGTTTTTCTTTGCATAATCTGCCATTGTGCAGATAACTGTATGTGCTTGTCCAAGTGCTAATGCACCTGAAACCGTGAAACGTTCGTCAAGTAATGATAGCTTTGAATCAACAACTACATCGTTGTCAGTTGGCTTGTCTTT
The DNA here is from genome assembly GCA_964370225.1 of uncultured Oscillospiraceae bacterium. Classification (GTDB taxonomy): domain Bacteria; phylum Bacillota; class Clostridia; order Oscillospirales; family Ruminococcaceae; genus CAYJII01. The sequence continues at coordinate 96,230 of CAYJII010000001.1, read as the reverse complement.
TACTGTCATAAGCGCTAATTTTTCAAGTAGTTTAACAAAAGGTATAAACATTACTGTAACCACTACGTTGAAAATTGTGTGGAAGTTAGCGATACCGCCCATGTCGATAGCTTCGTTCCAAAAATCAAATCCAATTACGCCTTGGTAAATATAAACTGCGCTTAAAAAAACTATAGTACCGATTACATTAAAATATAAATGTACCATTGCCGCTCTGCGTGCGTTTTTGTTAGCTCCAATGCTGGATAACAGAGAAGTTATACATGTACCAATGTTTTGCCCCATGATGATGGGGAAAGCCGCAGAACATGTGATTGCCCCAGTGGAAGCTAGTGCTTGTAATATACCAACAGAAGCTGATGAGCTTTGGATTAAAGCAGTGATAAGTGCCCCTGCAATTACGCCAAGAACTGGGTTAGTCAAAGTTTGGAAAATTTCTGCAAAAATCGGCAGATCACTAAGTGGTTTAACTGCGTCTGTCATTGCAAACATCCCAGTGAAGAGTATGCCGAATCCTAGTAATACTTCGCCAATAGTTTTTGAACGGCTGTTTTTCGCGAGCATAAACATTGCTATACCGACAATTGTGATAATCGGTGCGAGTGTCGTAGGCTTGATTAGCTCAAGTATAAAGCCAACGTTTTCGTTGCTTTCAAGATCAGCAAGCCGTAAGATTTGCCCTGTAACAGTGGTTCCTATATTCGCCCCCATGATAATACCTGCTGCTGAGTGTAGTTTTAGCATACCAGCATTAACAAGTCCAACCACGATAACGGTGGTTGCAGAAGAGCTTTGTACTGCTGCGGTGATAATAACACCTAATAAGATTCCCTTTAAAACATTGTCTGTCATTTTTTCAAGCAATTTTTCCATTTTATTGCCTGAAATCTTTTCAAGTCCGACGCCAAGCATGTTCATTCCGTATAGGAATAAAGCCAAGCCACCCGCCATAGTGATAAACTGTATTATCATTTTCTTTTCATCCTCCAAGATATGTTCAAAATTTACTCACATCTTACTTGATTATAACATTAATTTTACGAAAAATAAATACTAAATGTCATTTTCTTTAGTATTTTGTCATTTTAGGTGGGTTTTGTTAAAATATTTATCTAATTTGACAATAGAACTTTTGTTTTTATGGTAATGTGTTACATCGCTAAATTGAAAGGTTTTGCATCTATGGTGCTTTTAGCAAGCAATTGTTGTTTAGGGTTAGTTTGATTATTCTCTGTCAAGTAGTAATTGAGCGAAAAAACACAGTAGATATTATAGAAAAAAGCGAAGTATCAGAGATAGTCTCTGATACTTCGCTTTGATAGTTATGTTAAGTTTTAGCTTAGCCTAAAAGCTGGATTAAAATACCAGCAGCAACTGCTGAGCCGATAACGCCAGCAACGTTTGGTCCCATTGCATGCATTAATAAGAAGTTTGTTGGGTTTTCAGAAGCACCAACTTTTTGTGATACACGAGCCGCCATTGGTACAGCAGAAACACCAGCAGAACCGATAAGTGGGTTTACTTTTCCACCAGTTAGTTTGTGCATGATTTTTCCGAATAGTACGCCACAAGCAGTACCGATGCAGAAAGCAATTAATCCCAAAGCAATAATTCCTAAAGTTTGTAGTGATAGGAATTGTTCAGCTGTTGCAGTAGCACCAACTGTAATACCAAGGAAGATTGTAACAATGTTCATAAGCTCATTTTGAGCAGTTTTCACCAGTCTGTCAACAACGCCACTCTCACGCATGATATTACCAAGCATAAGCATACCGATTAGGGTAGTAGCACTTGGAACAAGTAGCGCAACTAGTAGTGTAACAGCGATTGGGAAAATGATTTTTTCAGTTTTTGAAACAGGTCTAAGCTGTTGCATAACAACTGAACGTTCTTTTTTCGTAGTAAGAAGCTTCATGATTGGAGGCTGAATTACAGGAACAAGCGCCATATATGAGTACGCTGCAACTGCGATTGGGCCTAATAGGTGAGGAGCAAGAATACTTGTAGTGTAGATAGCAGTAGGGCCGTCAGCACCACCGATGATAGCGATTGCACCAGCTTCTTGTCCTGAGAAGCCTAGGAGTACAGCACCGATAAATGTTACGAAGATACCGATTTGTGCAGCAGCACCTAAGAAGAAGGATTTTGGGTTAGCAATAAGAGGACCGAAGTCTGTCATTGTACCAATTCCTAAGAAAATTAGCGGAGGATAAATTCCAAGTTTTACACCTTGATATAAGTAATAAAGCAGTCCGCCATTAGTTGATGATGTTGTGTTTTGATAAAACATTTGTCCCGCCATATCGATAACGGGGTAATTTTTTGTAGGATCTCCTGTAAATGGTTCTAAAATCATTGTGGGAGTGTCCATAACTCCGCCAAGTGGAATGTTAACTAAAAGCATACCAAATGCGATTGGCAAAAGTAAAAGTGGTTCGTATTGCTTAACTATTGCCAGATATATCAGGAAGCATGAAATACCAATCATGATAAGTGAACGCCAATCCATAGCCATAAATCCTGAACTGTTCCACATGCCAACGATACTGTCTAAAAATACCTCAAACATAATTATTATATCCCTTTCATATTAAAATTCATAAACTAAAATTGGCTTGTATTGTCCATAATTCCAGCCTGATTCCATGCTAAACGTCCTTGTTTTGCCTTTTTTATGCTTTTGATAACGAAAGGCTTTATCTCAGAGGAGTTTTCCTCCGCAAATATGCAAGCGATAGCAGCAGTTATTGCGGCAACAACCTCATCTTCATTATCGTCTGTAACAAGGTTTACAGCTTGCTTTTTCTCAGGTTGCGGTGCAGGTACTGTTTCTTTCGGTTCTTGAGTTTTGCTCGCAGTTTTTTCTTGATCTGCGTGCAATAATTTTCCCATTATAAAAACAAAGAAAACTAGTAGCGCAAGAACTAAAAAAACTACCAGAATGCCTGTCACAACAATAGTGAATACATTAGCGGTGGTCATTTCGGTAATTCCCATAATTTTTAACTCCTTTATATTTTTTTACATCTAAATGGTAGATTTATTGGCTATTTTTTTAAATTTAAAGCCAAATTTCACCTAATACATTATACTTCAATATGAGAGAAATTTCAATCCTATATTTAACATAAAATTAAAAAATCAATATTTTTGTTAATACTTAAACAATAAATATTGATTTTTATAGTTATTTTTTACAAGTGTTATCAAAATTCTAGATAGTATTTGCAAACCTTTCGCCAAATGCTTGTGCAGCTTCTAAATCTTCGTTTGATGGAACGAAGACAACCTTAAAATCTTCCTCGAAAAGCTTAGTCTTAAGCGCAGTCAAACGTCCGCGTACATTCGGTACACCTTCACCACTCCAGCCATATGAGCCGAAAACTGCAGTAGGGCGCTTGGCGATGTTTATAGCATCCACATGCGCTAAAAGCATGTATACAGGCGGTACAGCATCGCGGTTAAGTGTAGGCGTTCCAATTAAAAATGCGTCGCTTGAATTAAGCAAAGCTCCAAGTTTTGTCATATCATGGTCGATGATGTCGTACAATTTCACATCAGCGCTCGGATGAACTTTTTTAACACCGATAGCGATATTTTCCGCTAAAAGTCTTGTGTTGCCATATGCACTGCTATAAAAAAGCGGAATAACTTTATTTTCTCGCACAACAGGAGTGCTCCACTCCAAATAGCGCGCTTTAGCTTGCTCGAGCAAACCGCCCTTAGTTAATATCGGACCATGGCTTGGGCACGCCATATCTATATCCAAATCTTTAATTTTCTCTAGCCCTTTTAACACATGTGGTTTAAATGGGGCAAAAATCGCTTCATAGTAACCCAAAAATGACGCTTCGTAATCTCTGCGGTAATTTATGCACTTATCAAACAGCTCAGGTTCGCAGTAATGTGCTCCCAAAAAGTCGCAGGAGAACAGCATCTTATCTTCTGGCAAATAAGTGAACATAGAATCAGGCCAGTGTAGGAATGGCGCGTTAATAAATTTTAGTGTTTTATCACCAAGACTTATCTCGTCATTATCTTTTACAACCTGAACTTTTAAATCCTTCACATTAGTTATATTTTTAAGATAAATCGCACCTGCTTGCGAAGTTAAAACTGTGATATCTGGCATGAGTTCCACAAGTTTTGCGATAGAGCCTGAATGGTCTGGTTCGTTGTGGTTCATGATAATATAGTCGATTTTTATAGATTCTTCGATGCACTCGAGATTTTTTATTAAATAGTTGATATAAGTCTTATGAACAGTGTCAATAAGAGCAGTTTTTTCGCTGCCTTTTATAAAATAGGAGTTATATGTTGTGCCGAAATCTGTTTTCATAACTATATCAAAAACTCTTAAATTCGGGTTTAACACTCCTACAGCAAATACATTGTCTGCAATTTGATTAAAATACATTGTACTTCCTCCCAATAAGATTTGTATATATTAAGGTTTTAACCATTAACTTTAATTGTTTCGAGTGCTTTAGGGTAATCCCCAAAGCACTCGACAAGTCTATGCTTCTTCAAAAGAATCTTTTCCAACACCGCAAAGTGGGCATACAAAATCTTCCGCTACGTCTTCCCAAGCAGTGCCCGCTGGGATACCATGCTCTTCACTTCCTACCTCAGGATCATACTCCCAACCGCATACTGTGCATACATATTTGCTCATACAATTCACCTCATTTATTAGAAAATATTTATCTGAATTTATTACGAATGACTTAATATTGAATAGTATACCATATTCGTAGAGTTTTGTAAATAGCTAAAATTATTTTTTTTCAAGAATTTTTTTAAGATACGCACCTGTGTATGAAGCTTTCACTTTTGCTACCTGCTCAGGTGTACCTTTTGCGATAATCATACCGCCGGCATTGCCACCCTCGGGACCGATGTCTAGGATGTGGTCAGCTACCTTTATCACATCAAGATTATGTTCGATGACTAAAACTGTGTTGCCCGACTCTACCAAAAGCTCAAGCATCTGTATAAGTTTGTGCGTATCGGCAATATGCAGTCCGGTTGTTGGCTCATCAAGGATGTAAAGCGTCTTGCCCGTCGAACGTTTTGAAAGTTCGCTTGCTAGTTTAACACGCTGAGCCTCACCGCCAGAAAGTGTAGTTGCGGACTGCCCCATTTTAACATAGCCTAGCCCAACGTCTACAAGAGTTTTGAGCTTGCGTTCAATTTTAGGGATATTTTCAAAGAAGTGGTAAGCTTCTTCTATAGTTAAATCCAAAACATCATGGATGCTCTTTCCTCTATATTTTACCTCTAAAGTCTCGCGGTTATACCTTTTTCCTTTGCAAATTTCGCATGGAACATAAATATCAGGGAGAAAGTGCATCTCTATTTTAATTATTCCATCGCCTTCACAAGCTTCACAACGACCACCCTTTACGTTAAAGGAAAAGCGTCCAGCTGCATAGCCTCGCTGTTTTGAGTCATTAGTCATTGAGAATAAATCTCTGATGTCAGTGAACACCCCTGTGTAAGTAGCTGGGTTTGAACGTGGAGTTCTTCCGATTGGGGATTGGTTGATGTCAATAACTTTGTCGATGTTTTCTAACCCTTTGATGTCTTTATATTTCCCCGGTTTTAGTTTGGAGCTATTAAGCTCTTTGTGTACCGCTTTATATATAATTTCATTCACAAGAGAAGATTTCCCTGAACCAGATACACCTGTGACACAAGTTAATGTCCCAAGTGGGATATCGGCAGTAACATTTTTCAAGTTGTTTTCGCTTGCGCCGATTATCCTAAGATGTTCGGAGTTACCTTTTCTGCGAGTTTTCGGGATTTCAATAAATTTCTTACCTGATAGGTATTGTCCTGTGATGGATTCTTCGCACGCCATAATTTTGTGCACATCACCTTGGCAGACCACTTCACCACCGTGAACACCAGCTCCTGGACCAATGTCTATGATTTCATCTGCGTGAAACATTGTGTCCTCGTCATGTTCAACGACGATTAGCGTGTTGCCTAAATCACGAAGCCTTTTCAGTGTCGCTAAAAGCTTGTCGTTGTCACGCTGATGTAGCCCTATGCTCGGCTCATCAAGGATGTATACAACTCCAACGAGCGACGAGCCTATTTGCGTAGCTAGGCGAATGCGTTGGCTTTCTCCGCCCGACAATGTGCCAGCAGAGCGTGATAACGTTAGGTAGGATAGCCCAACACTTACTAGAAAGCCTAGGCGCTCTTTAATTTCCTTGATGATTTGGTGTGCAATCATCTCATGCTTTTTGGAAAGTTGTAAACTACCAACGAAGTCTAAAGCTTCGTTAATCGGCATTTTACATAAATCGCTAATGTTTTTTTCGCCCACAGTCACGGACAAAATTTCCTTTTTAAGCCTCTCTCCGCTACATTCAGGGCAGGTGACAGAGCTCATAACCAGCGCAATTTCATCACGCATATAGTTGCTTTGTGTTTCTCTAAATCTGCGCTCTAAGTTATTGACAACTCCCTCGAATGCAGCTTTGTAACTGCCAGTGCCAACATCGGTTGTGCGAGTTAGCTCGATGAGTTTGCCGTCTGTTCCGTATAAAAATAGGTCCTGTTGTTTTTTCGTTAGGTCCTTAAATGGTTTGTCCATATTAATTTTGTAATGCTTGCCGATACCCTCGTAGTACATCTGTGAAATTGAGCCTTCTGCATAATACCAGCCACTAGCACGGATTGCCCCCTCTCGTATGGAGAGCTTTTTATTCGGTACAACTAAATCGGGGTCAACTCGCATAAAGTCGCCTAAACCTGTGCACATGCCACAAGCGCCGAACGGGTTATTAAAAGAAAACATTGAAGGCTCAAGCTCGCCTATGCTAAATCCATGCTCAGGACAAGCGTAGTTAAGTGAGAATAGTTGCTCCTCACCATCGATAACGTCGATAATAACGATGCCTTCGCTAAGCGAAATCGCTGTTTCGAGCGAATCAAAGAGTCTTGATTTTATCTCTTCTTTTACGACAAGCCTGTCGACAACAATCTCAATGCTATGCTTTTTGTTTTTCTCTATCTTAATTTCCTCGGATAAATCATATATTATCGAGTCCACACGAACACGTACATACCCCGAGCGTTTTGCTTGCTCAAGCTCTTTTGTGTGTTCGCCTTTTCTCGCTCTGACAATCGGTGCAAGGATTTGTATGCGTGTGCCTTCGTCGAGCTCTAAAACTTTGTCAACAATCTGGTCGATTGTTTGTTGAGAAATCTCACGTCCGCAAACAGGACAATGTGGTATACCCACTCGCGCATAAAGCAGGCGCAAATAGTCATAAACTTCTGTAACTGTCCCTACGGTAGAGCGGGGGTTTTTTGATGTAGTTTTTTGGTCAATCGAAATAGCAGGGGATAGCCCCTCGATGTAGTCTACATCAGGCTTTTCCATTTGTCCCAAAAATTGACGTGCGTATGAAGACAAACTTTCGACATAGCGGCGCTGACCGTCTGCATATATTGTGTCAAAAGCAAGCGAGGATTTCCCCGAGCCTGATAGTCCAGTTAAAACTACGAATTTATCTCTGGGGATTTCCACATCTATATTTTTCAAGTTGTGCTCTCGGGCACCTTTAATTATGATTTTATCCTTAGCCAATTTGTTTCCTCCAAGTATATTTTGTCGTTTTTCCACGAATTGTATAATTTTAACTATTTACAATCTCGTTAATTTTATCCCTAATTTCTGCTGCGTATTCAAACTCAAGCAGTTTAGCTGCCTCTTTCATTTGGGCGGTCAAGCGTTTAACAGCAGCATCTTTTTCTTTTTGATTCATGCGTGTTTTTAGTTTGCGCACATCGTCCTCAACCTCACGTTGCGAGATTTCAAGGATTTGCCTAACATCTTTTTTGATAGTCTGTGGTGTAACTCCGTTTTCTTCGTTATATTCCATCTGCAAGTTTCGACGCCTGTTAGTTTCGTTTATAGCTCGCTCCATTGATGGAGTTACTACATCAGCGTACATAATTACTTTTCCTTCGGAGTTCCTTGCAGCCCTACCAATTGTTTGTATGAGCGAAGTTTCCGAGCGCAAAAATCCCTCTTTGTCTGCATCGAGTATACAAACAAGCGAAATTTCGGGGATATCAAGCCCCTCGCGCAACAGATTAATCCCAACGAGAACATCGTACACACCTAGCCTTAAATCACGTATAAGCTCCATTCTCTTTATGGTGTCGATATCGTGGTGCATATATCTAACTTTTATCGATAAATTTTCGAGATATTCAGTCAAATCCTCTGCCATTTTCTTGGTCAAAGTTGTGATGAGCACACGCTCTTCTTTTTCTACACGCTCATTAATTTCAAGCACCAAATCTTCTATTTGTCCAGAAGTTGGGCGCACATCAATTATCGGGTCAAGCAGTCCTGTCGGGCGGATTACTTGCTCCACAATATTTGTTGCATGCTCACGCTCAAACGCAGCAGGAGTAGCAGAAACATAGATAGCTTGGTTTATCTTGCCGTAAAATTCATCAAAGTTTAGCGGTCTATTGTCTGCGGCACTAGGCAACCTAAAGCCGTACTGGATAAGCGTGTCTTTACGTGCTTTGTCGCCAAAGAACATCCCTCTAACTTGCGGTATCATTACGTGGGACTCGTCCACAATAAGCAAAAAATCATCTGGAAAGTGATCCATCAAAGTATATGGTATACTACCGGGTTTTCTGCCCGATAAAACTCTGGAGTAGTTTTCGATGCCTTTGCAAAATCCAATTTCTTCTAATAACTCAATATCATACTTTGTGCGCTGTTCAATTCTTTGCGCCTCAAGCAGCATTTCATTTTCCTTAAAATAGTCAACTCGCTCCACTAGTTCTGTGCGAATATCTTCAAGCCCCGCCTTTAACTTTTCGGGCGGAACGATATAGTGTGAAGCTGGATATATAGCCACATGGCTCACAAAATTTTTAACTTCACCAGTTAGCGTATTAATTTCACTAATTCTATCGACAACATCTCCGAAAAATTCAACCCTTAGTGCATTTTCAGCAGAGTAAGCAGGATAAATCTCCACTACATCGCCACGCACCCTAAATTTATTTCGGGTAAAGTTTACGTCATTTCGCTCGTATTGGATGTCGACGAGCCTGCCGATAAGCTCTTCGCGAGACTTATCTTCACCAGTGCGAATGGAGATTACCATGTTACGATAATCAAGCGGGCTACCCAGTGAATAAATGCACGACACACTGGCAACTACTATAACATCGCTACGTGTGGAAAGTGATGAGGTTGCAGAATGTCGCAGCTTTTCTATTTCATCGTTTATTGCGCTATCTTTTTCGATATATGTGTCAGTATTCGGGATATACGCCTCAGGTTGGTAATAGTCGTAGTACGAAACAAAATATTCCACCGCGTTTTCGGGGAAAAACTCCTTGAATTCAGAACATAACTGTGCTGCGAGAGTTTTATTATGCGCTAGGACTAGAGTTGGCTTATTAACCTTTTGTATAACATTTGCCATGGTGAATGTTTTTCCCGAGCCTGTAACTCCAAGTAAAACCTGTTCTTTTTCACCATTTATTAAGCCTTCCGCAAGGCTATCTATCGCCTTTGGTTGGTCACCCATTGGCTTGTAATCACTTACTAATTTAAACATAAAATATTATTCTCCGAAATCGAATTCATAAATAAAAAGGTAATTTGTCGCAAAAAAATTCGCTTATTTATAGTATATCATTACAAGATATATTTATCAACCACAGTATTATGAAATTTTATGAACAAAAAGCATACTCTTGTTTTTGGGTAAAATATATGGTAGTATTGTACATAATAATTTTAACAATGGAGTCGAAAATATGAGGGAAAAAGCTTGTCTTTACATGGTAGTACCCTGCTATAACGAGCAAGAAGTGCTGCCAGAAACTGCAAAACGCCTTATAAAAAAGCTTGATGAGCTGATAAGCGCAGATGTTATCACCGAAAACAGCAAAATATTATTTGTCAATGACGGCTCAAAAGACTTTACTTGGGCAGTGCTTACCTCGCTTTATAACAAGAGCGAGTACGTTTGTGCGCTAGGGTTATCGAATAATAGGGGCCACCAAAATGCACTGTTAGCTGGCATGGAAAAAGCGTGTGAGTATGCGGATATAATTATTTCGATGGATGCAGATTTGCAAGACGACATTGACGCTATAGATGAGTTTGTAAAAGAGTATTATAACGGTTCTGATATCGTGTATGGTGTGCGCTCATCAAGGGGGAATGATTCCTTCTTTAAGAAAAATACAGCGCTGTGCTTTTATCGTTTTATGAGCTTCTTGGGAGCGGATATAGTGCATAATCACGCCGATTATCGACTGATGAGCAAAAGAGCGGTAGAGGCGCTAGCGCAGTTTAGCGAAGTGAATTTGTTTTTGCGAGGGATTGTGCCTTTAATTGGGTTTAAGACTAGCAAGATTAAATATGAGCGAGGAGAAAGATTTGCGGGTGAGACGAAATATCCGCTTGGCAAAATGATAGCTCTCGCATTAAATGGAATAACTTCTTTTAGCATAAAACCAATAAGATTTATCACCTTGCTTGGTGGGATTGTTTTTTCTGTGAGTTTAATGTTGATGATATATTTTTTGACGGTCTACCTAATGGGTCAAACAGTTGAGGGTTGGTCAACACTGGCGATTTCGATATGGGGGCTGGGTGGTATACAGCTGCTATCGCTGGGGATAATTGGGGAGTATATCGGAAAAATTTATCTTGAAACGAAAGCACGTCCGAAATATATAATACAAGATTTTTTAAAGCACTAAACCTGTTTAAAGGTTTTGGTGTCCGCCTTTAAAGTTTGTCCGCTTATTTTTTTATAATTAAGCGGACTCATTTTTTTGCGCTTTTCAAAAGTATATGCAAAATGTTGTCTGCTGTTAAATCCCACCTCAAAGGCGATGTCGTAGATGGATAGGTTGCTGTTAACAAGCAAAAAGCATGCCTTGGCAATGCGCATGTCGTTGACATAATTTATGATGCCACTGTCTAAATATTTGGAAAAGAGCGATTGTAAGTAGTATCCACTGATGCCAACATGCTTTGCGATATCTTCTACAGATAGCTCAAAAGACAGGTTCTCCTCAATGTATTGCTTAGCTTTGTTGATGTATTGCACCGAACTGTAATAAGAGCTTGTTTTCTCAGCACGAAGCATCTCTAGTAAAAAGCGTGAAAACAATATCTCGAGCAAGTAAGTATCATCACTATTATTTTCGAGCGTGTTAATTAAATCTTTTGTGGCGAATTCGAAGCCGCCTCTGTCGTACATAATCTTATATTTGAATGTATCAGTGCAAAATCGGGCTATCTTCTCGCTTTTTTGGCAGGCGTGGGTTAAATCTATGTTTCCATCCCCCATGCGCCATTCAACATTGAGCAAGGAGCAGTTGGTTTGGTTTGTAATTTGCAGTTTATGCACAATATTCGGATAAAGCAAGATGATATGTCCCTGCTTTAGCACCTTGATTTCATTTTCGAGATGAATTGTACACTCCCCACGCACCATATACATTATCTCATATCTATTATGTGCGTGAAACTCCATAGAATACTCATTCATGTTAAGTGCGTAGTACGCAGATATTTCAGCTTTCATATTAATCTTACCTCCAAGAAACAAGCGATATATTATTAAAATCAGTATATCACTAAATAATAAATAACACAATATATTGCATTTTAAAAAAATAGGATTTAATATTATGCACATGAAGCTTTTTTATATACTATAATGTAAAAAACGCAAAACAATTGATATTGGAGGAGTAAATATGAGTTTTAAAGTAGCATTTATTGGAGCGGGTAGTGTTGGTTTTACCCGTAGATTACTTAGCGATTTACTATCTGTTAAGGAGTTTTCTGATGTGGAAATTTCGTTCACAGATATAAATGAGCACAATCTAAATATGGTGTATGAGTTATGCCAAAGAGACATTGATGAAAATGGATTAAATATCAAAATTGAAAAAACTCTCGATAGAAGAGAAGCATTTAAAGACGCAAAATATGTTATTAACGCAGTTCGCATTGGTGTGCTAGATGCGTTTAAAACTGATATAGAAGTTGCATTGAGATATGGTGTTGACCAATGTGTGGGTGATACGCTTTGTGCTGGTGGAATCATGTACGGACAAAGAGGAATTGCTGCAATGCTAGATTTCTGCAAAGATATTAGAGAAGTAGCGCTTCCAGGCTGTATCATGCTAAACTACGCAAACCCCAATGCTATGGTTACATGGGCATGCAACAAATACGGTGGAGTGAAAACAATCGGGCTATGCCATGGTGTGCAGGGTGGACATGCACAAATCGCAAAAGCGCTTGGTTACACTCAAGATGAAGTCGATATCATCTGTGCTGGTATTAACCACCAAACATGGTATATTAAAGTTGCGCACAATAACGAAGATTTAACAGGTAAAATCCTTGAAGCTTACCAAAACGACGAAGAGTTATCACAAAAAGAAAAAGTTAGGATCGACATGCTAAGACTGTTTGGATACTATTCAACTGAGTCAAACGGACATTTGTCCGAGTACGTTTCTTGGTATCGCAAACGCCCTGAGGAAATTAACGACTGGATTTCGCTTGATACTTGGATAAATGGCGAAACAGGTGGCTATCTAAGAGTTTGTAATGAAGGTAGAAACTGGTTTGAAGCGGATTTCCCAAACTGGATGCAACAACCTGCAAATAAATTTGAGCAAGAAAGTCGCAGTCAGGAGCATGGTTCTTATATAATCGAAAGCTTAGAAACCGGTAGAGTTTACAGAGGTCACTTTAACGTGATGAACGATGGATATATCACAAACTTACCGAGTGAATGTGTGGTTGAGCTACCAGGCTATGTGGATAAAAATGGTATTAACATTCCTGTAGTTGGGGATTTGCCATTGGGCTGTGCTGCTGTATGCTCACAATCAATATGGGTACAAAGACTAGCTGTAGAAGCTGGTGTTGCTGGGGACAGAGCGCTATTAATACAAGCGATGATGATGGATCCATTAACTGGTGCGGTTTGCAATACATACGAAATAGAGCAAATGGTGGACGAATATCTAGTGGAGCAAGCAGAATGGCTACCGCAATATGCTAAAGAAAGCGAAGCTGCGAAAGTGAGATTGCAAACGGCAAAAGATAATGGAAGCTTTATCACAACAAAGCGAGATTACAAAGGTGCAGCATTAATTAAAGAGAAAACATTGGATGAAATGAATGCAGAAAAAGAGATTTCTAGAAAAAATGCACAGAACGCAGATAAAGCTGGATTTACTGAGAAAAAATAACATTTTATGTATATTAAAAGCAAGTAAATAAAAATTTACTTGCTTTTTTGTTCATTTTGCATTAAAATGATAAGTAGGGAAAGTATATTGACAACTAAAAGACAACAAGTGACATCAGATTACACATATTATGAAGTATAATAACTATTATAGATTTGTACTATATTAACCAACAAAGGAGAGTGCACTATGTCTAATGAATTCAGCAAACAAAGAAGTGAAATTGAAAAATTCGCAAAAATGTGTATTGAAAACAGCAATATAGACCCTAATCTTTACACTACATATGATGTTAAACGAGGGCTTAGAGACATTAACGGTAAAGGCGTTCTTGCGGGCTTAACTGAGGTAAGCAACATAATTTCATCAAAAGAAGTTGACGGTAAAAGCGTGCCTTGTGAAGGCAAACTGTATTATCGTGGATATGATGTTGAAGAGCTTGTAGGTGGAATAGTTGAGGAAAATCGCTTTGGGTTTGAAGAAGCAGTATACCTTGTGCTTTTTGGAAAACTTCCTACAAAAGAAGAGCTAAAAGAGTTTTGTGATATTCTTGCAGATTATCGCACTTTGCCAGTAACTTTTGTGCGAGACATCATCATGAAAGCTCCAAGTAGAGACATGATGAACACACTTGCTAGAAGTGTACTAACCCTATACTCATACGATGATTATGCTAGTGATATTTCTATTGAGAATGTAATGCGTCAATGCTTAGAGTTAATCGCATTATTCCCTTGTTTATCAGTATACGGGTACCAAGCATATAAACATTATCATGACGGACAAAGTTTATTTATACATTCCCCTAAACCGGAGCTGTCAACTTCGGAAAATATTTTACACATGTTAAGAGCAGACAGTAAATACACCGCCTTTGAAGCGAAGGTGCTAGATATTGCATTACTACTGCATATTGAGCATGGTGGTGGGAACAACTCCACTTTTACTACTCACGTAGTTTCGTCTTCGGGTACGGACACATACTCCACAGTTGCAGCGTCGCTAGGTTCGCTAAAAGGACCAAAGCATGGTGGTGCTAATATTAAAGTTGTGCAAATGTTCGAGGATATGAAAGAAAAAGTAGATGATTGGTCTGACGAAGAAAAAGTTTCGCAGTATTTGCGTGATTTGCTACATAAAAATGCTTTTGATAAAGCTGGCCTTATATACGGAATGGGGCATGCGGTTTACTCGCTTTCTGATCCTAGGGCGAATACGTTTAAAAAATACGTAGAACAGCTCTCAAAAGAAAAGGGTAGAGAAGACGAGTTTATGCTATATTCTATGGTAGAAAGGCTTGCACCAAAAATTATTGGTGACGAGCGTAAAATTTACAAAGGCGTTAGCGCTAATGTTGACTTTTACAGTGGCTTTGTTTATAGTATGCTTGACTTACCGAGTGAGCTATTTACTCCGATATTTGCAATGGCAAGGATTGGCGGTTGGAGCGCACATAGACTGGAAGAGCTAATTAATGCGGGTAAAATCATCAGACCTGCGTACAAAAATGTATGTGACATGAAAGATTACGTTAAAATTGATGATAGATAAGCAGATTAAAACGGGTCGATATATCGACCCGTTTTGTACATGCTTTTATCATATGATAAAATAAGAAATTTTACATTAATTTAATTTAGCGGAGTGAATTTACATGGAAAGCAAAAATTTTTTCCCGATGTACAAGCGTTGTGACGGTGCAAATGTGCTTGTTTTCGGAGCGGGTGAGATTGCGTATAGGCGAGTGCGCACATTGTTGGAGTTTAACCTTAACATTACAGTTATAGCTCCTGAGTTTAACGAAAAATTTGAGGGAATACGTGGTTGTGCAAACTTGAGCCTTCTGCGTGGAAAATATGAAACAGGTGCGGTGAAAACGAGCTTGTTTGTACTTGCTTGCACCGATGATAAAATTGTGAACGAAGCGATTGCAGACGAATGCTTTGCGAAAAATATCGATGTAAGTGTAGCGAGCAATAAAGAAAAATGCACATTCTACTTCCCGTACATCATAAATACAGATGATGTGACTGTTGCTGTAGTTGGCGGAGGGCAAAACCACGCTAAAACTAAAGCGGTGGGCGACGAAATTAAAAAATCAATGCAAAAGCTGTGATGCATAAAGAGGTGTGACATGTTAGGAGTACTTATTGTGGCCCATGGGAGCAGAAAAAACTCTGCGGATAAAACGGTGAAAGAAGTGTGCGCTCAGTTATGCAATATGCATGCGGATATGATGTTTGAGGTGGGGTATTTAGAATTTAGTGAAGACGATATCGAAAATGGTGCAAAAAAGCTGATTGACAGAGGCGCAGAAAATATTAGAGTTATACCATATTTTTTGTTTGACGGAGTGCATACAGCTGTGCATATTAAAGCGAAGATAGATGAACTTATTAAGGAGTATCCTACAGTGGCATTTTCGCTAGCAAAGGCGTTTGGTTTAGATAAGAGGATAACAGAAATTCTATCGGACAAAATTTATAGGGATTGAGGTGATATTATGTCGAAAGATAAATTTGGGCTTATTCACATATACTGCGGTGATGGCAAGGGAAAGACTACTGCTTGTATGGGGCTTGCTGCAAGAGCGCTGGGGAAAGGGTTTAATGTGCTAATAATCCAGTTTTTGAAAAATAATAAAAGTGGTGAATTAACTGCGCTCGAAAATTTTGAAAATGCTAAGATTATGTATGGCACCGCTATAAACAAATTCACATTCCAAATGAGCGAAGATGAGCTTTGTGAATGCGAAAAATGTCACGAGGACAACTTGAAATTGGCACAAGAATACATCGCAAATAACAAAGTGGACTTGCTTATCATGGATGAGGTGATAAATGCAGTTTCGACAAAAACGCTTAGTGAAAATGTAGTGGTCGAATTTTTAAAAGGGAAGCCTGCGCATCTTGAGGTGGCGATGAGTGGAGTTTCTCCGAGCGACAAGCTTATAGAACTTGCGGATTATGTCACCTGTGTGAAGAAGGTAAAACATCCGTTTGATAAGGGGGTAAATGCAAGAGCTGGGATAGAGTTTTAGCAAATAATATGCGAATATTACTGATGTTTAGAGCAATATTACTAAGCTTGCCAAGATAGATTGACATTTTATAAAACTATGGTAAAATCAAAGATGATAAACAAAAAATTATGAGGTGATATTATGTTTAAATTTGATGTAACAAAATGCGAATGGGAAAACGCCCCTGCTAAATCTGAGATTTCAAATGAAAAAATCACGATTGTGACTGAGCCTAAAACTGACTATTGGCAAAGAACTTATTATGGAATGCAAAACGACAATGCGCCGACTTTTTTACTAAAAACGGATGAAACTTATTTTTCATTTGTTGTAAAAACTACTTGGAATGCAAAAGAAAGATTTGACCAATGCGGTGTTGCGATTTATCAAAACAGTGAAAATTGGTTTAAAGCTTCTATCGAATACGAAAATGAGCAATTCCAACGTTTGGGTAGTGTTGTTACAAATAATGGTTACTCTGACTGGGCGACAACTGACATTCCGAGTGAGCAAAACAGCATGTACTACAGACTAAGTAGAAGAGAAAGTGATTTTTGCGTAGAAAACTCATATGATGGTGTGAATTTCAAACAAATGCGCATATTCCACTTGTTTGAAGGTGCTGGCGAAATTAGATTTGGTGTATACGCTTGTAGTCCGCTAACATCAAGCTTTACAGCGGAATTTACAGAGATGAATATCACAGAATGTATGTGGGAAAAAGAAGCGTTATAATGTTTGAAAGGAATTTTATTGATGAAAAATATGACCCCGCGAGGTAGAAAAATTTTAGCGACAGTATTATTATTTGTAGTCGCGATAGTATGGGGGTCGGGATTTATTGTTTCGCAAATGGCTTTAGATGCAAACGCCTCCCCTCAACTAGTTATTATGGGGAGGTTTTTTGTTGCAACTGTAGCAATGGGGCTTGTTTTTTTCAAGCGAATAAAAGCTGACATAAAAAAGAGCGATATTCTCCCATCGCTATTAACGGGAGTTTTCCTGTTTTTAGGATTTATTGTTCAAATTTTTGGATTGCAATACACCACACCAGCGAACAATGCTTTTTTGACAGCTGCAAATGTTGTTATGGTGCCATTTATATGGTGGGCACTCGTGAAAAAAGCACCACCGACACGCATATTTATTGCCTCTGTAATATGTCTTGCTGGCATTGGTATACTCTCGCTAAAACTTGATGGAATGACATTTTCGCTAGGCGATATGCTAACACTTTTGTGTGCGTTTTTATTTGCTTGCCAAATTGTTGCTACGGGATATTTTGCGCAAAGAATATCACCTGTAGTACTCGTGTTCTTGCAATTTTTGACTGCGACAATATTGGGTGCGCTAGTAGTTGTGGCGACTGGTGTGGAAATAACGCCGATGTTTACAACAAATGGACTATTGTCCATAGTGTATTTGGGGATATTCAGCACATGTGTATGCTATTTGCTACAAACAATATCTCAGCGCCACGTATCTTCGTCGAAAGCGGCGATTATCATGGGTACAGAAGCTCTATTTGGGAGCTTATTCTCCGTTATCATGGGGTATGATGCATTAACTGTCAACATGATGCTTGGCGGTGGCGTAATAATGGTAGCGTTGATACTTACCGAGTATAATCCCAAAAGTAAAAATAAAGCATAAACAAGCGTTTTCATTTAAATAGGAGTGCTTAGAGGAGGATATATGAAAGAGAAATATTCCGATATCAACTCAAAAACAATCGACAACTGGGTAGAACACGGTTGGGAGTGGGGAGTACCGATTGTTCATGAAGATTATATCAAGGCGACAAAAGGTGAGTGGAAAATGTTTTTGACTCCGACAAAACCAGTTCCGAAAGATTGGTTTTGCAAGCTAAAAGGAGCAAAAGTTTTGGGGCTTGCTAGCGGCGGAGCGCAACAAATGCCGATATTTGCGGCAGAAGGGGCAATCTGCACGGTTCTAGACTATTCGCAAAAACAAATAGACAGCGAAATTGCGATGGCGCAAAAAGAAGGATACGAAATAAATGCGATTAGGGCGGATATGACACAAAAACTGCCTTTTGAAGATGAAAGTTTCGACTTGATTTTTCACCCCGTATCAAACTGCTATATCGAGGATGTACAACATGTGTGGAACGAATGCTACCGTGTGCTAAAAAAAGGTGGAACACTTCTGTCAGGGCTCGATAATGGCATCAATTTTGTCTTTGATGACGAAGAGGTAAACTTTAAGTACAAACTACCATTCAACCCACTAAAAGATGAGGTTTTATACAAAGATTCGATAGAGAATAATTGGGGGATGCAGTTCTCGCACAATATTGATGAGCAAATTGGGGGTCAACTTAAAGCAGGTTTTATGCTAAATGATGTTTTCTCGGACACCAATGGCGTAGGCAATCTACATGAACACAATGTTGCAAGCTTTTATGCAACTAAATCGACTAAGATATAAAATAAACGGACTATGTGATTTATTCACATAGTCCGTTTTGACTTTACGAATATTATTGACTCGCTTTTTCAGGAAAAGAGTTAGCAAGCTCTGCAGTTTTTATTACCCACGCCATATGATGCTCTCCTTTGCCCCAATAGTCGATTAAAACATGGGTGGGTTCACCTAATTTGTGGCACCATACATTTTGCGCTAGTTTATACCCGCAATCCAGCGCAACTATTAGCACGTTGTTGCGGACAAGCTCTTTTATTATCCCTCGCATTAAAAGGCTCAATACTCCACGGTTTTGATGTTTTGGGTGTACCATAACATTGCCTATTTCTATAATATCACGCGCTTGGCCGACCGTACATTTGACTAGTAACTCATTGCTTGTACAATATGCGATTGCTCCTGCAATCTCCTCATCAAATACTGCGACTAGTAAACATTTTGTTTTTTCGCTATGTTCCAAAAATTCACGTGCTCGCTTTTTCTTATCATCGATTTCTTGCGCTATTTCTTCTTCAAGCTCGCCCAATCCGTTTTTTTCAAATGTATCTGTTAACGTCAATTTGTAAAAATCATCTAACTTCTTTAAATCACAAGACTCCGCCATTCTTACAACTACTTTAAAATTTTTGCCTGTCATTGCAATCCTCTCTAAAATTAACTATATAAAAATAAAAAGCATTATCTTACGATAATGCTTTTTTTGGTGACCCGTACGAGAATCGAACTCGTGATGCCGCCGTGAAAGGGCGGAGTCTTAACCGCTTGACCAACGGGCCTGATATGGTAGCGGCAGTCGGATTTGAACCAACGACACCGCGGGTATGAACCGCGTGCTCTAGCCAACTGAGCTATGCCGCCATATTCTAACTGCTCACTCGGAACGTTTATTATTATAGCATAAAACAATGAGGCATGTCAACACTTTTTTCAAAAAAGTCCATATGCCTCACATTTTATCAGCAAATCGAGTTTTTTTGATACAATATTACCAAATATCAATTATTTCCTTACGATTTCAGTGCTTCGCTTAACCAAATATTGGCAATATCGAGTGCTTTGTACAATCCTTCTTTTTCGCTAGATTTCACAATTCTCTCTAAAGGATTTTTAGTTTCGTCGGTCATAATAAGTTTAATTGAAATTTTGCCGGAGATATCCAAGCTGTCTTTTTTGCCAGAATCTACTATAGTCATCATGATAACATATTCGTCATACATATTCCCGTAGTAAATTGTATTTTTGCATCTAACCAAAGGTCTGTTTTTATACTGTAAAAATTCTTTACCCATAATGGCACCTCCTATCGATATTTAAAAATGAAAAAATTATACTATGGTATAATGATTGTGTAAGCTTCATTATACCATAATATATACGTATTGTAAACAGTATTTTAATTTTAATCTACGCTTTGTATATTTCGCCTTTTGCAGACATTGGGCAAGCAGCAGCATTTGACTCATCAGTGTCAATGTGCATAGCAAGCGCAAAATTGTCATGTACTCTAACTACAACATCACCGTAAATAGTAGTTCTGCCTTCAGTTTCGATTTTTACACAAACGATATCTTTGTCGTTTACGTTTAAATCAGTAGCGTCTGCAGGAGTCATATGTATATGTCTTTTTGCAACGATAACGCCTTCTTTGATTTCAACTTCGCCACATGGGCCAACTAGCTTACATCCAGGAGTAGCAGCTACATCGCCTGATTCTCTGATAGGAGCGCTAATACCAATTTTTCTAGCATCGGTCATTGCGATTTCTACTTGAGTTTGTGGTCTTACTGGGCCTAAAATTGTAACGCCTGGTAGAGAAGATTTTGGTCCTACAACAGTAACTCTCTCTTCGCAAGCAAATTGTCCAGGTTGTGACAAGTCTTTTTTAGGTGTAAGTGTTGCATTTTCTCCAAATAAAATCTTTAAATCCTCTTCAGATACATGAAGATGGCGCGCGCTAGTTTCAACAATAAATTCTTTTGACATTTTTATACTTCCTCTTTTCTTTTTTGTAACTAATTCTATTATAATACTTTTTTATAATTTTACAAGCATTGACATTTTTTTCACAAAATCAACGTATAAATCAGCATCATAAATACTCCTGGTATACCAAAAATCGCGGAAATTAGTATTGTCGGATAATTTATCGCAAGAGGTAGGGCTAGGGCAGAGCAAGCTAAAGCGGTTGGGAATAGTGCTATTACCCCGCTCATGCTGGAAATTATACAAGTTTTGAAAAAATGTTTAGTGGATTTGTAGTAATAAAAGTTCATGACAACAAGGCAAGCGCATATAAAATAAAAAATAACTTTAAGCTCCATAAAATTCCCCTTCCAAAAGCAAAAACATATTAATCAGTTACTAAAATGATATGCAAAAATAAAAAAAGTAGAATTTGTTTGAAGAAAATATATTTTTATGTTATACTATTTTGGATATAATAAATTTATGTACAGTTATCTGCATTTTGCAGTGGAAATGGAGGGGGATTTATGCAAGAACATAGCTTTGTAATTTGCGCTTATAAAGAGTCAGAATATCTGACTGAATGTATAATGTCACTACAAAATCAGACATATAAAAGCGAAATTATTGCCATGACCTCTACTGAAAATGATTACATAAAAAGTATTTGTAAAGAACATGATATCAAACTATATATTAATGATAGCGGAAAAAAGGGGATTGCAGCAGACTGGAATTTTGCGCTAAGCAAAGTGAAAACTCGCTACGCCACAATTGCGCATCAAGATGATATTTACCATAAAGACTACTCAAGCGAGATGATGCGACTGTTTAATAAGCATGAAAATTCGCTGATTGGTTTTTGCGATTATAACGAGATAAAAGATGAAAAAATCGCCAAAAACTCACGAAATATGATGCTAAAAAAGATTTTACTTTCCCCACTAGTTTTAGTAAAATCAAGCAGATTTCTTAATAAATATGTTCAATCAATGGCTTGCGCAATCGGCTGTCCTTCCGTCAGCTTTGATTTGAAAAACCTTGCTAGATTTAGATTTAACGAAAAGATGTCAGTTGCACTAGATTGGGATGCATGGGTGAGAATTGCTGAGAATAAGGGCGCATTTTGCTATGTTCCCAAGGTGCTGATGTATCATAGAATGCACGACGACTCTGAGACTATGAAAGCGATAAACGACGATAGACGTTATAGCGAGGATATGTACATGCTTAGAAAATTTTGGCCAAAACCTATCGCAAAAGTTCTAATTACAATGAACAAGAAAAAATAGCATAAAACGCTAAAAAATAAGAATATAATAATAAAGAAGCTATCGCTTTAGTGATAGCTTCTTTATTATTATCGCCATTTAAACATAACTGACTTTTTGCGCACAAACAAAACGAGATGACAAAATCTGTGATTTTATCATCTCGATAGATTTTATTCACCGTTAGTGAACATTTCGTGACGTGGCGATTCTTTAACTTTGATGCACGCTTTTGTTATAGCTGTGATAATATCCGCAGAATACTGTTGGCTAAAAGTAGCAAGTTTAGCGAAAACTTCACCTTTGTGCGTAACTGTGTATCTTGAAGGGAGTAGGTTTAGTGTAAATGCAGTGACATCAAGAGTACAAATTTCACATGTGCACAAATCGAATTTTTCCATATAGTGCTCGCGAATATCGACTACAATTTGCTCCATAACATTTATATAAATGTGAGTAGTTCCGTCGCTTGCAACAAGCATATCATCAGTAGCTGTAGGTGCGTTGCTAGTAGTTTTTGGTGCTGTGTTTTTCACCGCATTATCTTCGACTATCGCATCTTCCTCTGCTACAGCAGTTTCCTCGGTTGGGATACTATCTTGAGCTAAGCTGGCTTCTTCCTCTTGAACAAACGCCTCTAATGCGTTTGAGATTGGATCTACATTACTATCTGTGCCAGGTTTTGTTGCATCCTCGCTAACAGCTGGTTGTGCACTAATTTGTGCGCTTGCAACTTCCTCGCTAGTCTCGCTTTTAGTCAGCAAGTTCATAACATGTGCTGTTTTTGAAGTTTTCTTTGCCATAATTTGTCTCCATTCCGCCGCTTTGCTTCGGCATTAAATAAACTATTTTCATTATGCTCCCATCACGCAAAGTCTAAGGAATGATAAGAGCGCTTACAATTGTTTTAATTAAGGTTATAGCTTGCCACTGATGAGCTTTTTAACTAAAAGTGCATAATCTTCTCCAGCTGTTGAGCGTGGAGAATAGGTGATAATGCTCTCGCCGTGAGCTGGTGCTTCTGCAACACTGACGCTGTTTCGAATATAAGTTTCGATAACAACAGTGTTAAGCTGCTCAGCAATTTGCTTTGCCATATCTTTCACTTCACGTGTAAGCTTAGTGCGACGATTGTATTTAGTAAGAAGTATACCCAAAAGCTGTAAATCTGGGTTGTAAAACTTCTTAACAGTATCAATTGTATCTTTAAGTTGGGAAATTCCCAATAGACTTAAAATATCCGGTATCATTGGCACGATGAGCGAATTTGCGGCTACATATGCATTAATTGTTAGTACATTTAGCGCAGGTGGTGTGTCGATAATGATATAATCGTAATCCTCAAGGAGTGGCTCGATTATATTTTTTAGCATAAATTCTCTTCCAGCGCGATTAAACTCAAGCTCGGCGCTACTAAGTAAAATGTTAGATGGAAGAATATCGCAAAGTTCCAGTTTGGTAATAGCTTTTAGCACATCGCACTCACCTTTGAAGACATCATAAATAGTGATTGCATTTTCGATGTTCACACCTAAGCTAAAGCCAAGGCTACCTTGTGGGTCTAAATCTATGCATAATACTCTCTTTTTATTTTTAGCTAGCCCCTCTACCAGAGCAGCGACAGTTGTGGTTTTTCCAACTCCGCCTTTTTGATTAGTAATAGTTATAACGTTAGCTTTATTGTTGCTCATTGTTATGCTCCATTCGTGCCGCTTTGCGTCGGCAAAATTTTTGTGAGTGCACTGCTCTTTTCATGCAAAGTAAAATGAAAGAGCGCTATTTTAGTATTAGGATTTATCTACGAGTACTAGCGTGTTTTTGGGCTAAAGCTCTAAACACGTATTGTCTTATTAATTCTTCGTCTTTTTGCGTGATATTATCAAATTTGCAACCATATATATAAGAACCGTCCGGCTTTTGAATTTCACGTATAATTTTCAAATTCACGTCGACTTGGCGAGGTGTTCTGTCAAAAACCATGTTATACAACAGGTCTTTATCAAGCTCATTACTGCAAGCAAACGCCAAACCACCAGCGCTTAAATCGACGATTTGTCCGTCGACACTTTTATTAAGCAAGCGCACATTTTCGGTTCTACCATTTTTTACAGTTTCCATAGTCGGCGCGATAACAAGAGGTATCATCACCTTAACTTTTACATCATTTCTTCTTTGAATAGTGCTCAAAAGTGACATTCTTTCAAAATGCACCAAAGTTTTGAGCCTGTAGCTGACATAAGCGGAATATTTAAGTATTCCCTTGATGTCGTCGTAAATAAATAATCTCACTTCTCTTGAAATATAAAGCGAGTCTTCTCCATCCATGTATCCATTGTAGTTTGATGACTCAGACATCGAAGCTTTGAGTTCCTCCGAAAAATCGTTTATCGTAGCTACAATATTTTTTACTGTGATTGAGTTAATGGTTAAGTCGGCAATATAGTTTTCGTTTGCGTCAGCAACGCTTGCCTTGTAAAATACTTCCATAAAAATAAATGCTCCATTTCATGGTTAATCTTGTGTCTCTTCTATCTGTTCGCTGTCAGCGAGTATACCGTCTATTTCAGTGAGTCGACACTCATTGATAAAATAAACATAAATATCAACTACTGCCTTATAAAGCTCCTCGGGAATTGGCGTCCCAAGCTCAAGTTGAGTGAGTACATTTGAGAGCGAGTTGTCCTCGTATACAGGCAGGTTGTGTTCATTTGCAACTTCCACTATTTTTTCAGCCATATAACCCAGTCCGGATGCAACGATGATGGGGGCTGATTGGCTTTCGTCGTACTTTAAAGCGACAGCTTTCTTATGCGAATTATACCTTGACATTTATACTGTCCCTCTTTTCAAATATTTTTGGGAAAACATCGGAAATAACCAGAGGCTGAACGCTCTTTTCCACTGCGATATTTTGGCAAGTAATCCCATTGTTTTCAAGAATCTTTTGTAACGCTAGTTTTATACTATCATATTTTTTCGATAGCGCAGGTGGGCAAAACATTAATAGCTCAGCATTTCCGCCTTTATATAGCATAACAAGCTCGAAAAAGCCGATGTTTTCAATATCGAATTTCACGAGTAGCTTAGCAGTGTTTTCGTCAGAATCATCACCAGAACTACTTGAAGCGTCAGGGTCAACCCATATTTCAGAGAACATATGTCTACCGTTAATGAAAACAGGTACAATCATGTGTTCGACAGGCATGTAGACACTATTGTTTATCAGCAATGACTTGAGAATATTCTCAAATACTTCCTTGTTTGTTGCATCACTTCCGCCAGTCAATCCGTTGGAGATAATGTTTACAAACAAGTCCATAAGCCTTGTGTCTGCGTTTTTAAAGCGAGCGTTGAGTAACATAGCTTCGATTTGTTCTGCTGGAATTTGCGAAAGCTTATCTGCAAGTTGCGGGTAGTTAAATAATTTTTCAAACGACTGCATCAAATTGTCAACAGAACCGTTTTCATAGTTAACATAATTTGCAGTGAGTGTGGAAATAATATCTCTAATTGAGCCAAAATCTTTGGTTTGCGTAATATACTTAGATAGATATGGGAAAATTTCAGTTTTTAGCGTGTTCATATTCGCAGGATTGCTACCTTGTTCGGCTGAGGCTATAAGCTTGTTTGCTAAGGAAAGAAGTTCTTCTCCTTTTGATTTTGGCATGTATTGCGCGATATTTTTCAAATTCGCGATAATGCTGTTGATAAGCTGTCCGTTCGAGGAAGCGTTATCAAAAGTTTTCACGAACTGTAGTATTGCATTTGTCATGTCAGAAGAATTGCTACCTGAAAGCGATTGTCTTAACATGTCAAAGATTTCTCCGCTAAATTTAGCTGAAGTATTACCTTGGTTTAAAACAAATTGTAAAAGTTCCGCTTCGTTCATATTAAGCAAATCCATAAATTTAGCGATATTTGCAGCAAAGTCTTCGCTAATACCCGAGTTTACGACATTGCCCATGCGTGTAAATATCAGCTGGGTGATAGTTTGGCTTAAATATGGAGTAGAACGCAAAAGCCCAACGAAATGATCAAAGTTAGATTTAACGTTTGGGTCATGTCGCTGATTTTGCCTTTCGCTATATACCGTTTGGTCGGTAGTTTTTGTTACCCTAGATGGGTCGGGGACATTAACAATGGTAGGTTGGGGAGGTTGGTCTTGCGGACGCGCTCTTCCAATGTTATTCTCGTTTGATGTAATTGGTTGCGTTACCCTCAATAAATCCGGCATAACAAGCCTCCTTATTAAAATAAATGTATAAAACCTAATATTATGATAAAAAAATACGATATAATACTTAGGAGTAAATTTTTTTTAGTAAATTTTATAGTTTTAAGTTAATTATACGACATTTTTTTATAATTGTCTATCACCAAAAGATAAATAATTGAAAAAAAATAATTTATGAGATATAATGTTTATAGTAAAAGTTTTACGATAATATTATATTCAATAAATGTAAAGCGTGCGATTTAACTAAAAGTAACGGATTGGAGTTTTATTATGGATAAAAACATGGAGTCGATGGTTGAACTTTACCTTTTCGAGACCACAGGCCTATTAGAGGAGCTTGACAAAATCTTGCTTGACGCTGAGCAGGACGGAGAGTTCACAATGGATAGCGTAAACGAAATTTTTAGAATAATGCACACGATTAAAGGTTCGTCTGCGATGATGGAATTTGATTCTATAATGACGATATCGCATAGAATCGAAGATTTGTTCTTTATTATTCGTGAAGGCCAGTTTAACGAAAAGTATACAAACGATTTGTTTGAACTTATGTTCACTTCCACTGATTTCTTGAAATCAGAAGTTGAAAAGGTTCAAAACGGCGAACCTCTTACTGATAATATCGAGGAATTCCAGAAAAAAATTAGCGATTTTATCAATGTGCTTAAAAATCCTGATAGCGCTGTTGAAGAAAGCCCAGAAAAAACAGCTACAGGGGAAGCGGCTACAAACTACAACTGTGTAATCACAGTAATGTTTGAAGAAGGCTGTGGAATGGAAAATTTGCGCGCATTCATGATAGCTGAATCGCTTAAAGATGTGTGTGATGATTACCAGTATTTTCCGTATGAGCTGGAAAATAATAGTGATAGCGCAGATTTAATTGTGGATGAAGGCTTTAAAGTTATGTTCCCAAATGAAGAGGAACTTAAAAAAGGCGAGAATATTGTTAAAGGTGCGCTAAATGTTAAAACATACGAGGTTGTAATTGGGGAGAAGGAAGAAGTAGCCCAAGAGCCAGTAGCACCTGTAGTTGAAGCTGCACCGACGCCTTCTGCGGCGCCAGTTGCGGAAGCAGCACCAGCACCAGCGGCACCGACTGCACCAAAACCGGCTGCGCCAAAACCAGCTGCGAAAGCTGGAAATACTGGAGGAGCAGGTAAACAAAGCTTAATTAGTGTAAATTTATCAAAACTAGATAAGCTAATGGATTTAGTTGCAGAGATTGTTATTACCGAGTCCATGGTTATATCTTCACCTGATATAAAAGGGATAAAGCTTGATAATTTCACAAAATCAGCAAGACAGCTTAGGAAACTAACTGATGAGCTACAAAATGTAGTTATGTCCGTACGAATGGTTCCTGTAGCTGGAGTATTCCAAAAAATGAATAGAATTGTGCGTGATATGAGCCATAAACTCGGTAAAGATGTGCGTCTTGAAATTGTTGGGGAAGAAACTGAGATGGACAAAACAATCGTCGATAGCATAGGCGACCCTATCATGCACTTAGTGAGAAATGCGATGGACCATGGTATAGAAAGTGATGTTGCGGATAGACATAAATACGATAAGCCATCTCAAGGCACGATAACTTTATTAGCAGAGCATACTGGTAGTGAAGTTGTGATTGCTATAAAAGATGACGGAAAAGGTGTCGACCCACAAAAAATCATGGAAAAAGCTAAAGCTAATGGCATACTCACTAAGCCTGAAAACGAGTATACAGTCAACGAAACACTGATGTTGCTCATGATGCCAGGTTTCTCCACGAAAGAAGTGGTAACTGAGTTTTCGGGGCGTGGAGTTGGAATGGATGTTGTTAAAAAGAATGTGGAAAAAGTTGGTGGTGTGGTTTCTATCAGTAGTGAAGTAGGCAAAGGCTCTACTATCACATTTAAAATCCCACTAACACTTGCGATAATTTCTGGGATGGAAGTTGCAATTGGAACATCTACATTTATCATACCAATAAACGATATCAGACAATCTTTTAAGGTGGCAAAAGATGATATTATCTACGATTCTGATAAAAATGAAATGGTGTGTAAAGACAACGAGTATTTCCCAATACTCAGACTTTACGATTATTATGGTGTGAAAACTCCGATTACTAATATAGAAGACGGAATGTTAATTTGGGTAGAAAATGGCGAGAGGTCATATTGTATACTCGTTGACGAAATCTTAGGTGAACAACCAGTTGTTGTTAAACCTTTACCGTTATATGTGAGTAATTTTAATATCAAAAACACAGGAATTGCAGGTTGTACTATTTTAGGAAATGGTAATATCAGCATGATACTTGATGTTAAAAATTTATATAATGCAATAGGATAATTTTAGATAACAAGGAGGTGTGAGGGCATATTTTAAATGCAATGTGCCTATGTATATGAGTGAAGAGATGTTTGCAATATTTGATGAAGATGAAGAAGAGCAAAAAGCGGACGATACCACGAAAAAATATTTAACATTTATTTCAGATGAGCTACAATATGCTATTGATGTCGAAAATGTACAGGATATTATAACAAGTTTTTCAATTACAATGTTACCGATGGCGCCGTCTTTTGTTAAGGGCGTAATGAACTTAAGAGGACAAATTACTCCGCTAGTTGACATCAGACAATTAATGGGGCGTCCTGACTGGGTGGAAGATGAGCAGTCGTGTATAGTTGTGCTTGAAGTTGATGAAATTCCCCTGGGTATTTTAGTTGACACAGTGTGTAGAGTTGTGGATTTAAACCCTGATGAAATCAGTGTTTCTCCGCATAATGCGCAAAATGAACTTGTGAATGGTATAATTAATATTGACGGAGTGACAAACCTAATTTTTGATTGCGAAAAGTTAGTGTTAATGCATGTGGGTTAATTATGTTTTTATAAGTTAGATTGGAGATTGTGGCGATATGATAGAAATTACTCCTTTAGAGGTAAATGAACTGGTCGAATTTGTCGAGGCAAATTTCGGAATAAACTTAGCGAGAAAACAACAGCTGATACAGGCAAGACTGCAACCGATACTAGCAGAAAAAGGTTTTTCCTCATTCAAGCAATATATAGATTTAGTGAAAAAGAAAGACCCTGCGGATATCGATAGGATGCTTATCGTGCTGACGACAAATCACACGTATTTTATGCGTGAAACAGAGCATTTCGATTATTTTAGGGATATAATAATACCAACAATTGCAAAAAAAAGCCACAATAAAACATTGGCGATATGGAGCGCTGGTTGCTCCTCTGGCGAAGAACCATACACATT
The DNA here is from genome assembly GCA_964370225.1 of uncultured Oscillospiraceae bacterium. GTDB lineage: Bacteria > Bacillota > Clostridia > Oscillospirales > Ruminococcaceae > CAYJII01. The sequence continues at coordinate 66,726 of CAYJII010000001.1, read as the reverse complement.
ATCGATGATATTGGCAGATCATTTTGGCAGTGATTTTAAAAACTGGGATACAAGAATTCTGGCGACGGATATATCGCTAAAAGCTTTGGGGAAAGCGCAAAAAGCAACGTATCATGCTGATGGTATGTCGGATGTTCCGATAGAGTGGAAGAACAAATACTTCATTAAAAAAGGAGATTTTTATGAAGTTGCGCCTATGATTAAAAACAACGTGATTTTTAGGCAGTTCAACTTAATGGATAATATTAATTTTAAACTAGATTTTGATGTGATATTTTGCAGAAATGTTATGATTTATTTTAACGCTGATGTAAAAGATCAGTTGGTTGAGCGCTTTTATAAAGCGACAAAACCAGGTGGATATTTATTAATCGGACATTCTGAAAATATCAACAAGAACAAATCAAAGTATAAAACGCTAATCCCCGCAGCGTTTGTAAAATAATAAAAAGCTTGCAATTTTAGAAGAATTAGCGCATAATGTTATTTAGTATAATGTTATGCGCTTTGTACATATTCAAATTTTTTAAAGTATATAGGAGAGGCTATTATGCAAAATAAAATAAAAGTTTTGTTGGTAGATGACTCTATGCTGTTTAGAAAAGTCCTGAGAGATGGGCTATCGGCATGTAAAAATATTAATATTGTGGGCGAAGCTGCAAACGTGGTAGAGGCGGAAAAGCTGATAGTTCAGCTAAAACCTGATGTTGTAACGATGGATATTCGGATGCCTGGTAAGAGTGGATTAGAGTTTGTAAAAGAGTACCTAAGCAAAAATTATGTGAGCTTTGTACTTGTGAGCACGCTGGATTTATCGGTGCTTGATGCTTTGGCGGTCGGTGCGGTAGACTTTGTGCAAAAGCCCGATATGAAGAGTGTTAGCAAAGACAGCTTTATTAAAAATTTAGAGACAAAAATATATATAGCCTCGACCGCAAAACCAAAATCACAGGCTAAAAAAGTTGCGGTTACACCATGTGTGATGGCGCCTTCTAGCGGAACTTATGCTATGACTGAGCACAAAGATGTAGTGGTGGCGTTGGGTGCATCTACTGGTGGCACGGAAGCTACACTTCAGGTGTTAAAGCAGCTTCCAGCGGACATTCCTCCCATGGTGATGGTGCAACATATGCCAGAAACTTTCACTGAAATGTACGCGCAAAGGCTGAATAAGATGTGCAGCATGGAAGTCAGAGAAGCGAAAAATAATGATGAGCTTAGGAGAGGTCTTGTGCTACTGGCTCCCGGAAATATGCATATGGAAATTGTGTACGAATTAGGCAAATATGTCGTGCGTGTTTTTGATGGGGAAAAAGTAAGTGGACACAGACCATCTGTCGATGTTTTGTTTAATTCTGTAGCAAGAGTTATGGGTAACAAAAGCATCGGGATAATATTAACGGGTATGGGTGATGATGGTGCACGTGGACTATTGCAAATGAAAAAAAGTGGAGCATTCACAATAGGGCAAGACCAAGAATCAAGTGTTGTTTACGGAATGCCAAAGGTTGCATTTGACATAGGTGCTGTGGACGTTCAAGGTCCGTGCGCAAATATTGCGGGAGTGTTAATGAGGCATTTAAACAGCAAATAAGTCGCAAAATTACAATAGTCGTGCAGTGAAAATAAACATTGCACGACTATGATATTTTTTTCTTGAAAAAATGTAACTTTCACTAATATTTTTCATTTGACTGTCGATAAAATATTTGTAGTGAATTACAAAAGCAACAATCTAATGATAAAGGAGGAAGGCTTACTATCGGTGATTACCCGAGACTAAGGCCGAAGTTATGAACATTAACGGAATTTTTTCAAAACAACATAAAATTGACGTGACAAAATCTGTGAAAAACAATCTCGAAAATGAGCAAAAATCAGTTGCACATCCAAAGAATTTTGACCAAATAATCATCGATGTCAAACCAAACAATGCTGCTGATGAAAAAGATTTTTTGGCTGCATTGAAGTCAAAGCTTAACCACGAGATTGATGCTCAAACAGACACAAAAAAACTAGACGAAATTAAGCAAAAAATAAAAAGTGGGGATTATAACATTAATCCAGAAGAAACTGCTAGGAAAATGACAATAGGAATTTAAATAAATATTGGAGTAAGTTTATGAAGAATTATTCGCAGCTAAAAAGCATCCTGTCTGACATGATAGTTTTCTTTGAAGAATTTTCAAAGATTGAACAAAAAAAACTAGATGCAGTTACAACTAATGACACTGACACAATCGAGATTTGCCTTAAGGAAGAGCTTGCTTATAACATGAAGATGAAAGGCCTCGAAAAAAAGAGATTAGACGAACTCGACAGATTAGGGGAGGATAACCAAAGTATTAAATTAGTACTAGCCAATCCTTCTAATGACGATGAAAAACAGCTTGCGCAGGTATATGATAATTTACAAACAAGGCTAGAAGAGTTTAGGGAAAACTCAAAGGTGATAAAAAAAGAAATTGACATTAAGATGTCCAGCATAAACATACTTCTCGATAGGCTAGAACACTATAATTTAAAAGCGACATATAACAAAGATGCAAAAAGGAATAAAAACGATAAAACAAAGTTTAAATCACAAAAAGTTTAATTGATGGAGTGAAAGATAATGAGATCAAGTTTCTTTGGATTTTCAACCGCTCAAAGAGCGCTATCTATAAATCAAAAAGCGTTGGATATAGTCGGACAAAACATATCCAACATGGACACAGAAGGTTATACAAGGCAACGCTTGGATTTAGTTTCCATACAACCTCCTGCTAGTGGCGGCAGATATGTTTCGCTTACCTCAAGCGGAGTAGGTCAAGGTTCGCAAATCAGCCAAATAGCTCAAGTTAGAGACCCATATCTCGATGTAAGATTTCGTCAAGAAGCTCCAAAAGTAGGAGAGATTGATTCGAAGCTACAAAGCTTTTATGACTTGGAAAGAGTAATTGATGAAACTATGGTTGATGGTTTAAATTCGCAAGTAGCAGACCTGTTAAAGCAGATGCAAAACCTATCAACTAACGCAGGGAATGCTGAGTTTGATGCGATAGTTAAATCTTCATCCGAGATTTTAACAAAGATAATAAATCAAAACGCGCTTCAAGTAAGCACTATAAGAGAGCAACAGTTTTATAATTTTAACGATGTTGCTGTTGAAGAAGTGAACAATATACTTTCAAGTATAGCTGAGATTAACAAGGATATAAAAAAAGCTGAGATTACAAAAACAGGTACATTAGAACTTGAGGATCAACGCAATTTGTTAATCGATGAGCTAAGTGTATATGTAAAAATAGATGTTACAATGAAACCGATTGAAATTTCACCGGGGATAGTAATAAACGAAGTTAGCATCACAATACCGGAAACTGCTACTAGTCCAGAGGTAATGCTTTTAGACAAAGACCAGTACTCGGAGTTTTCAGTGAATGTTGATGCGACAACAGGAAAAACTCATCTAGTGCATGAGTATCCATTAGACAGTGGAATTACCACAGACTTAACGGATGATTTAACAGTTGGTAGCTTAAAAGGCTATTTAGATATGCTAAATTCTTCAGGAGAATTTGATACACCACCAAACGCGATAAGAGGGATTGGATATTACGAACAATCCATGGATTTATTTGCATCACAAATTGCAAATGAACTTAACCATCTAAACTCAATAGAAGTTGACCCGCCAACAGACCCACCTACATACGAAGCTGATGGATGGTTACCGTTATTTGAGTCTTCGGACGGAGGTCCTATCACAGCAAGCAATATTCAAATTGCACAGGGCTGGAGAAATAATGAGTACGGTATCACCGCTACTAAAATCGACCTCGCAGGAGATGACTCGGGTGCAAACGAAAACTTGCTTAAAATGATTGCTAAGTTTTCTGAAGACCTAAACTTTGAAGCGGAAAATGGAGTTTCGATATTCGAGGGAACTATGCAAGAATATGTAAGCAATATCAGCAATGTATTAGCACTTGAAGTTAGCTCGAACGAAAAACTCTTAGACAGTTATTTAGTATCACTCACATCAATGGAAGATATGCGTGATAGTGTGTCGGGGGTAAACCTTGATGAAGAGGGTATTAACTTACTAAAATATCAACAATCATACAATGCGGCAGCGAGATTTATGACTACTCTTGATGAGGCGCTCGACACTATTATTAATAGAATGGGTCGCGTTGGACTATAATATAAGGAGGTTTAAGTTATGAGAATAACAACGAATTCAATTATGAGACAGTATAGTGGAAGACTTAATACTGTGTTATCAAATTTAAATGTTGCATCGGACAGAGTGTCCACAGGCAGAAATTATACTAAAGCCTCTGAAGACCCAGCGAGCAGTGCAATTTCTAATCAGCTTAGAAGAGAGTTTTTAAACAACGAAATGTTCACCACAAATTTAGAAAATGTACAATCAAGAATGGTATCGGTAGAGAGCACAATAATGAATGTTACCAAAGTATCTGAGGATGCTTATGCTGACTTAATTAGTGCAATGAACGAAACTAAAACAAGTGCAGAACGTTCAATTATAGCCGATAAACTTCGTGAAATGCAAGCGACTATGGTTAAAGAGCTAAATGTTACAGAAGCGGGAGACTACATTTTCGGTGGTACAAACACAAAAGAAGCACCGTTTGAGCTAACTGAAGATAACAAGCTTTTATACAGAGGTATTGATGTAACAAATGGAGACATTGCTGTGCTTGATGAGCTTGCAGCTCAAGAGATAAATGTGGATTTAGGGTTTGGGATTGCAACAGATGCAACTGGAGAAATCGACTCGAACACAGCTTTTAACATGGCGACACCAGGGATAAATTTTCTGGGATATGGCGTTAATACAAATGGAACATCAAAAAACCTAATAGTGTTATTAGGTGAAACAGCTGAAATGCTTGAGAGTGCGGATTATTCGCATGACGAAGCATCGATATATTTAGACGAGCTTGATGCTCAGCGAGACGATTTAGTTATCGAGCTTACAAAATTAGGCAGTAATACAATGTTTTTGGATTATACCCAAAATCGTTTAGAAGACAGCCAATATAATTATAACGAAAAAATTTATAATCTCGAGTATATGGACCCAGCACTTGCAATAACAGAGTTAACAACGCAACAATACATATACAACGCTACTTTGAAGGTTGGTTCGGGGATTTTGAGTCCATCATTCATCGATTTTATGACATAATAAGTAATATTTTTTAAGAGGGCGTGACTATATGGAACCATTAATAAGAATTGAAAGTGTACCAATTTCGATAGAGATGAAAACACATAGCGGTAGATTTGAAAGAAAATCTGATGTTGCGGAATTGGAAATTGTAAGGGATGTCGGTGGGCTAAGCATTAGAAGTAAGCCTATTCAGCTGAATATCGATACTTACATGGCGAGAAATTCAGTTGTACCATCAACAAAAGTGAGTTTAGATCAGATAGCTCAAAAAGGCATAATAGCTGCACAGGAAGCAACTGCAAGACTAGCACGAGAAGGGCAAATTATGCTACAAATACATTTGCCTGAAAATCCGATACCTAGACTAGCAGCGGAAAGAGCAAACGATGTGCCAGAGTTTGGATTGGGATTCCTTCCAGAAACAGGACCAGAAATAGAATGGGAACCAGCTGATCTTAGTATTCAGTATGAGATGGATAAATTAAACTTTGAGTGGAATGTTTCTGGTGGAGAGTTTGAGTTTATTCCAGGTGATGTTGAAGTTAATATTAAACAGTATCACGATGTTGTAATCGAGTACGTGGGGGAACCACTATATGTTCCACCGAGTTCTGACCCTAACTATGTTCCAGTGGATACAAAAGTTTAAATAAAGCGAGTTGATAATTTTGCAAATTGACACAAGATTTTTTGGAGAAATTGAAATACTAAATGAAAACTTAATAACATTACCACAAGCATTATACGGCTTTGAGGGCTACCATGAATTTGGGCTGATAAGCTTTGAGGAAAAAGATGATAGCATCATCTGCATGCAATCACTAAAAGAAAAAGATTTAGCGTTTATTTTGCTCAATCCTTATAATATAGAAAAAGATTATTCCCCCACCGCAACGGATGAGGATTTAGCTGCGATAAAAGCAGAGAGCGTGAGCGGACTTTTGATTTATGTGATAGCGTCCATAAAAGAAGATGGTAGTATTACTGCTAATTTTAAATGCCCTATCGTTATAAATTCTAAAAACAGATTGGCGGTACAAACGATACTAACAGAAAGCGACTACAGTATGAAGTACCCTGTGACTATGAATAAAGAACAGGGGGAAGGATAGATGTTAGTATTATCAAGAAAATTAGGCGAATCTTTCTTTGTGGGCGATAATGTTGAGATAACGATATCTGAAATTGGAAATGATAAGGTGAAAATCAGAATTGATGCACCAAAAGAAATAGTTATATTAAGAAGAGAATTAAAAGAGCTAAAAGCAGCAAATGCTGAAGCTGCAGTGAGCATTGATGCAGATGCGAATTTTATTAAAAACATATTTAAGAAATAAGATTATGCGAGGTGTATTGTGAGTAAAAATAGCTATGTTAAAAGTGACATTCTTCTTGAATCAGGAACGAATGAGATGGAAATTATGGAGTTTACTCTGGGCGAAAATTCTTTCGGAGTAAATGTAGCAAAAATAAGAGAAATTTTGATGCCGTTACCGGTAAAGGAAATGCCACATGCTCATCCAGCAGTAGAGGGCGTATTTAAACCTCGTGACAGAGTTATTACCGTTATCGATTTACCAAAATATTTGGGGATAGATGAGAGTAGTGATGATAATAAAGATTTGTTCATCATCACAAATTTTAATAAAATGTTTATCGCCTTTAGAGTCCATGCTGTTGTAGGTATACACAGAATTAAATGGAGTGACATCCAAAAGCCGGATAAAATAATTTATAGCGGCGAAGATGGAGTTGCTACGGGTCTAGCTGATTGTAAAAATCACTTGATTACTATTTTAGACTTTGAAAAAATAATCGCGGATATCGCGCCTGAAACCACTATCAAAATTGTTGATGTTGAGCGTTTAGGCGAAAGAGTTACGCATTACGGCAAAATATTAATTGCAGAAGATTCAGTGCTTTTATCAAAGCTGATACACGACTGCTTGCACCAAGCAAAATATATTAATACAGAAAAATTTGATAATGGACATGAGTTGTGGGAATACTTAAGTGACATTAGAGAAAACGAAGAAAAATTAAACGAAATCGACTGTATTATAACTGATGTTGAGATGCCTCGTATGGATGGACATAGGCTGACTAAACTGATTAAAGACGACAAGGTGTTAAAGAAAATTCCGGTTGTAATCTTCTCATCACTTATTAATCCTGAGATGTATAGAAAAGGTTTAGAAGTAGGAGCGAATGAGCAGCTTACAAAACCTGAGATAGCAAAACTTATCACTATACTAGATAGATTTATTGACGAAAAAGAAGGAGCAAAATAATATTTTTGCTCAAAAATACAAGATACTATTTTCCCATAGCCGCTATGGGAAAATAGTATGATTAAGTGTACTGCGGCAGAATGGAGATTAACATTATGAGTTCAATAGGTGGTTCATTTTACACTGGTGTTAGAAATGGTGTAAGTGGTTTGGCGACAGGTCTTGATACAGACTCTATTGTAGAAGGAATGACATATCATACGAGAAACAGAATAAACGACGTGTTAAGAGATACTCAAGAAGTACAGTGGAAAATGGATGCATATCAGTCCATTAGTTCAAAAATCAATGATTTTTCTAATAACTATTTGTCGTATTCTTCTTCCACAAACTTATTTAGTAATTCGTTTTTTTCTTCTAGTGAAATTACTACTTCTGGAACAAATTCACAGTATGTGAAAGCGACAGGAAGTTCATCAATGCTAGAAAATTTAGCGATTACAGGAATTCAACAAGTTGCTACTGCGACTAGTTACCAAAGTTCTGTGGCGTTATCAGGTAATAAAATTACAACAGGCACGCTTGACTTTTCAGAAAAAGGGAAAGAAGTAAGCAATTTTTCAGGAATGAGCATGAGCGTTTCATATGGTTCAAATACATATACAGTGAAGTTTGATGAAAACTTTAAACCTACAAGTGCACAAGATATAGCCGATGAGTTTAACAGAGTTGCAGCTGAGATTGAGATGTCTGACGGTGGAGCTCTATCAGATAAAATAGGCTTGTCTGTAAATGGAGATAAGCTCGAGTTTGCTCGCAAAGGACCTGCAGATTCGAATACATTCAAGATTTCTGGTGCGAGTAGTGCTGCTGGGCTTGCTGCGATGGGATTTAAAGTTGGCTCGCAAATTTCCTCTGGACAATCCACACTAACTTCAGAAATTGCGGTTGATACAGCTAATTTTGTTACAAATTTAAACTTTAATGATACTATTTCAGGAACTGCACTAACATTTAATTTAAACGGACTTACTAAAAATATCGTGTTTGAAGACTCTGCGAATTTTGCTGATGCAAACGAATTTAATACTTATCTACAAGACAAGTTAAATGCTACTTTTGGCGAAGGTAGAGTTGTTTCGAGTGTTTCTGGTGGTGCGATTTCTTTCCAAGTTAACAATACTGCTACAAATGAATTAGACCCAACTTCAAAACTGACTATAAGCTCTACTAACACAAATTTAGTGAGCGAAAAAGGTATATTTGGAATTGACAATAATACTAGTAACAAAGTTGATGTTAACGAAAAATTGGGAGATAGCTCATTTGGACTAACTTTTGATGCAGAAGGAAAAGGCGCAATTATAGTTAACGATGTGACTATAGAATATACAGAAAACGACACGATAGACTCGCTAATCGACCGCGTTAATGCGTCCGATGCTGGCGTTACAATGACATATATGGAAACAAGTGACACATTCAGCATTATCGCTGATGATAAAGGTGCACAAGGTAGAATTGACTTTAAAAATGCAGAGGGTAGTGCTGATTTAACTGGTTTACTATTCGGTGGTGACTTGGATTCTGAAAGTGCTGGTGTAAAAGTAGGACAAGACTCAATTATCACAATAAAATATGATGGTATGCCTGAGCAAACATTGATTCGTTCAAGTGACTCGTTTGAAGTGGATGGTGTTGAGATTACACTAGCTGCTAATGCTGCTGAGAAATTTGTAGCAGGCGAAGATGTTAGATTTACAGCTGAACCTAAAACGGAAGAAATCATTGATGCTATCAAAAAAATGGCGGAAGATTATAACGAAATCGTAGATTTAGTAAGCAGCATGTATTCAACAAAACCAGATAGTGACTACTATCCACTAACTGAAGAAGAAAAAGCAGAGATGTCTGAAAAAGAAATTGAGTTGTGGGAAGAAAATGCTAAAAAGGGAATCCTATTCGGAGACTCTGATTTGAGCGCGCTTGCTACTGACTTAAGATTTATGTTCAGTTTTGCGGTGGATGGTGCAGCTTCAGTAGAAGAAATGGGTATCACTCTTTCGAGTAGCTATACTGATAATGGGAAAATTTCCATAGATGAGGATAAACTTGAAGCTGCTCTTGAAAACGACATTGAATCTGTAAAAGAAGCGTTTGTTAAAGCTCCTGGTTTTGGTGAAGAGGCAGGATATGGCGATAAAGGTTTCATGCAAAGATTTGAAGAGGTAGTTGATAAATACACTAATACTATTGGTTTTGATAAAGGTATATTTATAGAGAAAGCTGGTCAAGACGGAGCTATTAGTGAGCAAAACAGTACTCTGCAAAAGCAGATTGATGAACTGCAAGAAAGATATCAAGATTTGCTTGATACGCTTGAAATGGAAGAGGATAGATACTATGCTCAATTTACTGCGCTTGAAGTATACACTCAACAAATGAACACACAAAGCTCATGGTTAAGTAGCTTTGGAACGAGTGGATTTTAGCAGTGGACACAAAATTTGATTAGCAGGTGAGAATGATGATAAACGGCTATAATGCGTATAACAAGTACAAAGAACAGTCGGTAAATACCATGACTAGTTCTGAAATGCTTTTGACTTTGTATGATGAAGCTGTAAAGCGCATCAACAGGGCAAAGCTTTCAAAGCAAAATGGTGATTTCGAGTTCTTTGAAAAAGATGTTGAGAGAGCAAGGGAAATAGTTTCGTACTTAGATGTTAGTTTGGATAATAAATATCCGGTATCGCAGAATTTGCATTCACTATATGAGTTTATGATATATAACCTCAAAAGAGCGAAAATCGGAAGAAATGAAGAACCGCTAGATGAAATTGTCCCATTGCTCAAAGACTTACGTGACACATTTCAACAAGCTGCAATTATTGCAGCAAAACAGTAATGTATCTTGGAGTGATGAAGTAAATGACTAATATCGATGCAATGCAAAATATTTTATCTAACTTAAAAAAGAAGTACAGTTGTTTTATAGAATTTGAAACTTATACAAATGGGCTGCTTAAGGCAGCTGATGCAAATGACACAGAAAAATTTGGCGTAACGCTGAATATGAGACAGCGCTTAATGAGGAAAATTGACGAGCTAGACAATGAGAACAGAAAGCTTGTTTCGGTATTGCCGCAAAACGATAAATCAATAATTGCTCCGATTTTGCGACCAGGACAAAATATAAACGCTAGTTTTGATAATGTTCTTCATGCGGATATATTTGAGTGTCAAAAAAAAATACTAAGCTTAGTGAGAAAAATCATTGACGCTGACATGAAAGTCAATAAAATTGTGAATAATAACAAATAAAATAAAAAGCCACGCTTTAATAAAAAAGCGTGGCTTTTTATTTTATTTAAAATCAGTTACATTATGTACTTGTGATTTTGCACATAAAGTAAAGGGAATTTTGTATAAGGGTGCTAGAATCTGCAATTATCACAAGAAAATGAAAAAAATAAATAATATGTACAAAATATTAACGGTATTTTAGTTACATTACTTATTTTTTTATTATTTTGGTAAGAAAGCTCGTAAATTCACTAAAAATTCACAAAAAACGCCATCAAGCGCATAATAATGAACAAATGGTGCAAAGCCGCTGGAAGATTATGGTATTATAGTGTCGATGTAGTCCTTTTTTTTGTAATATAGGTCGCATTATAGTAGTTATTCTTTGTTTACAATTACTTTTTGTGCGACTATAACTACTGTTGATATTGACTGAAAGAAATTAAACAGTTATAATGTTAACATAGCTAACATGGAATATTGTCTAATTTTGTCTAACTTTACGGTTAGCAACTGAACATAGATACAGTATATTAATAATTTGTACATAGATTGAATTTAGAGGTGATATTATGGATTGGTTGTCAAACATTAATGTAACGCTAGCTCAAAAAGGTTTGGATTATGTGTGGGAAAAGCAAAAGGTTATACAAGAAAATATTGCAAACTCCACTACACCAGGCTATAAGGCGAAGTATTTGTCTTTTGAGGAAGAGTTAATAAAAAATCTTGAGGCGGCGACAAACGCAGGCGACGCTGTGAAAAGTTCTGACATACTGGGCGCAGTTGAAAAATCCGACATAACAGTGCTTGAGAGCACCACCGAAAGCAATACGCTAAGTGGAAATAATGTTAGCATTGATGCAGAAAATGTTGAGCTAGCAAGAGCACAACTACAATATCAATATCTAACGAGATATGTTTCCGACGAATATGCAAGACTGAGGCTTGCGATAACTGGGTAACGTAATATATGAAAAAATAAAATAGTGCCGATATAAATGGCGGAATGGAGCATGTAAATGGCTTTTTTGAGTTCGATGAACATATCAGCTTCAGGAATGACAGCTCAGAAGCTGAGAATGGATATTATAGCGGAGAATATAACAAATATTAATACAACAAGAACGGAAGAAGGAGGCCCTTACCAAAGAAAAATGGTTGTTTTCCAAGCAGTGGAAAGCGACTCTTTTAAAAATCAGTTGGAGAGCGCTATATCAGCAAACGCAAAACCACAGGCTGATGCAGGCGTAATAGTAACTGAAATCGCCGAAGATCCAACGGATTTTAAAGCGGTGTATAACCCCACACATCCTGACGCGGACGAAAATGGATATGTGCTTATGCCAAACGTAGACTTAATCGTAGAAACAGTGGATAGCATGGAAGCAAGCCGTGCTTATCAAGCAAATGTAACATCATTTAATGCGGTTAAATCGATGGCATCTAGTGCACTTGAGATAGGAAGATAGTATAGAAAAAATAAAAATGTAAACTTAGTACAATAGCTGTAACGAAAGGGATATTATTATGCAATTTACTGATTTTAGTAATGTAGTGAATAAACTTAATACTCCGATTACGAGTAATAATTTAACGAAGAATTTTGATGACGCAACGCAAAATATTGATGGAGTTACTCCTTTTAAGTCTGTTTTTGAACAGGCGGTAGGCAACGTTATAACCACCTCAAACGAGGTGCAAGAAAATGCATACTTACTGGCAACAGGACAAAGTGACAATTTGCATGATCTTACAATTGATTCAACACAGGCAGAACTGGCGGTTTCCTTACTGGTAGAGCTAAGAAATAGAGCCATGGACGCGTATAGCGAAATAATGAGAATTAACCTATAATTTTAATTTTGAACCTAGTAATAGTTAGTGAGTGTGAATATTGTGCAAGAAAGATTAAACAATTTATTTAGTAGTACGAAGAATACCATACAAAACTTAAGTAAGAAGGCAAAGACGATTATAATAGCAGTGCTATTGGTAATTGCTTTTGCCTTAATTGGCGTTGTGCTATTGAATATTTTATCACCGTATCAAGTCTTATTTACGGGATTAGAACAAGCTGAAGTAAGCGAAATAACGACTAAGCTAGAGGAAATGGGGATTGAGTCCCGCACCGAAAGTGGTGGCACAATTTTAGTGCCAGCAAGTCAGCAAGAACAGTTGAAAATACAGCTTGTGTCAGAAGGGTATCCAGAAAGCGGATATACTTATGATTACAGGTCATCGAATATTGATATGCTCAGCACAGGTTCGGATAGAGATTTTTGGGAACAAGCTGACTTCCAACAAATGGTTGCCACTACAATAGAGAGTTTTGATGGAGTTAAAGATGCAACGGTAATTTATGGAATAGCTGAGGATAGCTCATACATACTTGACAATGATGAATCAGAAAACACCGCATCGGTTACCGTGATTATGGAAAACGGCGGATCACCAGACCCAGAACAAGTGTCAGGCATACAAAGGTTAGTAGCAAAGAGTGTACCTGATTTGTTGATAGACAACGTGGTTATACTTGATGGAAACGGCATTGAGGTGACACAAAGTGCTACTGATTTGCAACTGGATGCATCAGAGCTAAAATTAGAGCTTGAAAGAGAATTTGAGCAAAATGCGACACAAAAAATTCTGCATTTATTCTCTGATATGTTTAACACTGAAGAGCAAGATGGTATAAAAGTAGCAGTAAATGCGGTGGTCGACGTGGACAAAAGCATTACTGAGGCTATAAATTATATTCCAAGCGAGGACAATAGAGGAGTTGTTTCAGGGGAAACATTATACTTTGAGGGCGACGATGTCCAAGCGGAAGGCGGAGTGCCAGGAGCTACTTCTAACGCAGATATTGAAACATATCCAGTAGTTACAGAAGATGGCGAGAGCTACATTTTCACAGACCAAAGAGATTATGATTATGTGGTTAGCGAAGTTAGAGAACAAGTGCAAAGTGATGCTGCTAATGTAGTAGATACTTCGATTGGTATCACTATAAACGGAATAGATATAGATGCACAAACGCTTTCGAGCATGAAGAGAGTTATCGCAAATGCGACAGGAATACCTATCGAAGATGCGGACGAAAAAATCGAAATTTTATCATCACCATTCCTAAACGGAGAACCAGTTGAACCTACTACTCCGGTTGTGAATCAAGGCGTTATCGAATTTTTACTTGATTTTGATACTTCACTACCGATATTGATAGCAGCAGGCGTGATGCTAATTATTATGATAATCTTTATCATAATCGCAGTAATTTCAAAACGCAAGGCTAAAAAAGCAAGGCTTGCTATGGAACAACAAAAAGAAGAGTACGAAGCTTTACTTGCGGCAGAAAAAGAAGCTGCAAATGTTGAGAGTATAGAAGAGTTAAGACGTAAAAACCAAGAAAAACTCGACGACTTTAAATTAGGTCAAATGAAAGATACTAAAGAGAAAAAACTTAAAGGTGAAATTGGCGGATTTGTTAATGACAACCCAGAAATTTCCGCTCAACTTATTAAAAACTGGCTAAGGGGGGGAGATTTAGATGAGTCAACAGGATAATAGCACTTTAACCTATGAGCAGAAGGCTGCTATAGTTATATTATCATTGGGCGCAGAGAATGCATCGAAGGTTTATAAACATTTAGGCGAGACAGATGTTGAAAAATTGACTATTGAGATAGCAAGACTTTCTAACATAACTCCCGACCAAAGAGAAAAAACACTTGATGATTTTTATAAAATGTGTGTAACGCAAAAAGTTGTGACAGATGGCGGTATTGAATATGCTAGAAACGTGCTTGAAAAAGCGTTCGGAAGCTCTGCCGCTTCGACACTACTTGATAGGATTACTAAATCGTTGCAAGTGCGTAAGTTTGAGTTTATAAGAAAAACTGATAGCAAAAACTTATATGCAATAATACAGCATGAGAGACCGCAAACTATTGCACTGATACTGGCTTATGCGACAACAGAGCAAGCAGCCGATGTAATATCGACTTTACCGAAGAAGAAACAAGCGAAAGTTGTAGAAGCACTAGCGAAAATTGACAGCGCTTCTCCTGACAGTGTAAAAATTCTTGAGAGCATGCTTGAAACTAAGTTTGAATCAGTGGTATCAGTGGACTTTGCACAAGTTGGTGGTATCGAATATGTCGCTGATGTAATGAATAATGTTGATAGAGCTAATGAAAAATCGATTTTCGACAATTTGCAACAAGTGGACGAAAAACTTGCAGACGAAATCAGAAAAAGGATGTTCGTATTCGAAGATATCGCTACTATGGACGAACGCTCTATTCAAAGAATACTTACAGATGTGGACAACAAAGACTTGGTATACGCTATCAAAGGTTCTACTCCAGAATTATCCGAGCTATTGTTTACAAATATGTCCTCGCGTAGGGTTGAGTCAGTTAAATCTGACCTTGAGACTACATTCAATGTACGTATGCGTGATGTTGATGAAGCTCAACAAAGAATCGTTGCTTATATTCGTCAGCTTGAAGACGAGGGTGAGATTGTAATCAGTAAAGGCGGAAAGGATGATGTAATTGCTTAATCAACATACATCTGATAATTTTTCCGACAACAGCGCTTTTCTCGACTTTACAGAAGAGTATGAGGATAAAAAAGACTTAATCAAGTTTATGGAAGACGAAGCATTTGAGGATGACGATGATGAGTTTGAGAACATAAATGATTTTATAGCAGATAGAAAAAAAGCTCCACCACAAACGGGAATTAAGAAAACTTTTTCCAACTTCCAAGAACATTTTGAGTCCTTTGTAAAAAAGTTTAAAGACACAAAAGAAGAGGAAGAAACAATCGAGGAAGATGCAGAGGAAAACGATAACGATAATTCGCTAGTGAGAGATATAAAAAATCTGCAGAAATCAAAGAAAAAAGCTTCATCAAAGTCGAAGATTGCAGGATATGACGATATCGACGATGACGATTTTATCGACGTTGCGACAGAACATAAACTGAAAAAGCAAGCGAGTTTAGAAGCGCAAAAAATTCTTGATGACGCAAGAGCAGAAGCCACAAAAATTTTAGAAGAATCCGAGATAAAAGCCAACCAAAGAGTGGCAATAGCACAAAAGGTTGGGTATGATGAGGGATATGAAAAAGGTCATCACGATGCGTTTTTAGAAAGCAGTGAAAAATTTCAAGAGAAGATAGAAGAATATCTAGCTAAAATACAAGCAGATATTGACAGTATAAATAAACAAAGACATCTGCTTATGACAGAACAAACTGCAGAAATGCGTGATTTGGCGATAGCTGTTGCGGAGAAGGTTATAAATATCAGCCTGAAAAATAGCGGCAATATCATAGAAAAAATGGTAGAAACCGCGACTGAACGCATACGAAATGCTACTTGGGCTAAGCTACATATCTCCCAGCTTGATTGGGAGCTTGCAATAAAAGCTGACGCACAGATTTTAAACACGCTAAAAAAAGCAACTGATACAGTAAAGATAGAAATAATTGACAATGATGAGCAAGGAACTTGTATTATTGAGCTGCCAGACAGAATAATCGATGCAAGCGTGAAAACACAGCTTGATAAAATACGCTCAGTGCTCGAAAGTGCAAATTAGTGGGAGTTAACAATGACGCTTACAAAAATGAAATCTTTAGTCGACAATTGTGAGACGATAAGACATATCGGGAAAATTGAAAATGTCGTGGGAACAACCATTGAAGCTACAGGGGTCAAAGGTGCGATTGGTGATATTAATACTATCACAACCCAAGGTGGTAAAAGACATATAAAAGCTGAGGTTGTGGGGTTTAAAGATGAGAGAATTTTGCTCATGCCATACGAGTCACCAAAAGGGATTTCCCCAGGAACATTTGTACATAACACAAACAGTAGGTTGAAAATTCCCGTTGGGGACTTCTTAAAAGGTCGAGTAATAGATGTTATGGGAAATCCCATTGACGGATTAGGCGACTTTGATGTAAAAAACTACTACTCGGTGGAAAATGAGTATATAAACCCACTCTCAAGACCCCCTATAAGAGAAAAACTCGACTTTGGGGTTAAAGCGATAGATTCGGCGCTGACTATAGGAAAAGGTCAAAGGGTTGGAATATTTGCAGGCTCCGGTGTTGGGAAGAGTATATTAATGGGGATGTTCGCAAGAGGTGTAAAGGCTGATATAAACGTAATTGCACTTGTTGGGGAGCGTGGCAGAGAGGTTAGAGAATTTATCGAAAATGACTTAGGGCCAGAGGGGCTAAAACGCTCGGTAGTAGTAGTTGCTACTTCAGACCAGTCATCGATGCTTCGCATGAAATGCCCACTAGTAGCGACAACAATAGCAGAATATTTTAAGGACATGGGACTTGATGTACTGCTCATGATGGACTCGCTCACAAGGTTTGCGATGGCTCAACGTGAAATAGGGCTTGCGATAGGTGAGCCGCCAGTTTCAAGAGGGTACACTCCCTCAATTTACGCAGAGCTACCAAAACTTTTAGAAAGAAGTGGGAATTTTGAAAAAGGCTCTATTACTGGAATTTACACAGTCCTAGTAGAGGGAGACGATACAAACGAGCCCATTTCGGATACAGTTCGTGGTATTTTAGACGGACATATTATCCTTTCAAGAAAGCTAGCAGCGAAAAACCATTTCCCAGCGATTGACCTAAATGCGAGTATATCTCGTTTGATGGTGTTGATAGCAGATGAACGTCATAAAGAAAATGCCTCGAAGCTCAGAGATTTACTGAGCATATACGAGCAAAACGCCGACTTAATATCTATAGGTGCTTACAAGGAGGGGACTAACCCTAAACTTGATAAAGCGATAGCGAAGATAGAAGTTATTAATGACTTTTTAAAGCAGGACATGAATGCGATTTACTCCTCGCAGGAGATATTATCCCAACTCAATTCGTTAGTATACGATATATGATATTAGGAGATGAACCACATTGAAGAAATTTTCGTTTTCACTTGAGACGGTGCATAAATACAAAGCTCAGCTGTTAGATGTTCTACTAAATGAGCTTGCTGAATGTATGAGAAATGTTGACAAACAAGAAAAAAATATTATCGCAAAAGAAAGCGATTTGAAAATAGTGAATGACGAAATTAATGAAAAGACAAGAATAGGTATAAACATACTTGAGATGACAAATTATAAGATGTTTATAAAAAGGCTCCAAAAAGATATTGAGGGTGAGTATAAAAAACTAGCTGAGCTAGAAAAAATCAGGGATGATAAAAAAGAAGAAGTACTTGAAATGCGAAAAGAAAATATGTCACTGGATTTATTGAAAGAAAAGAAAATCGCGGAGTATCAAAAAGAGCACGCGAAGCATACTGAACTTGAAATTGAAGAGTTCGTTGTAAATGGATTAACCGCTCAAAAAGCCTAGCGCTTTAGTAGGTTAAGATAAATTAAAACGAAGGAGGTGAGAAGATGAAAATAGCAAACTCAAGCTTACCGACAGCACAAAATACGAGTTATAGTAAGACTGAAAGCACTTCGCAAAATAGTTTTGAGGACATGATTAACGATAAATTAAACGAAACTAGCAAAACTTTGCCAAATCGTGCAGAAAAAATTGAAAAGCCTGATAAAGCACAGACTAGCGACGGTGCAAAAGTAGAGACTTCCGACAAAAGCATAGCGGAAAATCAAGGCGAAAACGTTACTGCTCCAGTAGTTGCAACTACACAAATGCAAAATCTACTAGTGTCAGTAGCACAAACGCAAATGGGGATTTCTAGTGAGGTTAACGCACAGAGCACGACTGCTAATGTAATGCAAACTGCAGAATTTGCGACTCAAGCGGCTACAAATATCAATCAAGGGCAAGGCTTAACGCAACAAAGCGCACAAGTAGTGGATGCGAGTATTCCTGTGATAAACGAAGCACAACAAGCTCAGATTAATATTCCGATTAGCTCGGTTGATACTCAAACAAACACAGCAAATGCACAGCTACAACAACCCGTTGCTGTCGAGGGAGTGTCGGTGGATACTAACGGAGCACAAATAAGTCCTGAGGGGGAAACATTTGTAAACCAAATGGTGAACACGGACAGTGATGAAACTACACAACCTGTTATCACAACCCAGATAGAAGTGAAACCGCTAGATCCAAACAATGTCAACATTAAAGTTGCTGATATACAAAATGCGGATCAAGCAGCACTTGTGCAAGATGTAGCAGAAGAGATTATAGTTAAGGTTACAGAAAACATCAAAGAATTTGACATAGAATTAAATCCAGCAAATCTAGGTAAGATTAGCATCAAAATTGAGTTTACGCCAGAACAAGCGATTGTATCGATAAGCAGCAACAACGCTCAAACACAAGGGCTGATGGCAGCAAATGCTGAGAATATCAGACAAATTATCGAGGCAAATGTGGGGCAACAAACTTTTGTAACAGTGCAAGAAAACTCTGACATGGGTCAATACAGAGATAATGGAGATTTGCAACAAGAAAGCCAAAATAAACAACAGCAGGACACTAATAGTGGTAGACAAACTCATGATGAAAGTATCGACTTTATTCAAAAATTAAGATTAGGGTTAAGCGATTATGTATCGGTATAACTTGCAAAACGGAGGTAAAACATGGATAGCAATACAATAGGTGCTTTAGCATACAATAACACAAATAGTGTCACTAGCGGATATTCCGCAACTTTTCAACCAGCACAATCTAGTTTAGATCTTGACATGAACGTGCAAAGCTTCATCGAACTATTAGCTGCACAACTTTCAAATCAAGATATGCTAAATCCAATGAGCGACGCTGATTTCATGGCGCAATTAGCACAAATCACAGCGCTTGAAGTAAACGAAAGTATGGCGGAAGCGATGGAAGCAAATACTGCTTATATGGCTACACAGTATGCATCAAATTTATTGGGGCAAGAAGTTACAGCGGCAACTGTAGATGCATCGGGTGAACTTGTTAAAACTGAAGGAGTAGTAACGGGAGTAAGTTTTTATGAAGGACAACCTGTATTTTACATCGGAGATGAGGGGTTTTATTTATCCCAGCTAATGCAAATGGGTAAAATTCCAGGAGCAGAGGAAGAAGTTGTACCAGAAACTGATGATAGTACGGATATAACTACAGAAGAGACGCTGACACCTTAAGCCTTATTACACGACAAGACGACGTAAAGGTGGTGGGACACATGTCAAACATACAAAATGTAAATAATTTTAATGCACGAATTAACAGCCTAAATAATAATAATTCTGTGAATGATACTCTCAAGCGAATTAGTACAGATAATAGCTTTAAGGCTATACTGTCAGAGCAGATTTCTCAAACAAACTCAGAGCTAAAATTTTCTAAGCATGCGATGGATAGGGTAGAGCAAAGAGGGATTGAGATAACTGATAAGCTGATGGGGGAGCTGACAAATGCAGTGGATAAAGCAAGGGTTAAAGGTGCAAAAGACATTGTAATTATTAACGATAGAAGCGCATTTATCGTTAATGTTCCAAACAATACCGTGGTGACTACCATGGCAGGGAACGAGATGAAAGATAATATATTCACAAAAATAGATAGTGCTGTGATAATTTAGCCGGACCTTTTAAGGAGGCAAATTAAGCTGTGCGAATGATAGCTTAATAACAGTACTGCGATGAAGGAGAAAATTTTATGGTAAAATCAATGTTCGCAGGAGTATCGGGATTACGTACTCATCAAACTAAAATGGATGTTATAGGTAATAACATCGCAAACGTAAATACATATGGTTTTAAATCAAGCCGTACTACTTTTAAAGACTCATTTTATCAAACATTAACTGGTTCAAGCGCACCTGGGGGAGCGTTTGGGGGCGGAAACGCTACTCAAATCGGTTACGGTACACAGGTAGCTTCTGTTGACGTACTACATACACCTGGTGGATTTGTTCCAACGGACAATGCGTCAGATATCATGATAAATGGTAATGGTTTTTTCATGGTAGGACCACAATATCCAGGAGGGGTTGATCCAGAAAATGGTGATGCTGCAATATTCCAACTTACTAGAATAGGTAACTTTAGATTTGATGGAGATGGAAATTTAGTTGACCCTAACAGGAACTATGTTTACGGTTTCCAAGGCTATAGCATCGGAGAAAATACTGCTGATATAGCTGCTGCTCATGAAGCAAATGGCGGAACTTTACCACTAGTGCTTTCTTCACCAGATGGTGACCAGTATAGAATTATGGATTTAGCTGGAACACTTGAACCTGTAGCACCTGCTACTGCTCAAGATCTTGCTAATATAGCAGAACCTCCAATAGCTGGATTTACGCTAACTACTGCTTTGACAGATGCAGGTGGTACAGCTTACCCAGCAGGGGATAACACAATCGATATAGCTGCTACTATCACGGCTGCTGGTGGAGCTTTCCCAGCTGTACTCGCGGATGGTTCAGGAAATCAGTTTAACTTAGCTGCAGATGGTACGCTTACTGCTGTAGACCCAACTGTAGATGTAGCAAGTGTTGCTACTGCTCCAACAACAGGCTACACATTCAAATATGCAGTTTCAGACAACTCAATGTTAATCCCTATTAGCTTCCCTAAAGACCCAGTTACAGGCGAAGCAGTGAAACTAAGCAACATTACTTTTGGAGCTGATGGAACAATCACAGGGGTTGATGATAGTGATAACCTTATCAATATCGGTAAAGTTGCAATCGCAAACGTACCAAACTCAAGTGCATTAGAGCAAACCCAAAGCTCATACTACACTGCAAAACAAAACACAGGGCTTGTAACAGCTCACGTGCCAGGAGCAGGTACAACAGGTACAATCGAATCCAGCGTGCTTGAAGCTTCCAACGTAGACTTATCAAGAGAATTCACAGAAATGATTACGACTCAAAGGGGATATCAAGCTAACACAAGAATTATCACAGTAAGTGATGAGATGCTTGAAGAACTTGTTAATATCAAACGTTAAATTTATTAGTTTTGTCGGTATTGGGTGGGAAACCACCCACCCAATACCGAATTAATAAAAGGAGTCACTCAATGATAAAGCTTACAAAAATCAGTGGGGAACAAATACTCATAAATGAGGATAGAATAGAACATGTTGAGGCAATACCAGAATCAAAAGTAATGATGGCGAGTAATCACTTTTATTTAGTGATAGAGTCACTAGACGAAATAACGGATATCGTTACTATGACAAAAGCAAGAATTTTAGACTTCAAAGAGAAAATGATAGTAAATCAAAACCAGATATTAAATAAAGATGACATTATCGTTTAAATTTTTTTACAGTGAGGGAATGTTATGGATTTTTCAACAATTGTAGGTTTGCTGGTTGCATTTGCACTGGTAGTATTCGGGATGGTATTCGGAGCAGAAGGGCTTAATTTTGGAAACATCACAAACTTTATTGACCCGCAAAGTATGGCTATTGTTATTGGTGGTACGATTGGTGCGCTAGTAGCGTCGTTTCCTTTTAGCATGCTTGCAAAAGTTGGTGGTCACTTTAAAATAGTATTAGGGATGGAAAAACACAACCCAATGGTATTCATTGAGAAAATTAGTGAGTACGCTTTAATGGCGAGAAAAAATGGGTTGCTTGTTTTAGAAGAAAAAGCCAATGAAGAAACTTACACCTTCTTTAAAGATGGG
Source organism: uncultured Oscillospiraceae bacterium (assembly GCA_964370225.1). Classification (GTDB taxonomy): domain Bacteria; phylum Bacillota; class Clostridia; order Oscillospirales; family Ruminococcaceae; genus CAYJII01. Next base: position 44,356 of record CAYJII010000001.1, on the reverse strand, counting down.
ATAATGTTAATAGTTGATGCGGTTGACGCTGACAAAACAAAAGAGCGTATGGAAGCTGATTTAGAGGCTATAAACGCAAGGCATGAAGAGCAAATTAGCTTTTATGAAAAAGGTGCTGCACTTGCTCCAGCTTTTGGTATGATAGGTACGCTGATAGGGCTTATCAACATGCTTAAAAGTATGGACTTGTCCGGTGGTTCACAGTCTTCACTTGGACAGGACATGTCAGTTGCTCTTGTTACAACACTATACGGCTCGCTTATGGCAAATGCGATATTTATGCCAATCGCAAATAAAATGCGCCAAAGAAATGACGATGAGCTACTTTGTAAGCAAATCATTATACAAGGCGTACTTTCAATACAAGCTGGGGAAAACCCAAAATACATAAGAGAGAAGTTGTTATCCAACTTGTCCGCTAAACAAAGAAAAAAAGCAGGAGATGCTGCACCAGCCGCAGAGGGTGGAGAGTAATCTTTAGCATAAGATATAATATAAAATTTGACTATATCATTGCAAATTAAAAGAAATTCCGTGCCAAATATAAATGGCGAAATGGAGAATTTATATGAAGCGTAAAAAAAGTAGTGTAGACCCAAACGCATGGATGGCGACATATGGCGACATGGTAACGTTATTGCTTTGCTTTTTCGTTTTACTATACTCAATGTCATCAATCGACCAAGTTAAATGGGAAAACATTGTAAAAAGTTTTAACCCCAACGCCGATAAGGTGTCGCAAGTAGTTGTAGGAGACCCAACTGAGGGCGAGGACGATGTTGGTGCACAGGGTACCGAGGGCGAGCTTCCGCTTGACTCAATGGAACAATTATTCCTTAATATGCAAGAATTTATAGAAGAAAATCAGCTGTCAGAGGAAATGGATGTTTTCGAGGGGGAAGATTATCTCTTCGTTACCTTTAGAAACAGCATATTTTTTGATGGGGATAGCTCAGTACTAAGAGCGGAAAATGAACCGATACTCGAGTTTTTGGGGAATGAGATTAAGGCGATACAGGATGATGTGTGGCAGATAAAAGTTTATGGGCACACAAACCAATCGGACCCAAACAATCCAAATAATATAGAAAATGACAGGAACTTGTCCGCGCTTAGAGCGGCAGCTGTAGTTTCGTTTTTACAAAGAATGGATATAATTCATCCAAAAGATATCTCAGGCGAAGGTTTTGGGCAACATTACCCTATCGCACCTTTTGTTGGCGAAGAAAACCGCCAGCTAAACAGGAGGGTTGAGATACTTATCACGGAAACAGATGCAGTCCTTAGAACGCTAGAACAGATATACGAAGAAATGGGACAAGAGATTATCGAAGAATAAAGTTATTGTACATTACAATGAAGAAAGGTGGATGACATGGCAGATGTTTTAACGCAAAGCCAAATAGATGCGCTCATCGGGATGGCGAAAAACAATGCTGAGGAACCCAAAGAGACTGAGGAGTCTGTGGATAATAGGCGGGTTCGAAAGTATGATTTTTACAGTCCTAAAAAGATAAATAAGCAAAGATTAAAACTCTTGGATGGGATATATGAAAGCTATGCTAGAACCTTATCTTCATATATAACGAGCTTATTACGTTTAACTTGTACTGTAGAATTGCTCAGCATAGAAGAGCAAAGATATTATGAATTTAATAATGCATTAGGTGAAAATGATATTTTAGCGCTAGTTGATATGCAGCTAAAAGGAGAAGAAAGCGACTCTCACTTTTTATTCCAAATGTCAAACCCAATATCATTTGCAATGATTGATAGACTAATGGGTGGACAGGGCGAATATGATGAATCAGACACAAATGGCTATACCGAAATAGAGCTTGGGGTGTATGAGAGCATAGCAAAAAGAGTTTCGCTACTAGCAAAAGATGCATGGTCCAATTATATGGAAGTTGGGTTTGAGTACCGAAGGTATGAGTCTAATCCAAGGCTTGTACAAACTATATCATATGATGAGATTGTAGTAATTATAGTGCTTTCTGTAACAATAAAGGATACTGTCGGTACAATAAATGTTTGTATGCCGAGTGACATACTCACAAGATTTTTTGATTTATTTGAAAAAGAATCTCAAAACACAAATCAAAGTAAGAAAGCTGACGGTAAAAGCTCAGTAAATGACATCATACACAACTTGAAAAGTTCAGATCTAGAGCTAAGAGTTAATATGGGAAGCGCATACATCTTAATGTCAGATTTGTTTAATATGCAACCAGGTGATGTGATAAACTTAAACAAATCTAAGGAAGACGATGTTTACCTTGCGATAGAAGATAGGCAATGGTTTAAAGGCAAGCTTGGAATTTACAAGCAAAACAAAGCTGTCAAGCTAACCGGGACATGTGAAAATATAAGTGATATAATCGGAGGAGAAGTATGAAACAAGAATATTTAGATATGTTTTCTGAAATGGAGAGAGACGCCATAGGCGAGATAATGAACATCAGTATGGGTTCATCCGCTACAGCAGTTTCAGAAATGCTACAAAAAAGAACTGATATAACCACACCTACTGTTGAGGTTACTTCTTCAGACGATTTTGAAATCAGCAATATGGAACCTGCAATAGGCGTAGAAATTGAGTACGTAACAGGAATAGATGGTAAAAACATATTTGTACTTAGAAAGTCAGATGTAAAAAGCATAGTTGAAACTATGTTGCAAATGGAAATTCCCGATGATGAATTTGAGCTTAACGAGCTAAATTTAAGTGCTGTTTGCGAAGTAATGAACCAAATGATGGGCTCAGCGTCCACTGCATTAGCTTCATTACTTGGTAAAGAAGTTGATATTTCGCCACCAAAAGCATACGAAATCGATGATATTGAGGATATTAAAGCTAAGTATTTCCTAAACGAAGACTTAGTAGCAATGATTAAGTTCCATTTAACAATCGAAGACGTGCTAAATAGTGAATTTTTATCAATCTTACCACTAGGGTTAGCGAAGGACTTAATTGGTGCTATGGGTCTATCTTCAGACGATATCCCAGAACCGCTACCAGAAGTGCAAGTGCCAGCTCCAGAGCCAGCACCGGCACCTCAGCCAGTAGCTCCTGCTCCTGAGCCTGTGCCTGTGGCACCGCCAGTAGCACCACCTCCACAGCCAGTAGCACCGCCACCTGTAGCGCAACCAGTTCCACAGCCGATGCCGCAACAGGCGCCTACACAGTATATGGCACAGCAAACGATGCCAGGGCCTGAAAATTATGGATACGCACCACAACCAAGAATGATTTCGGTACAAGGGCAACCGAGTGGATTAGATTATGCTCAAGCTAATTTGTCAAAAGAAGAAGGACAAAATTTGGATATGCTGATGAGCGTACCGCTTGAGATATCGGTAGAAATAGGTAGGGCAAGAAAACCAATTAAAGAGATTGTATCTTTCCAACAAGGAACACTTGTTGTTTTAGATAAGCTTGCTGGGGAGCAAGTTGACTTATACGTAAATAATCAGTGTATCGCTAAGGGAGATGTCGTTGTAGTTGACGATTCCTTCGGTATAAGGATTACAAAAATTTTAGATAAGAACGATATTTTAAATATGAAATAAGGGAGAAATGATTTATGGCTAAAATATTATTAGTTGATGACGCTGCGTTTATGAGAATGATGTTAAAGGACACTCTAACAAAAAATGGGTACACAGATGTACATGAGGCTGCTGATGGTGTAGAAGCATGTGAGAAGTTCGAGCAACTTAAACCTGATTTAGTAATCATGGATATCACAATGCCTAACATGACTGGGCTTGAAGCTTTAAAAGAAATTATGGGCAAAAATCCAGATGCAAAAATCGTTATGTGCTCTGCAATGGGTCAAGAGAGCATGGTATTTGAAGCGATTAAAAGCGGAGCTAAAGATTTTATCGTAAAACCATTTAAACCTGATAGAATATTAAAAACAGTAGCTTCACTAGTATAATAAAAATATTACAGCATGTATCTAACATAAAACATAAACCATTTGGGAAGTGATTAGAATAGAAGAGTTTATTACCCTAATACTAGCTTTTTTAGCAATGTGCGTAGTAATATATTTAAGTTATGTTGCTAGCAAATATATAGCAAAAAAATCTTGGGGAAGTTCTTCCTCAAAATACATAAAAATAATTGACAGAGCGGCTGTGGGTAGAGAAAAATCATTAATCATAACCCAGATAGGAGAAAAGTACTTTTTAGTAGCTATTTCTGAAAATCGCATGGAGAAGCTTGCTGAGCTAACAGAAGAAGATTTAGTTTTACAAGAGCAAGCGCAAGTTACAGCGGCTTCACCTGCTGACTTTGTAAATCTGCTTAAAAATGCAATGAACAAAAAATCAAACAACAACGATAAAGAATAGTAGAAGAAGGGGTAGTCAGTAGTATGAACGACGCATTGGTGAATATTAACGGCGAAGGTGTGCAAACGCTTGAGGTACTGTTTCTTCTTACATTAATATCGTTATTGCCGTCCATCTTAATTATGATGACGTCATTCGGACGAATACTAATTGTGCTTTCTTTTTTGAGAACTGCATTAGGACTTCAACAAACACCTCCTAACTCAATACTGATTGGGATAGCATTATTTTTAACTTTATTTATAATGACCCCCGTCATAAGCGAGATTAACGAAACCGCGTATGAGCCATACGTTAATGAGGAGATAACCCAAGAAGAAGCATTAAGTTTAGCGGAAGTCCCGATTAAGGAGTTTATGTTACGCAACACGGAAACCGACAGTGTTAACATGTTTTTGGAGATGTCCGGAACAGAGGCTCCCGAAGAAATAACAGATTTACCTTTAACAATTGTGATACCTTCATTTATGACAAGTGAGCTAAAACGTGCATTTGTAATCGGATTTTTACTTTTCATTCCATTTTTATTAATTGACATAGTAGTATCTAGTACGCTAATGTCGATGGGGATGATAATGTTACCGCCAGCTACAATCGCACTTCCGTTTAAAATATTATTATTTGTTGTTGTCAATGGCTGGGATTTGATATTCTCAAGTCTTGTCCAGAGCTTCAACTAGCTTTAGGAGGGGATAAAATTGACAGTTGATGTAGCTTTAGAAATTATGCAAGAAGCGATAGGCGTAGCAGTTAGATTATCCGCTCCGTTACTTATAATTAGTATGGCAATCGGAATAATTATCTCGATTTTGCAAGCAGCAACACAAATCCATGAGCAAACAATCACATTTGTGCCAAAACTGATGGCGATAGCTATTACTTTAGTAGTAGCGGGTCCATGGATGCTAACGACATTATCAGATTTTGTGCACCGAGTGTTTGAGTTAATTATAGCGTGATTTAGTGAGGAGTAAAAAATGTCATTATCCATGATTGAGATGAACACGATAGTAGGGATAATGTTTATATTCGCAAGGATTTCAGGAGCTGTTTTATTAAACCCGATTTTTGGGAGGAGAAATATTCCTGCTATCTTTAAAGTTTCGCTATCATTAGTGCTCACATTATTATTGTTTTCGTACCTCCCAATTAGCATAAATCCAGGCACTACGCTTGAGTTTATGATAGGGATTTTAATTGAGTTTAGCATAGGTTATGTACTGGGCTATGTTATAACTTTATTTTCAAATGTTATAGTTATGGGCGGGGAGATTATAGATTTCCAAATGGGGATGTCTATGGCAAAAGTATTCGATGCCCAAAGCAACACATCAATTGGTTTATCCTCGACATTTTTTAATATAATTTTCATGTTCTTATTTTTCCTCTCTAATGGGCATTTGGCGCTGATAAGGTTTTTCTTAGATTCGCATAAAGTTGTACCATATGGAGAAGCTGCACTGAGCGAGAATGTGTCGGTATATATGATCGAGCTATTCTCAGATACAGCAGTACTGGCTATGCAGCTTGCAATGCCTGTGATTGCAGTAACTTTCATGCTAGAAATCGGAGTGGGAATATTGATGAAAATTATTCCGCAAATTAATATTTTCGTTGTAAACATACAGTTGAAAATATTTGTAGGACTATCACTACTGCTCATCATGTATGCGCCATTTGTCTCTTTTATCGAAGAGCTAATCACATTCATGTTTGACGCACTAGCAAAGTCGCTGGGCGCGATAGGATAATTTGAGAATGTAAAAACAAGGGGGGATACACTTGCCGGATCCGTCAAAAACCGAAAAGGCGTCGCCCAAAAAGCGACGTGACGAACGAAAAAAGGGGAATGTATTCCAAAGTAAGGACATAGTTGCAGTAGCGTCTGTATGGATAGTTTTCACTGTAATTGAGATGTTGTTTCCTCTAATTTATGCAAACTTATCACAAACTGTGAACAAGTATTTTGGCTACATCCCCACTATTAGTAGGGTGAATGTTGACACGATAATGATGTTTGCTAGAGATATAGCAGTGACATTTGTGATAGTAGCGCTACCGATTGCATTAGTCTCGATGGCAGTTGGGATAATTGCAACAGGTGCACAGACAAAATTTGTTATGGCGTTTGAAGCGCTAAAACCCAAATATGAGAGAATAGACCCCATTAAAGGCTTTCAAAAGATGCTTTCGCTCCGCTCATTGGTGGAGATGGTGAAAGCGATAATAAAAGTAACTGTTATCGGGGTGATAATATATAACTTTATCATATCAAGACTACATGAGTACGTAAAAACACTTGATATGGGGCTTATATCCGCTATAGGGTATATGCTTGGGACAATTAGTAGCATGGTTATAAACATTTGTGTAATATTTATTTTCATCGCAGCACTCGATTTCATATATCAGTGGTGGGAGTACGAAAGAAATATTAAAATGTCTAAACATGACGTAAAAGAAGAATATAAACAACTTGAAGGGGACCCCAAAGTTAAGGGGAAAATCAAGGAGAAGCAAAGAAAAATTTCTATGTCACGTATGATGCAAGCAGTTCCTACTGCGGATGTTATCATAAGAAACCCGACGCATTATGCGGTTGCGCTGAAGTATGATATACAAAATGACTTCGCCCCCGTCGTAGTAGCATTAGGTAAAGACAGAATAGCACTAAAGATAATCGAAGTGGCACAAGAAAACGATGTTTATGTGGTGGAAAACAGGCCGCTTGCAAGAGCGATTTATTCCTCAACAAAAATAGGATCATGGATACCACCTGAACATTTTGCAGCAGTAGCGGAAGTGCTCGCTTTAGTATACACTCTAAATAATAAAAAAGACGAATTAATCAAAAGATAATCTAACTAACAGGAGAAGGAATAAGCTATGAAAAGAATTCTAAATAATACAGTAGCATTATTTGTCATACTTATTGTTCTACTGCTATTAATACCATTGCCTGCTTTTATGCTGGACTTAATGTTTATATTAAACATTTCAATTTCGCTAGTTATCTTGCTCATGTCCATGTACATAAAAGAAGCATTAGAGTTCTCGATATTCCCATCAATGTTACTTGTAACAACATTATTTAGGCTTGCGCTTAACGTTTCTTCAACAAGGCTAATCCTGACAGAAGAGGGACAAGCTGGTGATGTAATCCAAACATTTGGTACATATGTTTTACAGGGCAATATTATAGTAGGGGTTATCATATTCATAATCATAGTATTAGTTCAGTTTATAGTAATCACAAAAGGTGCCGAGCGTGTAGCTGAAGTTAGCGCAAGGTTTACGCTTGACGCTATGCCAGGTAAGCAAATGGCGATAGACGCCGATTTAAGCTCGGGGCTTATCACAGAAGACCAAGCGAGAGAGAGTCGCCAAAAAGTGCAGCGCGAAGCAGACTTTTATGGGGCTATGGATGGTGCTACCAAGATAGTTAAAGGGGACGCAATAATGTCCATCATAATAACTATCATCAACTTTGTGGGTGGTATCGTTATGGGTATGATGGCTGGTATGGAAATTAATTCCGTGCTTGAAATTTACTCAATTGCAACCATAGGTGACGGACTTGTATCGCAAATTCCAGCGCTACTTATTTCCTCCGCAACAGGTATGATAGTAACAAGAGCGGTATCAAAAGGAAGTTTGAACGAAGATGTACTAGAGCAGTTTCTTTCAAAACCAGTTGTACTTATCATCGCAGGTGGAATTATGGTGTGCTTAATACTAATTCCAGGAGCGCCAATTGTTCAGCCTATTTTATTGGGTGGAGCATTTATCGCAATTGGGGTAGTGATACAAAGAAACAAAAGAAAAAATCCAATTCGACAGGTCGAGATGGAGAACACCGAAACCCTACCGGAAGTCGAATTCGACGAAAATGCATACTACAAAGACATCAACAATATCTACTCACTACTTACAATTGAGCCAGTAGAGATGGAGTTTGGCTACAGCTTAATACCTTTGGTTGATGAAAATAGCGGAGGAAACCTCATTAGTAGGATTGTAATATTCCGCAAAAAGTTAGCACAGGAAATGGGTTTTGTAGTGCCATCAATTAGGTTGAGAAACTCGGCAATGCTCAATGCAAATGAGTATGTTATTAAAATAAAAGGAGAAGCAATTGCTGGTGGGGAGCTTTTGGTAGATTACCTATTAGCACTTGAACCACCAAATGTAAATGGCATAATTGACGGGATTGATACAATTGAGCCAGCATATGGAATTCCGAGCAAATGGATTTTGCCTGATCAAAAAGACATGGCAGAGCTTTATGGATACACGGTTATCGACCCATTATCTGTTATGGTTACGCATTTATCCGAGGTTATCGAAAGACAGTCTTACGAAATGCTCAACCGCACAGAGGTTATACAGTTGCTTGATAATTTCAAAGGAACTTCTCCACAACTTGTGGAAGAGGCAATCCCAAATATTATTTCATACGCAAATTTCCAAAAAGTACTCTCAAACTTGCTTAAAGAGGGCGTTCCAATAAGGGACTTTGTTACAATATTTGAGACTATTATCGAAAACTCTGCTACTGCAAACGATACCGATAATTTGACCGAAAAAATCAGGATTGCGCTTAAACGTACAATTACACGGAAATTCTGTGATAATGGTCAGCTCATGGTAATAACGCTAGACTCACAAGTAGAAAAAGCAATTTTGACAAGTTTAACTCGAAGTGACCAAGGCGTATACATTTCCTTATCTCCTGACACAATACAAAGCATTATGACACAAATCATAGATTTATCCGCAAAATATGCGGGGCTTGCACAAAGTCCAGTTGTATTAACAAGCCATGTAATTAGAGTATATGTTAAAAGGCTTGTAGAACAGTTTAATCCAGGAATATATGTGCTATCGTTCAACGAGATATCGACTGATGTACAAATACAGGCGATTGGCAATGTAGTGCTAAGCTAATTTAGAATTTTTCAAGTAGGAGGTCAATATGCAAATATCAGATAAAAGTAACGAAGAGGTTATGCTTTTATATAAGGACACACATGATATTGCATTAAAACAAGAGATTACCCTAAGATATGTTTATCTGCTTAGAATTATTGTAAGGCAGATGAAAAATGTGTATGTATCTTTTACAGATGCAGACGACATGATAAATGAAGGGGTCTTGATTTTAATGGACGCAATAGATAATTTTGACCCCACTAAAAATGTTAAGTTTGAAACTTATGTTTCATTTAGGATTAGGGGAGCGATTATCGACATTGCTAGAAAACAAGATTGGGTTCCTCGTAGTGTGAGAAAATCTATCAGAGATATCGACGATGCTATAGGTAAGCTCTATAACGAGTTACACAGATATCCAACAGACGAGGAGATTGCGAACAGATTAGGTATTACAGTAGAAAAATATTTAAAGCTACTTTCCGACGGAAGTTTGTGCAATATTTTATCGCTAAATACATTATTGACCGAGAGCTTGCAAGAGCCAATGCTTAAACCGGTGGGGAATAGCAAACTAGCTCCTGCACCAGAGTTATCCCTTCAAAATAAGGAGTTAAAAGCATTGTTGGCAGAAGCGATAAATGACTTAAAACCAAACGAAAAAACTGTTATTTCCCTATATTATATAGAAGAAATTAGCATAAAGGAAATTGCATATGTACTGGAACTAAGCGAGTCAAGAATATCGCAAATACATTCAAAGGCACTGTTAAAGCTAAGACATATGCTATCAAATTACGTGAAAATGTAAATTTTTTAAGGTTAGATTGGAGTATAGTTATGGTAAGAGGTTATCATTCATTGACATCAGGTCTACTCACTCAAAGTAGAGTTTTAGACACTGTAAGTAACAATATGGCAAATGCGTCCACTCCTGGATTTAAATCAGATACTGTTGTGTCGACGACTTTTGCAGAGGAGCTAATGGCACGTATCCCAAACACGAGGACACAAGACCCTGCTCCGCTTGGGACTTCCTCACCAATTAGATACGTTAGTGATGTTGAGACAGATTATACTCAAGCTTTTTTTGACCAAACATCAGCTCCGATGGACTTTGCGATATCGGGCGAAGGTTTTTTCACATTGCAAACTCAAGAGGGTGTGATATATACCAGAAACGGTAGCTTTACGCTTGATGACGAGGGATTTTTAAGCATACCAAACCTCGGCAGAGTTATGGGCGAAAATGGACCTATTACGCTTGAAAATGACGATTTTGTCTGCGACGAGCAAGGTAATATTACTATAGATGGAGTGCTTGTTGATACACTTGCAATCACTACATTTAACGATAATAGCCTATTGATAAAAGAAGACGAGGGTGGCTATTCAAATCCTGATGCAGCAAATATAAATGCAAACCCAGAAACTCCACCAACAATTATGTGGCAAATGATAGAGCGCTCAAACGTTAGTGCTATGGATGAAATGGTAGCTATGATGGAGAGCCAAAGAGCGTTACAAAGTTCCAGCCAGATGATTAAAATATATGACGAATTATTAGGCAAAATAGTAACAGAAGTAGGTCGAGTATAGGATATACTCGTGCATAGCATAGATTAATTTTATTATCATTTTAATGGGGGAGAATTTATGAGACTTTCACTATTTTCAAGCGCTGCAGGGGCTAGTGCGCAACAAGGAAAAATAGATGTAATAGCTAATAATATTGCAAATGCTAATACATATGGATATAAAAATAAAAGCGCATCTTTTTCGGATTTATTATATCAGCATATCCGTGCAGATGTACCAGGACAAGAGCAAATCCAAAATGGGATTGGTGCGAGAGTGAATTCCACTACCACAAATTTCAATCAAGGTTCTGTGCAGGAAACGTTTAATCAACTCGATTTTGCGATTGAGGGCGAGGGCTTTTTTGCAGTGCAAAACCCACAAAGCTTAGAAGTGAGCTACACCAGAGCGGGTAACTTTGTTTTATCCGAGGCTATAGATGGAACATTTTATCTTATGACAACAGGTGGAGATTTTGTCATGGACAGAGAAAATGCACCGATAGAAGTTTTCTCACTTGATCAAGATTTTTCGAATATAGCGATATATGACTTTGCTAACAAAGAGGGGATGCAAAGCATAGGAAGCAACTATTTCCAACCAGTTGAAAAAAATGGGGCTCCTATTTTAGTTGAAGATAAAGTTCCATTACAAGGACGTATTGAGTGGTCGAATATGGAGCTTAGCGAAGAGTTTGCTAAATTAATTGAAGCGCAAAGATCCTATAGTTTAAATCTAAGAATGGTAACAACATCGGATGAAGTTATACAAGAAATCAATGCATTAAGATAAATTTAATTAGAGCATAGACTATTATCATTTAAGTAATTATTATTTGCTTATCTATTTATTGCTTTGCAGATAAGTGATACATAATATAGTAATTATAATTTTATGCAAAGCAGCGAAATGGTGATTAACTATGACAAATATTGACAACATAGAATTAAATAAAGTATCTGCTGATGATTTGCCTCCTCCTAGTATAGTAATTACAGTGAGTGCAAACAAAATGCTAGCTTATCTTAATGTGCGCACCTTTTCGGACGAGCAAGAGGTAACAGCACAGCAAGTGTTCGACAAGCTAAATGATATGGAAATAGTTTTTGGATTGGACAAAAATAAAGTAATCGAATATTGTGAGAAGAAAAAATACTTTAAAGAAGAGAAAATTGCTAGTGGAATAAAACCACAAAAAGGCGATGACGGTTATTATAAAGTGTTATTTAATCCCGATAAAGACCTAAAGCCAAAAGAGCTAAAAGACGGAACTGTAGATTACAAAGACTTAGATTTAATAACGAATGTAAAAGCAGGAGAAGCATTGTGCGAGCTGTTTCACTTTACTGAAGGTGTCGAGGGCACCGATATTTATGGAAAACCAGCTGCGCCTACTCCTGGGAAAAATCCAGCATGGCCAATGGGGAAAAACACCATACTGGGTGAAGATGATAAATATATATTGGCAGCAACAGATGGCGCAGTTGACATAATCGGCGAAAAAATTTGCGTTGAGGAGTCTATGACTATAACTACAGATGTAGGACCGCTTACGGGTAATATTGAGTTTAACGGAAATATTACAATTAGAGGCAATGTGCTTGACGGATATTCCGTAAAGGCAACAAAATGCATAGTGGTAAAAGGTGTAGTTGAGGGAGCTATCGTTGAAGCTGGTGAGGATATCACTATCGGGATGGGCTTTAGCGGGATGTACAAAGGCAAAATTAAAGCTGGCAGAAATATTACCGCTAAATATATCGAAAATGGTACTGCTGAGTGCAGAGGAATATTTAGAGCAGATTTTGCGATGAACTCAAAAATCTCATCGCGGGATTCCGTTATTATGAAGGGTAGAAAAGGCGCTATAATTAACGGTAAAATTGTGGTAGCACAAAAAATAATTGCTAGAGAAATTGGCTCGCATTCATCGAATAATACAATTGTAGAGATTGATGAAAAATGGTTCGAAAAAGAAGAAGGATACATTTCACCACAGGAGAGAAGACTCCAACTAGAAGGTGAGATTTCAAAACTGCAAGTAAATATAAAAAACACAGCAGAGAATATCGAAAAAGTGAGATTGATAGACCCTAATGATTTAGATGATGCGGGTAAAAAAAATAAGATGGAGATTACTCACAAACTGTTTTTTGAAAAAACAGCAATGATGTCACAGTTAAAAGCATTGCAGTCACAGCTTGAATCTATAGTGATTGACGAGAAACAAACACAACCAAAAATTGTGTGCCAAGGTTCACTACATGTTGGCACGAAAGTTGTGATAAATGGCATTAAGCTGAAAATAGACCAAGAGAGCAAGAATATGAAATTTTATTTACATGAGGGAGAAGTAGTGTCAGGGCAGATACTCCCATCGGATATAGAAAAATAACAAAAGGAATGGTTTTATTATGATGATCAATAATTACGATAATTTGTCGGCAATGCATATTGACACGCTGGGAGAGCTTGGTAATATTGGAGCAGGCAATGCGGCGGTCGCGCTGTCCAAAACTCTCGAGAGGGAGATAGATATTTCGGTGCCGATTGTTAAGATAATGGAATATAACGCCGCCATTAGATTTTTAGGAGACCCTGAGCAATTGCAAATGGGCGTCTTGGTTATGTTTGATGGGGATATAAAAGGCATGGTGTTATACTTGCTTGAACTTGATTATGTTAACACCATTCTTACAAATTTTGGTTTCTCACCGATTAATTCATTTCTGGAAATCGATGAGATGGGAAAATCAGCAATCTGTGAAGTAGGTAATATTATTATTGCCTCGTATACAAATGCAATTTCGGATATGACGGGAGTAAAAATAAATGTTACAGTACCTGCTGTAGCGATAGACATGCTAGGCTCAATCGCTACGACTCCTATGGTAGAGTATGGTTATGAAAGCAATTCTATTATGATGATAGATGTACAGTTAAAATGTGACAACGTTGTTATGCCCAGTAGTCTTATATTAGTACCAGAAATCAATTCAATAAAATATTTATTCGAAAAATTGGGGATGAGTTTGTGATAAATACTAAAAACGTTGGTATAGCAGATATGAAAATAGCGCTAGGGAGTGAGAAGCTAATCACATTTGCGCTAGGTTCATGTATTGGCATTGCACTATATGATCCTGTGAAAAAAATGGCGGCTCTAATTCATATAATGCTACCAAATGCTATGAGCAATCCGCCTGATAATGTTTACAAGTATGCGGACACAGCAATATATGAAACAATCAGAAAGATGTGTTTAGTTGGATGTTTAAAAGGCAGATTAACAGCGAAAATAGCAGGTGGAGCAAAAATGTTTAATATGCCAGGTGCAAATAATTTACTTGGAACAATAGGCGAGAGAAATATTCAGATGGTTACAGAAATACTTGCAAAAAGTGGAATTAGGATAACTGGAAGAGAAGTTGGGGGTTCATCTGCTAGAACTATGGTGGTAGATCCAGCGACAGGAGGGGCTACTATAAGAATGCCAGGAAAGCCCGAAGTTCAGTTTTAAGCAGTGTATATATTGTGATTTTATTGCATATAATGAAAATAAAAATTAAAAACCCCGATAAGCAGTGTATATGACGGCTTAACGGAGTTTTTTAATGTAGGGTCAAAAATATGAGTTTAGGGGAGAGTAATTTGGATTTTTTAGTAAAAAAATTTATTAGTAATAGTGGCGATGTGAATAATCCAAAAGTAAGACAAGCTTATGGAGTCTTTGCTGGAATAACTGGGATTGCGCTTAATATATTCCTGTTTGCATTAAAGTTAATTGCAGGATTTTTAACTTCCTCTATTGCAGTTTTTGCAGATGCATTTAACAATATTTTTGATGCTGCATCTTCCACAGTGACTCTAGTTGGATTTAAAATGGCTGGAAAACCAGCGGATAAACAGCATCCATTTGGCCACGGGAGAATAGAGTATATCTCAGGGCTTATAGTATCGATGATTATCATAATGGTGGGAGTGGAGTTGCTTGTAAACTCGGCACAAAAAATTATCACACCACTAGAAACACAGCTAAGCTATGTATCTATAGCGATACTGTGTGTATCTGTTTGCGTAAAAATTTTCATGGCATGTCTTAACAGAAGTCTTGGCAAAAAAATCAGCTCGCACACGCTGGTTGCGACAGCATTTGATAGTGTATGCGATGCAATTGCGACTACTGTTGTTATAGCTTCTATCGCGATAAAACAGCTCTTTGATTTAAATGTTGACGGCATTGCTGGGGTAGTGGTGGCGTTATTTATCATCTATACAGGTATAATGTCAGCAAAAGATACGCTAGACTCAATTTTAGGAGAGTCGCCTAGTGAGGAGTTTGTGAAAAAAATTGAGGACAGAGTATGCATGAGCGATGAAATTTTGGGTGTGCATGATTTGATAGTGCATAATTATGGCCCAGGTAGAAGCGTAGTTTCACTACATGCTGAGGTGCACTGTGATGTTAATCTGGTGGAGATACATTACGTAATCGATGAGATAGAGCGAGGGATAAAACACGATATGAACTGCGAAGTAGTGATACATATTGACCCGATTGAGGTGAAGGACGAGCGTACCAATGAAATTAGGGGTAAGATGGAAATGCTAGTGAAGCTGATTGATAAAAACTTGTGCATACATGACTTTAGGATGCAGGAGGATGACAAGCAAAGCAATCTGCTATTTGATGTCGAGGTGCCACATAGTTTCCGTTTAAGCGATGATGAGATAAGGGAATCTGTGCTTATTGCAGCAAAAAGCATCGACCCTAAGTTTGAGATAGTTATTAATGTAGATAAAACCTAGCAGAAATTTCCATAAATTTTTTTGGTTTAATGTAGCGATGCTCGCAAAAACTAAGAGTATTATTTTAGTTTTTGGGTGGAGTATGAATAAAAAAATTATTAAAGTGCATTTTGTAATTTGTGCCCTGTTTTTAGCTTTGATATTAAGGATAGGCGACATTATTAGTGATGACTATTATGTGCAAGTAATGCAAACGCAGTCACAGCGCACATTAGAGGTGGAATCGTACCGAGGTTTTATATATGATAGAAATTTAAAGCCACTAGTGAATAACACTCAAAGTTTTAATGCTGCTATTTTGCCGACAGTGGAAAATGGCGCATTGATTTTGTCTAATACAGATTTGCTTGAGAGCGAGCTAATTGATTACACGGAGAAAGGTCAGCCGTTTGTGGCGGAGTATGAAAATTCCGAACAAATATCAGAGAATATTGTACTATTCCCTGATTACGAACGATATTCGCAAAATCAGATTGCACCACATGTTATAGGCTATCTTGACTATAGCGGAGAAGTTGGCATTACTGGGGTGGAAAAAGCCTATAACGAGCTGCTAAGCCAAGACATTGTGACAAATAGCGTGACATATTATGTTGATGGGCTGGGCAGAGCAATGCAAAATCTAGCGCTTGATGTGAATATGGTAACACCGAGTAGTTTTGGTGTTGTATTGACAATTGATAAAGACATACAAACTATCGTGGAAAAAGTCGGCGGTGAATATATCCAAAAAGGCGCAATAGTGGTGATGGAAACGCAGACAGGGAATTTGCTTGCAGTCAGTAGCTTTCCAGAATATGAGCCACTGGATTTGACTGCATATGTTAGCGATGAGGAGAATTCTCCCATGATAAATCGAGCATTCACTCCGATGTCAGTAGGGTCGAGCTTTAAAGTATTAATTGCAGCAGCAGCGCTCATGAATGAAGATTTTGTAGACCAGCCATATGTTTGTACTGGACATATACAAGTGGAAGATCAGCAATTTGACTGCCACAAGAGCAGTGGGCATGGGGAAATGACGCTAGAGTCAGCGCTAGAAAATAGCTGCAATCCATACTTTATAAATTTAGGATTATCGATTGCCCCTAGCGATTTGTGGCGCATAGCAAACGACGTGGGTTTCGGTAAGTTTACAGAGTTTGGCGATGGATTAGTTTGTGCAGCAGGTGTACTACCGTCAGTCGAAGTGTTATCCTCAAAAGGGGAGCTTGCCAATTTTAGCTTCGGGCAAGGGCAACTCCTAGCGACACCGGTGCAGATAGCGCAGATGATGAGTGTTATCGCAAACGATGGGAGCACTGTTACCTCAAATCTGGTTTTAGGTACGACCGAAGACGGAATTAATTTAGACGAATTTGTGAGGGAAGAAACATCGGTTAATGCAGTTTCAAAAGAAGCAGCAGACATAATTACAAGATATTTAGTTTCTGCGGTAATGGATAATCCAAACCACAATGCAAAGACGGAAGATTTTAACACCGCTGGGAAAACCTCAACAGCGCAGACAGGTATCTTTATAGACGGAGTGGAGATTAATCATGGATGGTTTGCTGGCTTTTTTCCTGCATATACACCAGAGTATACGATTGTAGTAGTGGTGGAAAACGCCAAATCTGGAAATATCGATGCATCTCCGATATATAAGAAGATAGCTGAATATATTGATTATTTAGATAGTGATTTAGCAAAACAGCTCTTAAACCAATAATTTTATTGAAAACAATGATTTTTTTGCGAAAAAATTATTGTTTTTTATTGAAATTATGCTACAATAATGATGTATACCAAAATATGAGGGAGTTGTTAGTGTGAAACTAGGGGCGCAAATGTACACAGTAAGAGAATTTACTCAAAATGAAAAAGATATCGCAGAAACATTTAAGAAAATAGCGAAAATCGGATATGAAACCGTACAAGTCTCGGCGATAGGGGATATTTTGGCGCATAGACTTGATGAAATTGCAAAAGAAAACAATATTGAGATTGTTGTCACCCACACAAATCAAGACCGAATTTTGAATGACACCGAAAAAGTAATCGAAGAGCATAAAATCTTTGGTTGTAAGCATATCGGTATAGGCTCAATGCCACAGATTTACCAAAAAGGTGGATTGGATGGAATAAAAGCGTTCATAAAAGATTATGAAAAAGCTGCAAATATTATTGCGGATAATGGGTTAAAGCTACATTACCACAATCATGCGTTTGAATTTGAGCGCTATGGCAATATAACAGGTTTTGACTATATGGTTGAACATATGGATAAAAATTTGTGGGGCTTTATCTTGGATACATATTGGGTGCATTATGCTGGTTGCGATGCAGCAGAGTACGTAAACGAGCTGAGAGGAAGAATAGATGTCTTGCATTTAAAAGACATGAAAATAATAAATAATGAGCAAAAAATGGCAGCAGTGTTTGAGGGTAACATGCCATTTAGCGCAATTATAAAAGCTGCTATGAGTACTGGTGTGCCGTATGCTATGGTTGAGCAAGATGATTGCGGTGGCGAAAATCCATTTGATATGTTAAAGTTAAGCTATAAAAATTTAGTGAAAGTAGGACTAAATTAATGGCTATCAAATTTGGTGTTTGCACAAAGTTCTCTGGCGAAGGCGATGATGTATATATAAAAAATTTAGGCGAAATTTCCGCTTTGGGATATGATTATGTTGAGTTGCAAGCCACTGCGGTTTTTGCGCTCAGTGAAAGTGAATGCAAAAAAGTAGCAAAAGATTTGGCGCAAAATAATATTTTAGCCTTGGCTGCGAATATAGCGCTACCCCCACAAACAAAAATAGTGGGGGACGAGGTAGACTTTGTTAAGATTAGTCAATACTTTGAAATTGTAATGGCTAAACTTCAGATTTTAGGAATAGAGAAGTTGGTTTTAGGTTCCGGCAAATCAAGAGAAATCCCGAAAAATTTTGATAAAAACACTGCAAAAAATCAAATAATTAAAGCCTTAAGGATTATGGCGGACATAGCACAAAAACATAATATCACAATCGTGATTGAGCCACTAAATAAAGGTGAAACGAATGTAATTAATAGTGTGATAGAAGCGTGTGAATACGCAAAAGAAGTAGCAAGAGACAATGTAAAAGTACTTGCCGATTACTATCACATGTGCATTGATGGTGAGAGTGCAGAAGTATTAAGTGAAATATCAAATTATGGAACAAAACTTCATCATGTGCATATAGCAAATCCGAAAGGGAGAGTATATCCTACGAAAGATGAAGATTACAGCAAGTTTTTTTCTGCTCTTATGCAAATAGGATATGACCAAACGGTGAGCATTGAGGGCGGTAGCGAAGATATTTTAGCTGACTGCAAAAAGAGTATGGAACTATTTAAAAGCTTATAATTTTTTATTAAAGGGGAATTATTATGGATAAAGTTAAAGTGGCGATAGTAGGAATCGGTAACATGGGGAGCGCACATGCTACAAGCATTTCAAATGGACTTATTGAAAACATGGAACTTACAGCTATCTGTGATATCGATGAAGACAAAATAAAGTGGGCGAAAGAACATTTATGTGATGGTATAGAGTATTACACTGACTATAGTGAAATGCTCGCTTCAGATGCGTTTAACGCAGTGATAATTGCAACTCCACATTATGAACATCCACAAATGGCGATAGATGCATTTAATAAAGGATTGCATGTAGTTTGCGAAAAACCTGCTGGAGTGTATACAAAACAAGTGCGTGAGATGAACGAAGTTGCAGCAAAATCTGGCAGAGTTTTCTCTTTAATGTACAATCAGCGCACAAATCCGCTATACGCTAAACTGCGCGAAATGGTACAGAGTGGTGAGTTAGGCGTGCCAAAACGTCTTGTATGGATAATCACAAATTGGTATAGAACACAAAGCTATTATAATTCCTCAAGCTGGCGTGCAACATGGAGCGGTGAGGGCGGTGGTGTGCTGATTAATCAGTGCCCACATAATTTGGATTTATGGCAGTGGATTTTTGGAATGCCTAAAAAAGTAAGTGGCTTTGTTAGCATTGGGAAGTACCACGATATCGAGGTTGAGGATGATGTTACGGCGTATGCTGAGTACGAAAACGGCGCTACTGCAGTGTTCATTACCACGACTGGTGAAACTCCTGGAACAAATAGGTTAGAAATTTCAGGCGATAAAGGGAAAGTGGTAATCGAAAACGGAAAGATGATTTTCCACAAACTTTCAGTGAGCGAAAGAGAGTTTTGCTATACATGCGAAAAAGGATTTGACACGCCTGAAACTGAGATTATCGAGATTGAAACAAACGAGCCTGAAACTGCACATAATGGTATTTTGCAAAATTTCACCAATGCGGTATTAAATGGAGAGAAACTAATTGCTCCTGGTGAAGAGGGGATAAGAGGACTTACAATATCTAATGCAATCCACTTATCAGGCTGGACTGGTGAGCAGGTGACACTTCCGATTGATGAAGATTTGTACTATGAAAAACTACAGGAGAAAGTGAAAACTTCTAAAGTAAAAGAGTACAAAAAGTCGGAAATTAGTGATTTGCAAGGTACATATAATAAACGTTGGGAAGTGAGATAGTGAGCACAAAAGAGGGGATGAATTATGCTCCTAAGGGCAAGCCTAATAAAGTATGTTCTGAGGGAGATTTTATATTTTCGGTAGCAGCACTAGACCATGGGCATATTTTTGGCATGACCAATGGGCTATTAGAAGCTGGGGCAACGCTGAAATATGTTTATGATAAAGATGAAGCGAAAATCGATAATTTTATACAAAAATATCCGCAAGCAATTAAAGCGGATAGCCTTGATACGCTTTTAAACGACGAAGAAACTATGCTAATAGCCGCTGCTGCGATTACAAATGAGCGAGGACCGCTCGGTGTAAAAGCGATGGAGAGCGGGAAACATTATTTCACAGACAAAGCTCCATTTACAACGCTTGCACAGCTGGAGAGTGCAAAAGAAGCGGTGAACGCCACTGGAAAGCGTTATATGGTGTATTATAGCGAGCGACTTCATAATGAAAGCTCGATATTTGCAGGCGAGCTTATCAAGCAAGGCGCAATAGGGAAAGTTGTGCAAGTATTGGGGTTAGGACCACATCGCCTTAGTGCAAAATCAAGACCTGAATGGTTTTTTGTAAAAGAGCAGTACGGTGGAATTTTATGTGATATCGGTAGTCACCAAATTGAGCAGTTTTTGTATTTTACAGGAGCTAAAGATGCGACTGTTGTACGAAGTCAAGTCGCAAATTACGCTAATGCAAGCTACCCTGAGCTTGAGGACTTTGGAGAAGCTATGCTAGTAGCGGATAATGGAGCATCGGGGTATTTTCGAGTAGACTGGTTCACTCCAGATGGGCTAAGTACATGGGGTGACGGTAGAATGGTAATCACAGGCACAGAAGGATACATCGAACTTCGCAAATATGTTGATATAGCTACCGACAAAGGTATGGATAATGTTTATCTAGTAAATGGAGAAACAGAACAGCATTTTAATGTGAGTGGAAAAGTGGGTTATCCATTTTTTGGCGAGATGATACTTGATTTACTCAATGGCACAGAAAATGCTATGACGCAAGAACATGCTTTTAAAGCGGCCGAGCTATGCTTAATCGCACAAAGAGATGCGGCTGTGATTGATTGCAAGATATAATGCATAGGCTTGGCGAAAGGATAATCGGAATGACAAACTTAAAATTACAGGCTGATGAAGGCATAATTTTGCAGAATTGTGCAGTAGGCACTACAGGCAAAAAGATATCTTATATTGACGAGCTTTACTTAACTAATATACATATTATACATGTTATAAAAGGTGTTAAAGGTGAAGTAAGAAGTGCGCAGAGATACCCAGTAAAAACTATTAAGATAATTGATGGAGTGCCACAAGTACATATGAGGAAAAATTCTAATAATGGGACTTTTCAGCTTCAAATATTACTGCTTGACGAGCAATTATATTTTTCGTTTGCAGAAGGGAAAAAAGCTGTAGTAGAGTGGGTTAAAATTCTTACAAAATTTTTGCTTGCAGAAGAGAAAAAAGAACGTGGTGCAAAAGCAAAAGAAGCTCGCAAACTGCCGAATGTAACAGTAGCAATAAAAGATACAGTTGGCACTATTAAAGATGTGATTAAAACTACAGGAAATATTAGCGTAGAATGTCGTGGATGTGGTGTGCTGCTATCAGGAGCAAAGGGTGAAATTGTAGCATGCGAGTATTGTGGAACAAAACAAACTTTAAAAGCGGTGAGAAGATTTTTTAAATAATGCAAATCATAGGAGGGGAAAATATGCAAATTCCATTTAACATAGATTTAAAGGACAAAGTTTGCGTCATCACAGGAGCTGGTGGTGTGCTCTGCTCAGTCTTTGCAAAAGCAGTGGCACAATGTGGTGCAAAAGTTGCGTTGCTTGACCTTAATTTAACAGCAGCAAATGCAGTTGCGAGTGAAATTGGCGAAAATGCTAAAGCTTATCAAGTGAATGTACTGGATAAAAATGAACTTAGTGCTGTGCATGAAAAAATACGTGCTGAGCTTGGTGGATGCGATATACTTATAAATGGAGCGGGTGGAAATTCGCCCAAAGCGACAACGACTAACGAATATTATTATAGTGGAGATATTGACAGCGAGGTCACAAGTTTCTTTGATTTAGATGCGCAAGGAGTAGAGTTTGTGTTTAATCTCAATTTTTTGGGGACACTAATTCCGACACAGGTATTTGCAAAAGATATGCTTGATAAAGAAGATGCTGTAATCTTGAATATCTCATCAATGAACGCATTTACTCCACTCACTAAAATTCCAGCATACAGCGGTGCAAAAGCTGCAATTTCAAACTTTACACAGTGGCTGGCGGTTCATTTTGCAAAAACTAATATTAGAGTTAATGCAATTGCACCTGGTTTTTTTGTCACAAATCAAAACTACAATTTGCTATATGACGAAAAAGGTGGACTTACAAAGCGTAGTGAGAAAATATTGTCAGCGACCCCGATGGATAGATTTGGCAAACCAGAAGAGCTGTTGGGGACAGTCTTGTTTTTGCTTGACAGCAAAGCATCAGGCTTTATAACAGGTACAGTGATACCAGTAGATGGTGGATTTAGCGCATATAGTGGCGTATAATAAATGAAGGAGAATAGCGATGAAGAAAGTGATTTTAATGCCCGACTCGTTTAAAGGAACGATGTCCTCAATCGAAGTTTGTGATATTATGGAGGGCGTAATTCACAAATATTACCCAAATTGCAAGGTGAAAAAAATACCTGTTGCAGACGGAGGAGAGGGGACTGTCGATTGCTTTAAAGAGGCACTTGGTGGCGAGATAATTTCGCTTGAGGTGAAAAATCCTTATTTTGAGCCGATGAATGCACAGTACCTACTAATTGATGACGGTAAAACTGCCATTATCGAAATGGCATCATGCGCTGGCTTGCCATTAGTAGAGGAGCGCAAAAATCCGATGCTCACTACTACTTATGGAGTAGGAGAGCTAATTGCAGATGCTGCGAAAAAAGGTGCGAAAAAAATAATTATTGGACTAGGCGGAAGCTCTACTAATGATGCTGCTTGTGGACTGCTTAGTGCTGTTGGAGTAGAGTTTTACGATGAAAATGGGGAAGCTTTCGTTCCAACTGGTGGAACGCTTAAAGATATTGAGAGCATATCATACGAACATATTGCAGATGAACTTGTGGGTGCAGAAATATGTTGTATGTGCGATATAGATAACCCACCATATGGCAAAAACGGTGCAGCTCATATATTTGCAGCACAAAAAGGTGCGGACGAAGAAACGATACTGCTGCTTGATGAGGGTGTAAAACATTTTTGCGATTTGCTAAAAGAGCAACATGATATCGACGTTTCTGAGCTCGCTGGCGGTGGAGCTGCGGGCGCTATGGGAGCTGGGATATATGCCTTGCTTGGGGCTAAAATGGAAATGGGTATCGATGTTGTATTGGATACGGTACGCTTTAAAGAGATTGCGCAAGGAGCTGATTTAGTTGTCAGCGGTGAGGGCAGAATAGATAACCAAAGTTTGCGTGGCAAAGTGGTAATAGGCATAGCGAAAAGGGCGAAAAAAATCAATGTCCCACTAATCGCAGTAGTAGGGGACATTGGCGATGATATGGATAGCGCTTATGACATGGGAGTGACTTCGATTTTTAGCATTAACAGAGT
Source organism: uncultured Oscillospiraceae bacterium (assembly GCA_964370225.1). GTDB lineage: Bacteria > Bacillota > Clostridia > Oscillospirales > Ruminococcaceae > CAYJII01. The sequence continues at coordinate 20,482 of CAYJII010000001.1, read as the reverse complement.
TGCAAAGCCGTTTTCGGAAGTTAAACATAGAAGTAAATCGGATTTGAGACTAACATTTGATGCGATAATAAATACAATCAAAACATTTGAGTAAACAAAAGCCTAAGAATAGTTTATACTATTCTTAGGCTTTTGACATGTGCTATTTCGTGTAATCAGAAATAATTTCTTTGAAGAACTCTGCGTTTTCACGCGCTTCATTTAGCTCTTCTCTCAGGCGTTCAATCTCTCTTTGTAGAGCGCTAACTCTTACAGACTCAAGCTCTTCGCCGACGCGCTTACCCTGTTTTTGCTCCTTAGATTTACTTGGGAGTATTGGTTTTGCGATGTCTTTTACATCAACATCAAATGCATCGAGTGGTAAACCTCGCTTAATATAATGCGTGTGTAGGTATTTATGCGATAGTTCTCCGCCTGGTTCCGTGAGATATTCCTCATAAAGTTTGATGATGGATGGATTTTTATGTGACTCGCGGAGAGTCTTGCTCTCATCCTCGTTATATAGCGCTTTCATGCGCTTTTTGCGAACATCTTTATCATCACTTCTTGGTTGACCACCACCAGTAATGCAACCACCGGGGCAGCCCATAACTTCAATAAAGTGATATGGTGACTCACCTTTTGCGATTTGCTCCATCAGCTGTTTTGCTCCTATTAAACCGCTAGTTACCGCGATTTTTACTTCAAAGCCCTCTAAAGCAGAATACTCGGGGAGTAGCCCCTCAAGCTTGATAACTCCTTCTTTGACTGTGTCTAAGCCGACGATTGGAGTAACGTGCAAATTCTCAAATGGGAGTGCTCTTCCTGTGAGTACGGTGTAAACTGTTCTTAAAGCAGCCTCCATAACCCCACCTGTGAGCCCGAAAATATCAGCAGCTCCTGTGGAAAATCCCATAGCAGCATCAAAATCCTCGTCATCAATATTGTTAAAATCAATACCTGCTTCTTTTATCATATAGCCTAGCTCGCGAGTAGTTAAAACTGCATCAACATTAAACATGTCGTCGTTTTTCATCTCTTCACGTGTGATTTCAAATTTTTTCGCTGTACAAGGCATAACGGAAACCATGTATATATTTTGTGGGTCGATTTCTATTTTTTCAGCGTAGTAAGATTTTGCGAGCGCACCAAGCATCATATGCGGAGATTTGCATGTTGAGAGATGGTCAAGGTGCTCGGGATAATAGTTTTCAACAAATTTAACCCAACCTGGTGAACAACTAGTTATCATCGGCAGAGTAGCTTTTTTGCCAGAGATAGTGTCGATTACCCTGTGTAAAAACTCCGTCCCCTCTTCCATAATTGTAAGGTCGGCAGCCCAGTTTGTGTCAAATATATCGTCTGCACCCAATGCGCGCATGGAAGCTGCAAGCTTTCCTGTTGCTCTCGTGCCAGCTGGGTTATCAAACATTTCCGCAATACCAACTCTTACAGCGGGTGCTGCTTGAATAATCACATGCTTATCAGGATCGTTTATTGCGTCCCACACATCATCAATCGCACTGACGGCTTTTAGTGCACCAACAGGACATACTGTTGTGCATTGACCACAGTTAGAGCAGCTTGCATTTGCGATAGGTAAGTCCATTTGTGGACCTACAACTGTGTCAAAACCACGATGTTGTGCGCCTAAAATTCCGACTCCTTGTATTTCTTTGCATACAGTGATACAGCGTCTGCACAAAATACATTTGGACAAATCACGCTCTAGTGAGAAAGATTTATCAATTTTTTGTCTGGCACTATCGCTGTTAAAATACGTTTCAAAAACACCGAGTTGTGCACCAAGTTTTTGCAGCTCGCAAGTCTGGTTACGGCTACAACTTAAGCAGTTTTTTGAATGATCTGAAAGTAGCAGATGATAGAGCATTTTTCTTGCTTCATTGACTTTTTTTGTATTGGTATAAACTTCCATGCCATTGCGCACCTTGCTGATACAGGAAGCTACAAGTGTTTTTGAACCAACGACTTCTACACTGCAAATACGGCACGAGCCACATTTGTGGATATCTTCTAAATAGCACAAAGTTGGGATAATTATACCATTTTCACTAGCAGCCTGTAATATGGTGTAGTCTTCGGGGACAGATATATTTTTGTTATTAATCGTAATATTAACCATACTTACCTCCTATCACAATGCAAACAGCGCATTGATTCTGCAATAGCATTTATTTTGTGGAAGCCCTTTAGCACTTCTTCGAAATTGTTCTTTCTTGCATTTGGAGCTAAAATCTCTCTGTCGAATTGCTCGTGATAAACTACTTCGTCCTCGTCAAATACTTGTGGGATTTCAATTTTTGCGCCTTTATTGAGCACGCCTGAACCGCCTAAATATTTATCTATCGCAATTGCGGCTTGTTTGCCGTCAGCGATTGCAGTGATAACATCATCAGGTCCTCTTGCAACGTCGCCACCAGCGAAAACCCCTTCCATTGTTGACATTAGCGTGATATTATCGACGATGAATGTACCCCAGTCTGTAAGCCCGATTTCTTCTTTGCTAGCAAATGGCAAGTCAGCATATTGGCTAACTGCTGGAATTATCGTTGTTGCATCTATCACAAAGTTTGAGCCTTCCACTGCAACAGATTTTCTTCTACCAGATGAGTCGAATGCTCCAAGCTCCATGCGCTGACATTCGATACCGATGACTTCGTTCATATTATTGCCCAAAATTTTAACAGGAGCAACAAGTTCCATAATCTCGATACCTTCTTCAATTGCCTCGATAACCTCTTCTTTATAAGCGGGCATAGCATCAATATTTCGTCTGTAGAGGATTATAACTTTTTCAGCACCAATCCTTAGTGCAGTCCTTGCCGAATCTATAGCAGTATTGCCTCCACCGATAATGCAGACAGTACCGTTTAATGTGATGTTATCTTCTGTGTGAATGCTCTTCAAGAAGCTGATGCCATGTAACACTCCATGCAAAGTTTCACCTGGGATATTTACTTTTTGCGGGAATTGGGTACCTGTAGCTACATAAATCGAATCGTACTCTGTACGTAAATCTTTAAATAGAACATCTTCGCCAACGGTAGTGTTATAAATGATATTTACACCAGCTTTTTGTATCAAAGCGATTTCGTGTGATAAAATATCTTTAGGCAAGCGGTACTCTGGAATGCCGAATGCAAGTACGCCACCAGCGAAATTTTCGCTTTCATACACGTCGACGTCGTAACCTATGCGCACTAAATAGTATGCGCAAGTAAGACCAGATGCACCAGCTCCGATAACTGCAATCTTTTTGCCGTTTTTCGGGAAAGTAAACTGCATAGCATCAGCATCTTGATTTTTAAACGCATAGTCAGCCGCAAAGCGTTTAAGGTCGCGGATAGCAACAGATTCATCAACGCCAGAACGGCGACATTTGCGCTCACAAGGTCTAGTGCAAATTCTGCCGCATACTGCAGGCAATGGGTTTTCTTGCATAATGAGGTTGTATGCGTCCATAAATCTTCCCGCTGATATAAGGGAGATATATCCTGGGATATTTATATTTGCTGGACATGTATTTTCACATGGGGATATAAACATAGACGAGCAAACACCGGCGCGACAATATTTTTTATTGATATGCTCTTCGTATTCTTCACGGAAATATTTGATAGTGGATAGTATTGGATTAGGCGCAGTTTGCCCCAGTCCGCACATTGCGGTTAGCTGGATAGTACTTCCGATTTGTTCAAGCAAATCAATGTCCTCTTCTTCGCCGTCTCCATCGGTGATGCGCTCCAAAATTTCTAGCATGCGCTTAGTACCGATGCGACAGGCTACACATTTACCACAGGACTCTTCGCGAATAAAATCCATAAAAAAGCGTGCAGTATCAACCATGCAGGTGTCTTCGTTCATCACGATTAAACCGCCTGAGCCCATGATAGCACCTAGCTTGTTGAGTGACTCGTAGTCAATCGGTGTGTTCAGCTGTTCTTTTGTGATACAGCCACCTGATGGTCCGCCCATTTGAGCGGCTTTAAATTCTTTGTTATCTCTAATGCCGCCACCGATTTTGTAGATGATATCACCGATAGAAATTCCAATTGGTACCTCTATTATACCTGTGTTCACTACTTGCCCTGCAAGAGCAAATACTTTTGTACCAGTTGCACTTGGGATGCCGAATGAAGCATACCATTCTCCACCTTTTCGCATGATTTTAGGAATATTTGCGATTGTTTCTACGTTGTTGATGTTTGTGGGTTTTTCCTTTATGCCCGACTGGAATGGGAATGGTGGCTTTTGTGTAGGCTCACCACGTTTACCTTCGATAGAAGCGATAAGCGCAGTTTCCTCTCCGCATACAAATGCGCCAGCACCAATCCTTATTTCTACATCAAAATCAAATCCACTACCGAAAATATCGCTACCGAGCAAACCATATTCATGTGCTTGTTCGATGGCTATTTTCAAGCGATCAATTGCAATAGGATATTCCGCTCTTATGTACACATAACCAGTATTCGCGCCCATAGAATATGCGCCTAATAGCATGCCTTCGAGTACTGAATGGGGGTCGCCTTCAATAATACTTCTGTCCATAAATGCACCGGGGTCGCCTTCGTCCGCGTTACAGACAAAATATTTTTCATTGCCCACTTGGTCAGCACATGCTTGCCATTTGATATGAGTGGGGAAACCAGCACCTCCGCGCCCACGTAGACCAGAGGTTTTTACCTCGTCGATTATATGTTGTGGACTTTGATTTTTTAGCGCATTAAAAGCAGCGATGTAGCCATCTTTTGCGATATAAGCATCAATGTCAGAAAAATCAATAATTCCACAGTTATCTAGCACAATTTTTATCTGTGACTTAAAAAATTCGATATCATCAATTATCGGGACATAACGTGAAAGTGATGGGTCATAAAATGTATATTCTTCAATAAAATTTCCGCCAACAAAATGGGAGTTTACTATATCCTTTGCTTTTTTAGCGTCAAGCGAAGTGTAAAACACTCTATCAGGCAACACGAGCATTACAGGTCCAACCGCACAAAGTCCCATACAGCCTGTTTTTATCACATTGATTTCGTTTGAAATTCCACATGTGGACAATTGCTCCTGCATAGCGCGGATTACCTCATCACATGAGGAGCTCACACATCCAGCGCCGCCGCATACAAGCACGTTTTTCTTATACGAGCACATACGGGTTTCATACATGGCTTTTATTTCATGTAAACTTTCAAGTGACATGATTTTTTTACTCATTATAAGTCCCCCTTTGTGTATGAATTTAAGATAGCATCTAATTTGTTCGGGTTAACTTGTTTGTAGATTGTGTCGTCAATCATGATAGCTGGCGCTAGTCCACAAGCGCCAATACATCTTGCGATTTCGAGCGTAAACTCTCCGTCTGCTGTGGTATCACCAAGCTCGATGTTAAGCATTGTTTGCAGTGCTTCCACTAGCTTTTTGCCGCCTCTGACATAGCATGCAGTACCCATGCAAACACGGATAATATGCCTGCCTCTAGGTTTTGTGGAGAAAAAGGAGTAAAATGTTACAACGCCTGATACTTCTGCAATAGGTATATTCATAGACTGTGCGATGAATGTTTGCACGTTTAGTGGCAGACATCCATAAATCTCTTGCGCCGAATGCAGTATCTGGATTAACTTATCAGGATCATTACCCATTAAATCAATAACATTTGCAATTTGCTCAAGTTTGTGTTGCTCTTCTGTTGTTTTACAGAAAGTGGTCAAAATGTTTTCGTTCATACTAAACCTCCTATTAAAATTTGCTTATATAAATTTTGTCATCCAAAACTATGCTCAAATCAGTTATAATTACTATAATTATAACTGATTTGCAGAAAAAACTGTGGATAATTTGTGAAATATATTAAAATTACATAAAAATATAAAAATATTTTAGTTAGTATATACTAACGTGTTTCTTAGGTAGAGCAAGATTTATGGATTAATACTGCATACAAACAAAAAAACTTGACCATTAAAGGTCAAGTTTTTTTAAAGCTGATTCTATCTTACTAATCTAAATCGACTTTTTTATTCATGATTTTATGAGAAACAATGTACAAAGCAATGTATATTGCAAAGTTAATTATGATGAGCGGCCAAAGAAAGGTATTTGCTAAAACTGGGACGCTGTCTGAGTAATAATACAAATCGTAAGTGGTGTCATTTAATTCTGATGCAACAGAGAAGAATAAAAAGTACACGGAGTTTATAGTTTGTGAGATTACATATATTCCGATGTATGAAGCTATTGCACCTAAAATTTTGTGCTTACCAAATCTATGCCCAATTATTATTGCAGAGAAGAATATGATGTAGGAAGCAAATGCTCCTAAGATTGATAAAATCACCGCAATAATGATTAATACAGTAGGTGGCATTCCTAGCACCGTTGAGACTGCATTGATAAGGTACGAAAGTCCGATAGTAATATCATTCCATGAAATAAATCCGATTGAGAGTATATAGACGGAAACTAATGTTACTACAGCAGAAAGGATAGTCCAAGTACCTGCAACCAGTAGTTTTGAGAATAGTAAGCTTGAACCTTTGACTGGCAATGTGTGCGAAAGATAGCCTTGGTCTCCAAATGTTGTTTTGTAAAAAGAAGCTACCTGTAAAACAAACACTCCAACATTACATGCTAGCAAAGTAAGACCGTATAGCATGAAGGATAAACCGATGAAAATAGACATAAGATTATTATCCGCAAAGACTAGTGAGAATCGACTGAGTGAGCTCACTAAAAGAACAAGAGCGTTTAGTGGTAAAAATAATTTTGCTAAATTTTTGAATTCGTAATTAATTAATTTTCCTAGCATCTGAATACCTCCCTAAACAACGCATCAACACTTATTCCGCGGTGTTCACGTATACTGTCAACGGTTGCGTGCATGTTTATTTCGCCATTTGAGATGAAGATTACATCATCCAGCACATTTTCTATATCGGAAATAAGATGGGTGGAAATAATAATCGTAGCATTTTCATTATAATTTGTTAGTATTGTGTTTAAGATGTAGTCTCTTGCAGCAGGGTCAACCCCACCTATTGGCTCATCTAAAAGGTAAAGTTCAGCTTTTCTGCTCATTACTAAGATAAGTTGCACTTTTTCTTTTGTACCCTTTGACATAGTTTTAAGTGTTTGATTTGGACTAATTCCTAAACGATGCAGCATTTCGTTTGCTTTTACTATGTCAAAATCAGCGTAAAAATCATTGAAATAACATAAAAAGTCCTTAACTTTCATGCCCATGTTTAAATATGTTCGCTCAGGTAGATAAGAAACGATGCTTTTTGTTGCGGGGGAAGGTGGCATACCGCCGATTAAAATTTCTCCGCTTGTTGGAGTTAAAAGTCCGTTTGCTAGTTTTATTATCGTGGTTTTTCCACTACCGTTTGAACCGAGTAGTCCCACGATTTTTCCTCTAGGGATAGTTAGATTGATGCCTTTAAGCGCAACAATTCCACCATATGTCTTAACTAAATTTCTGCATTCTAAAATGGGTGAATTCATTTACACATTCTCCTTACTTGTCATTAGCATATTGATTGCTTGTTCTTGAGAGATACCGATATCCCTCATTTTTGAGATAAATTCTGATATTAACACTTGTGCGACCGCTGCTTTTTGGTTGTTAATAAGCGCTGTATCGTTAGTAATAAAGCGACCCATTGTGCGCTGAGTAACAACTAGCCCTTCAGTTTCAAGCTGGGATAAAGCTCGTTGCATAGTATTTGGATTAACACCAGCAATTAACGCTAAATCTCGGACGGAGTGTATTTTATCTCCAGGGCTCAGTTCTCCTGAAATAATCTGTGTTTTCATTTTCTCGACTATTTGCATATAAATCGGTTGAGCATTATTTAGTTCCCACAAAATTATCCCTCCTTAATTATTGTGTTAGTACATTGTTGTACTAACACAATAATACAATACAAATATAAATTTGTCAAGTGTTTTGAGAAAATAATTTTACATGGGCAATATTAGTGTTAACGAAAAAGCCGCTGATTAATAAAATCAGCGGCTTTACATTAATATTTTTTTATCATTTTTAGTAGTGGGGTACTTACGATAGCGGCTAATATTGCACACACTATCGCTTCAATAACTCCGACAGATCCTATAATTCCTGCTATCACAGAAAACAGCTCATCGTACTGTATGCCTCGAGCTGTAGAATAATCCTCTCCGAAGAAAAAGAAAATCCCAAGCATAACTAAAATTGTGTTAGTTAGCGAGCCTACAATACCTGCACAGACACTAGCGGCAAATTTTGAGCGCAAAAATTTAACTCCGAAAATAAAGATGTATCCTGCAAAAACTCCAATTAATATACGTGGGAGCAAGCAAATAAGTAAGCTAAAATAGTTCGAGCCACCTTCACCTAGAGTGTAAAAAGGGGTGAATACAAATGAAGTGGCATTTGGTCGGATAGTGTTATTAATAAGGCTAGTTATTCCGAAGACAAAACCGAGTATTCCACCTGCTTTGGGGCCTAAAACTATGGCACCGATTACAACGGGCACATGAATTATAGTAGCGTTCATAAAGCCTAGTGGAATATATCCTAAAAATGGAACGATTGACATTATAATTATTATTGCGGATAAAAGAGAAAGCTGTGTATAGTACAGAGTGTTAAAAGATTTTTTCATATTTTCACCTTTGCTTACAATATAAAACTATTTTTAGTCTAAATTATATTTTTTTGCGCGATTTTTTATTCTTTGCGCATAGTCGATTACTGTGCGATCATACTCTTGCATCATAAGAGGGGAGGATAGCAAAAAGTCAGCGGTCGACTGATTTGTAGCGACAGGTATATCGTATAAAGCAGCAATTCTAAGTAATGCTTTTACATCGGGGTCATGTGGTTGTGCAGCAAGTGGGTCCCAGAAAAATATCATAAAGTCGATATGTCCCTCGGCTATTCTTGCACCAATTTGTTGGTCACCACCGAGTGGGCCTGAGTTAAAACCTGTTACAGGCAAATGAGTTTGCTCTGAGATAATTTTAGCAGTAGTGCCTGTTCCGCAAAGAAAATGTTTTGAGAGCATATCTTTGTTGATTTTCACCCACTCAACTAAATCTTGTTTTCTATTATCATGCGCAACAATTGCGATGTGCTTTTGGACTTCCATTTTGACTTTAATAAAATCATTATTTTTATCAAACATAAAATTCTCCTTAAATATGTATTTTGTTTACTATATATAGAAGATTACATTTCTATATTATACTTGCATAAAGTTTCACGCAAAACGTCCGCCATTATATTGTAGCCGAACACATCAGGATGTAACCCATCTGTAGTGATATTATCAATAATAGTCAACCCGTCTTCTTTTACCATCTTGCTGTGGTAGTCTACATAAATTAGGCTATTTTCTTCACAAAGACGTTTTAAGTAGTTATTTAGTGCTACGATATATTTTTTGCGCTCACCATCTTCGCTAGTCCAATGCATGTTAGTAGGAAGCACTGAGCATATGATAAGGTTGATGTAGCGCTCTTTACAGACTTTAGCTATTTCAAAAATATTGTTAGCAGCGTTTTTTAGCACTGCCTCTGTGGTTTTGGGAGTTTCTCTTCTAAAATGGTCATATTGCAAATCCCAAGCATCATTTACACCAATCATAAGGATGCAGTGCATGGGTTTTAGTTGAGCGACATCAGCGACAAAGCGTTTGCACATATATTTTGTGATATCTCCGCCAATGCCCCTGTTGATTATTAGTTGTCCTGGTTTGTTAAAGTAGGCGTTTAGCTCCCACCCTTGAGTTATGGAATCGCCTGCAAAAACAAAATCTACTGTTTTTGAGTTTTGAATTAACACTTGATTTTTCACATCAAATTCTAAGCGCTTGGAATCCGCAACGTTTTCAGAAAAAAATCCAGGTTTTATATACGATTTGCTTTCCATAAATATATTCTCCATATTCTGTTAGTACTTAATTGTATCAAAATTCTTGACATTCGGTTTATTATAACATATTTAAGTTGAAAAATCACCTATTTTTTTCATTTTTACAGAAAAATTTCAGTTTTACACCTCGTGATATATTTTGGCGAGTCCACCTTCACTTGTTTCTTTATATTTGCTAAATAAATCCAGACCAGTTTCGTACATAGTTTTTATTACAAGGTCGAGTGAAATACGTCTTGTGTGTGTTAGAAAATTTGCAAGGCTTAAGCAGTTGATAGCACGCATAGCCGCGACAGCATTGCGCTCGATACATGGAATTTGTACCAATCCATTAATTGGATCGCATGTAAGACCTAAATGGTGCTCCATAGCAACCTCGGCTGCGTACTCAATCTGGTCTAAATCCATTTGGAATAACTCGCAAAGGCCTGCTGCTGCCATGCAACAAGCACTGCCGATTTCCGCTTGGCAACCACATTCTGCACCGCTGATGGACGCATTAGTTTTAATAAGATTACCTATTACCGCTGCAGTAGCGAGAGCTTTTGTAATCTCGAAATCAGAATAATTTTTCTTTTGTTGCATGTAGTATAATACGGAAGGCAAAACTCCGCAAGCGCCGCACGTTGGCGCAGTAACTATTATTCCACCGCCTGCATTTTCTTCACTAACTGCAAAAGCATACGAGCAAACTAGTCGATTTTCTCTAGTTTCAGATGATTCGTCGATATGACGCTGGTTGTATAAATATTTAGCTTTACGTTGAACTTGAAGACCACCATGAAGTTCACCTTCTACACGCAAGCCATTGTGTATGGATTGTTTCATTTTATCCCAAACTTCTGCTAAAAATGCAAAAATATCCTGTCCCTCAACTTCGCGCACATATTCCCATAAACGCATATGCTTTTTGTCGCAGTACTCTTTAATCTCTTCGAAGTTTTTATGTGGATAAACATTTGGCGCTGCATGTGGCTTTTCGCCTTCGATAACGATTTTACCGCCACCAACGCTAAATATTCTCAAATCGCTAATTAAAGCACCGTTTTCATCTAGCGCTTCAAACAACATGGTATTCGGATGTGGCAAATCTTCCTCGGTGTCATTCCAAACAATCTCAGTTTTTTCTTTCCCTAGCGCTAAGTATATCGCCGTATCTGTCATGTGACCCTTACCAGTTTTGGCAAGCGAGCCGAAAAGCGTTACTCGATAGCGGGCTGCATTCGGCACTTTTTCGATAAAATATTCGCATGCAAACTCAGGCGCCATTGTATGAGAACTTGATGGTCCTCTTCCTATTCTATATAGCTGTTTTATTGACTCCATTTCAACACCTCAAAATATTACTTTAGTACATTAAAATATGTAACTAATATTACTTTATATAGTATATCATAAAAAATTGAAAGTACAAGTAGTAAAAAAGTCGCATTTATAAACTTACATTCATATTATATATATAATTTGGCGAATTATTTTAGTAAAAGCACTTGATTTTCAAACGTATTTAGTATATAATGTATACCATAACGCAGAATATGCGTTTTTTTATCACGCAAAAAACACATGAATAATTTTAGTTTTGAACATAAAATTAGTTGTGTTATACTAACTTATTTCATTGACTGTACATTTACAATAAAATATTTCGGTGCAATTGAATTATTTCTGTGAAAAAATACAAAATAAAAAATAATTTGCAATAAAAGCTAAAATGTAACGTAAATGTAACCTTGGGATAATATAATAGTGATTGTAAACAACAAAGGTGTACAATATGTTGTTTAGACCATTCGTTCATATTTCTTTTTTGTTAGACAATACTTGTTTAAAACAGCGGTTTTAAATCGGGGAGTATTTCTATATATCTTAGGGATTATTATTTTAGGAGGGATTACAATGACGAAACTGACAAAAAGCATTTTCTTGAAAACATCTATCGTTTGGTTGCTCATAGCTGGGATTTTACTACAAAACTTTGTACCAGTTGCAGCTGCCTTACTAGATCAAGATGTAAATGCGGGAGATTTATCAGTATCAATCAACTCTGTTTTGAGAGAAGGCAATGAAATTATCGATATTGCTGTAGCTCCAGCAACAGAGGGCGCTGTGGTTACAGGCATAACACTACCTGGTAGTGAAACTCCTGTAGAGGGCACAACTGCTCAATACACAGCTACAAGCGCAGACACATTAAATTTCGTTGTTTCTTACACAAAACCAACTTTAGTGGAAGTAACAACAGAAGAGGGAACAACTGAGGGTGAAACGCCAGCAGAAGGCGAAACTCCAGTAGAACCTCAAGAACCTGTATACGAAACTAAAATGGTTGAATATACAGCAGCATTTTCTTACACACCAGAGCGTATTGGTGCAGTAACACCAACATTCTCAAATTCACCTTTAATGGTTGAGGGCTCACAAACTGCCACAGGCACAATTGTAAGTGTTTCAGCTGCAGCTGGTGAAAATGCAGAAATCGTTGCAATTCGTATGAATGGCAATACAATCGGTGGAGCTACAGCAGCATTCGAAGTACTAACTGCTGACGAAAAAGCTACATATGAAGTTGAAATAGACTACACTTTAAATGGCGAAGCAGCAGTTGCTTACTTTAGCTATGCACCTGTTATAACTGCGCCTGTTGTACAAGAACCACAAGCAACTGTATTACCAGAACTACAAGCTGCTACACCAGAATCAGTTGTATTACCTGCTGGGGCAACTGGTTCAGGAACACAAGCTGACCCATATAAAATTGCTATTGGTCAAGAAATCAGTTTTACTTACCCAATTGGAGACAATCTTTTGGGGGAAATATATAGATCTGGTTGGACAACTAGCAAATCAACTATCGTGAATTATACAACTGCTACTGCAACTGAAGCTAGAGTAGAAACTGCTACTGCTACAGTTAAAGCATATGCTGGAGGATCTTCAGTTATTAGAATTAACTGGGACATGAGAGTAAGTGGCTGGAAAAGTAGTAAAGCTTACTACATCGAAGTAGCAGACTATGCAGCTACTGCAACTGGTGGCTCAAGTGACGGCGGTGAAGTAACTGTTAATAAAACAGCTGCTTGGACTGACGAAACTACTTACAAAGCTGATATCACATTTACATTACAAGGCACACCTGTAGTTTCAGGATCAGATGTTATTATTGTAATGGATAGATCAGGTAGTATGGCTAAAGACGGCAAATGGGAAAAAGCTGAAACTGCTGTTACTAACCTAACTAATAGAATATTAGCACAACCTGACAGTAGAGTTGCATTAGTATTATTTGACACTTCTACATATGGCAGTGTTAACTTTAAAACTAGCAATACTGAAATAGTTGCAACTTTAGACAATACATATGTTGACGGTGGAACTGACTATACTGCTGCACTTAAACAAGCAATTGAATTTGCAAATGGCAGAACGGATACAACAAGACCACTTCAAATCATATTTATCACAGACGGAAATCCAGGTACTAATGGAACTTCACACACTGATACTACATGGAATGGAACAATACAAGCTGCAACTTTAAAAGGTGCAGGTTATAATGCGACTATCCATACAGTTGGAATCAATGTTAGTGCAACTGGTGAAAATCTGTTGAAAAACGATATAAAATCAACTGATGGTGTTCATTCAAATGGTGGCATCGATGAGTTGAATAGTGCGCTACAAGCAATTGAAATTGCAGCTACAGGCACAAAAATCGTAGATACAATTTCTGATGAATTTGCAATCGACTACAGTGCATTAACTGATAATAACGATGGCACATTTAGCTACAAAGGTAACACTTTCACAATTTCTGCAGATGAAAATGGAAGAGAAGTTGTAACTTTTGAAGTTGGTAATATGCCAACAACAGCAACAGACTACAATATTCCTATTATCGCAAAAGATGACACTGTAAATGGTTTACATGACACAAATATTAAAGCAGACGTAACTTACACTAAAGGAGAAGAAAGTTTTACTTCAAACCCTGTTTCTCCACAACTTCCAATTAATAAAGAAGATCCAATCAATTATTATGCTGGTGGCGCTTCATTGCATATACTACTACCAGACACAATCGATGGCACAGTTGATATTGAGTCATTAAGAGATTCAAGCCAATACTACAACAACTTAGGCGAAGGTCAATTTATTGACGACGGAAACATTGTATTCAGTGCTAGCAATGGAAACATGCTTGTTGAAGACGTATCTGGTGTTGAAGTTGAAAAATACTTAACAAACCAAGTGTTTGTTGACAACGCTACTAAAGAAGCAAGTGGCGCTGAACATATCAAAACTAATGCTGATTGGAATGCATATGATGTATTAATCCAAATGGCAAAAGACGGAAAATACACAGCTCTTTCTGGTCTTACTGACAAAAACGGAAACCAAGTTTTCACTGGTGAGACTAGCACTTACTTAGCACAAGCAGAGGCTTTAGAAGCTAAAACTCAATACGCTTTTGAAATCGTATGGATTAGAATAGTTAAAGCTGGTTCATCAGCTGAAGTTAGCGAAAATAGCTACTATCAAGCTGTTCATATCGATGGAATGATCGTTGATAAAGGCGGAGTTACTCCTAATGTATCTGTAACTTTCTATGATCAAGACAACAATATACTAGCAACTAAAGATGTAGCGGTTGGAACTACTTTAGATCAAATTTCTACTGATGCAACAAGTGCAGAAGGCGCTCTAAATTTAGGAACAACTCAAGACTTTATCGGTTGGTCAGAGACTGCTGGCGATAGAGATGGCGTTGTGACAATTGTTGACAACACTAATATTTCTATCATCAACAACTACAATCTATACGCAATTGTTGATCACGAAGTATCGTTTAATGTTACAGGCGCACCAACAGGCGCACCTGCTACTCCAGATACACAAGAAGTTCAACATAAAGACACAGCAACTACACCAACATATAACACTAGTGATATAGATGAAAACGGATATACTTATACTTTCAGTGGTTGGTACACAAGCGAAACAACTCAAGATTCAACAACAAAGTTCAGTTTTGATACACCTATCACTGTTCCGACAACTCTATATGGTTCTTGGACAGCAACACAAAACACATACACAATTACTTACATTGCAAACGGTGGTACTGCAACAGCTCCAATTACTGATCCTTATATAACTAGCGGTTTTGCTCACGGTTCAACGGTAAATGTAGAAACGTTTATGTTTACTGCTCCTGTAGGCAAAGAATTTAGCCACTGGCAGTTTAACGCAGAGGATACAGTACTAGAGAGCGGAACAGAAATTTTCCACTCAGAAGGAACAGATGGTTTCCCTTACGCACAATCTACTTTTAAAAACATAGGTGGAAATCTATCAGTTTATGCTATCTATAAAGATGCAGTTTACCCAGTAGACTTTGTGGTAAGTGGCGCACCAACATTAGTTGATGACGGTGTAGCAGCTTCACAAACTCCAGCAACACAAAATATTATTTATAATAATAATGCAACAGACCCAAATTACACACCAACAACATTAACTGGAACAAGCGAAACATTTACATTTAATGGTTGGTACACAAGCGAAACAACTCAAGATTCAACAACAAAGTTCAGTTTTGATACACCTATCACTGTTCCGACAACTCTATATGGTTCTTGGACATCGGTAGCAAACGAATACAATGTTAACTTTGAATTTGTAAATGCACCTGAAGCAGCTGACGGAGTAACACCTCCAACAGCACCAACTACTATTACTGGTGTAGTACATGATACAACAATAACAGCACCAACAGTAGATCCAACAACATTAGTTGGAACAAGTGAAACATTTACATTCACTGGAACATGGTATACAAGTGCAACAGTACAAAACGCAACTACAGAGTTTAACTTTGCAACAGATACAATCACTGATTCAATGACTTTATACGGTCCTTGGACAAAAGATGCAAACGAATACAATGTTAACTTTGAATTTGTAAATGCACCTGAAGCAGCTGACG
>CAYJII010000001.1:0-4465 GCA_964370225.1 uncultured Oscillospiraceae bacterium | reverse complement strand
TTTGCAACAGATACAATCACTGATTCAATGACTCTATACGGTCCTTGGACATCAGTAGCAAACGAATACAATGTTAACTTTGAATTTGTAGATGCACCTGAAGCAGCTGACGGAGTAACACCTCCAACAGCACCAACTACTATTACTGGTGTAGTACATGATACAACAATAACAGCACCAACAGTAGATCCAACAACATTAGTTGGAACAAGTGAAACATTTACATTCACTGGAACATGGTATACAAGTGCAACAGTACAAAACGCAACTACAGAGTTTAACTTTGCAACAGATACAATCACTGATTCAATGACTCTATACGGTCCTTGGACATCAGAAGCAAACGTATACAATGTAACATTTGAATTTGCTGGCGATGTTCCAACAGTTGACGCAGCAGAAGGTTTAGAAGTTACTGATATTCCTAGCGTTCCAACTGCGACAACAGCAACACACGGCAATTCAGTTGTAAAACCAACAGTAGCTCCAGAAACAGTAGTAGGTCTATTAAATACTTTCGAATTTGATAGCAATGGTTGGTACACAATAGATACAACTGGCGCTAAAGTTCCATTTATCTTTGGAACTACAGAAATCACAGATAGCGTTACAATCTATGGTCCTTGGACAAAAGAAGCTACTACTTACACTGTAACTTACGAAGCTGGTGCTAATGGTACTGGTGATGATGAAGTTATCACAGTAAACGGTGGAACTACTCCTGAGGTTCTAACACTAGCAGCAGCTGGTATGACTGAAGAAGTAGGTTATGACTTCACTAACTGGTTAGTAGAAGGCGAAACAACTACTTATGCACCTGGCAGTACTCTACCTGCAATCACTGCTGACATAGTTTTAGTTGCACAATATGAATATGATGCTTCTGAAAGACTAGTTATCACAGCAAACGGTTACAACGACATTTATGATGCAGCTGACCACATTGCAGTAGAAGATATTGTAGTAACTAACGAAAATACTACAGATGTTACTGGCGCAACAATTTGGTATTCTGAAACTGGCTTAGACGATTCATGGTCAACAACTGCACCAACAGTTAGAAATAACAATGACGACATGACAGTTTACGTAAAAGCAACATTAGAAGGATACGTTGACTCTCCGGTTATCAATGTTTACGCACAAGTAAATCCAATCGAACTAACAGTTTCACCTATAAATCATGAAGATATTATTTACGGTGAAGAAGCAACAGATTTAGCTACACGTTATGCAGTAACTGGTTATATTGCTGGCGAAGAAACACTACAAAGTGGTGCTCCAGTAGTAGGAACTAATTACGATACTACAGACGAAAACGCAAGAAATGTTGGCACTTACAACATCACAATTACAAGCACAAATGATTTACAAGCAGGTCAAAACTACACATTTACTATAGACAACACAACAGTTGGTGTATTAAATGTAACTAGAGCAACAATCAATGTTTCTCCAGTAGTTAACCCAACTCAATATGAATTCAACGAAGCAATTCCAACTGAATTTGGATTTGATGTAGCTGATAAAACAGAATATAAATATTCTTCTGAAGACAATGCTTGGCTTGCAACTGAAATCGGCACAGCACCATACACTACAACAGCACAAGCTGGTGATTTTGTAGGTAAATATGCTGTAACTACAAAAGCAAATCCAATAGTAGAGACTACTAACTACATAATCAATTATACAGATGGCGAGTTAGAAATTGTTCAAGGTTATTTCCACACTGACACTGAATTAAATGCAGACGTATTTGACTTAGAACAAGAATATGACTCAACAGCATTAGTATTTGACCCATCGAAAATTGTTTTAATTGATGGAGTTACAAACGAGCAACTAGACATAAGCAATTTTGAAGTAACTTACAGCATTGATGGTGGAAGTTACACTGAAGAAATTCCAAGCAGAATTAACTTTGGCGAAACAAACTTTAGCGTTATGGTTACAGATCCAAGTGGCAACTACCAAAATTGGGAAGTGGGAATGCCAGCATCACTAAAAATTACGGCTGCACCTCTAACTGTAACAGCTGCACCATACGCAATGGAATTTGGAAGTACACCAGTACTTAGCGTTCTATCAGCAGGCGTATTACATGGCAATGATACATTAGAAAATATCGGCTTAGCTGATGATATTATACTTGACACAATTGCTGATGAAACAACTTTACCTGGCACATATGATATTACAATAACAGGCCCACAAACAACAGATTTAGGCAACTATGAAGTAGAATATGTTCCAAGTGAATTACTCATCACAAACAACACAACATTAGGAATCGTAGCAACTCCTTACACTGGCACATACGATGCTGCAACTCATGAAGCTGTTTTAGCTGCAGTTCCATCTGTACCAACAGCAACAATCGAGTATAGCATTGACGGCGCACCATTCACAGCTGAAATGCCAGAAGTAATTGATTCAGATTCTTACACAATCACAGTTCGTGCATCTGCTGAAGGTTATGATTCAGTTGAAACTGAAATCGTTGCTGAAGTTGATCCAGCTCCTGTAACAATTACAGTAGCTAGCTTTACAAAAGTAACAGGAACTGCTGACCCAGCATTCACTGCTGCAATTGACGGCTTACAAGGCACTGACGCAATGGACTTCACTATAGCTCGTAACGACCTAAGCGAAGTACCTGCTGATTACGCAATCACAGCTACATATGTTGCAGATGATAACTACCTTGTAACAGTAGTAAACGGTACATTAACTATCACTCCACTACCAGTAGTACCACCTGTAGTACCGCCAGTAGTACCAGCTCTAATCGTTCCAGTGCCTCCAGTACCAGACGTTGAGCCACCGGTAGTAGATATCGAAGACGACGCAGTACCAACAGCGCCAGCTCCAGAAGATGACGAAGTTGACATCGAAGAAGAAGATGTTCCAACTGCTGCTGCACCTGCATGGGCACTACTTAACCTAATCATGGCAATAACAACTGCACTTATTTCAATCATCCTATTAATCGGATACTTCACTAAAAAGAAAAACCAAGATGAAGAAGACGATTCTGATGAAGAAATCAAACGCAGAGGTCTTGCTAGACTGTTAGGCATTCTACCTGCAATCGGCGCAATCGTTCTGTTCATTCTAACTGAAGACATGAGAAATCCTATGATCATCGTTGACAGCTGGACTTGGGCTATGGCAGTTATTCTTATAGTTGAAGTAATCTTTGCATTCTTTTCAAAAAAACGCAGAGAAGAAACAGCAAAAGAAGCTTAATTAACTAAATAACATATAACCGATACGATATTTTAAAACGGATAGTCTTTTGACTATCCGTTTTAGTTTGTAAAGGAGTAGATAAAAATAAGCTGACACTTCATAGAAGTGTCAGCTTATTTTTACTGTACAGGGTATGCGTATTCGGTGTGAATGTCAAAGAATTTTCGGCACAGATGTAACTGAAATTGTATTGCTATGTTGCAGCTAAAAAATATTGGTATAAGTGACTTTATTATCTGCTACTATTTTTTTGTTTTTCGGCATACATTTTTTTATCAGCGATTGCTAATAAATCGGATAACTCTTCTGCATCTCTTGAAAATACATATCCAATACTAGAAGAAATTTTTATCTTAACATCGTCAAAAGAAAATACAGCCTCTGATCTTTCTTTTATACGGCGGCTTATTGATAAGGCTTCCGCATCAGTTGTAACATTTGGGGCTATGACTACAAACTCATCCCCTCCGACTCTTGCGACAATACTATCTCTCTTTAATATAGTTCTCATTCTTTGTACAAAGGCAATCAAAACTTTGTCGCCCATTTCGTGACCATAATTATCATTAACAGGCTTAAACTTATTAAGGTCTAGGTAGAATAACGCAAATTCAGCACCCTTTGCTTCTTTAAAATATTTTTCAACTTTCACCCTATTATGAGCACCTGTTAAAGAGTCAGTTTCAAGCTTATTAGTTAATTTTTCTCTGGCTATATGAGCTTTTTTTATGTATCTACATGCAAGCAAGTTGATAGCTAGTAAAACAAAAAAACATGCTATAAAACTTGTAATAACATCTCGTGTTTTATCTTTTGTATGTAAGTCCATTTGCAAGTCCGCATCGCCAAATTTAAAATGATAATTGCTTGCATAGTGAGAATTATAGTCTACGGAAGTAAATAGTTCTACTTCTTCGTCTTGATATGTGGAGGAAATTTTAAGTTCATATCCCAGATTTGGGAGGTTTGTTGCCCCAATTGATGCTAAAAGCTTATCAGCATGAAGCACCACAGCAGAAAATCCAGCAAATTCATTATCAATATAGACGGGATTGCGTATAACAATTCCTACTTGACCACCAGCGAGCTTATATGGACCTGAAACGACAATTTCACCACTATCCCTTGCTGTTATTGCATCATTCATCGAAGTATCATCTTCAAATACATTGTGTCCTAAAAGAAAAGCGTTTAGTTCATAAGGATATAC